>JAVHVH010000142.1:0-14200 GCA_032160665.1 Pseudonocardiales bacterium
CCTGTCCTTCGGTCGTTCGCCGAGAGGGCGATGTCCTGATCGATCCGTCCTGGTGGGGACCGTGGCACCACACTCGGCCGAACACCGTCATGCGCGTCCCATCCCGGCGTCAAATCCGGCCTAAGCATCGATGAGAGCGCGCCGGGTGACCGCCGGGAACAAAGCTGATCGGGTAGCTCAGGCGCCGGCCCGGTCGGCGGTGAAGTGAGCCGCGTCGAAGAGCACCTTGGCGCCCACCCGAGTCGGCGATCTCGCGGAGCGGGCGAGGCAAGCGTCGCAGAACGGCTGGAATGCCCCGGGGGGCAGCGTTGGTTGCACCCCGTGGACGAGGGCTTGATCTCAGACTTAGGGTGAACCGCCGACTCCCGCCCAAAACCATTCGGGCCGCGCCGGCGCCACACGGACACCGGGACTGGACGATCGATGATGCGAGCGAGACGCGACGGGGCACGACGGCGGCCGCAGCACGCGCGGCCCTCCCTGTTGGCACCTACCCGCAGCGTCGCTGCCGTCGGCGCGTTCGTCGTGGCGGCTGGGCTGGGCGTGGCCGGCTGCGCCGTCGCCGCCGGAGGTGGGGCCAAACCCGCAGCCGGACACGTTGCGCGCCCGGCTGACGTCAAACTCGGCGCAGTGCCCCATCAGGCACTGGCGGGGAACGCCGCGGCCGTGGGCACGGTCGACCTCGTCGCTCTGCAGGGTGGGGTTGTCGGCGCCAAGGGCGTAGCGCCGTTCGGTGCCGCGCTGCTCGCCGCTGGTGGTGCGGCGGCCGCACCACCGCCCGTACGCGTCGATCAGGCGCCCGACACGACCCCGGCCTCCGGGTTGGCGGCTAGCGGGATCCCGGTGACGGCCCTGACGGCGTACAAGACCGCGGCCGCCCGCGAGGCCAAGCTTAACGCGGCCTGCCGGCTGCCGTGGCCGCTGCTGGCCGGCATCGGTCGCGTCGAGTCCGACCACGGCCGGTTCGCCGGCGCGCTTCTGCACTCCGACGGGCTGTCCACGCCACCTGTGGTGGGCATCCCGCTCAACGGAAACGGCACGGCCCTGATCCGGGACACCGATGGCGGGCGACTGGACGGCGACACGGTGTACGACCGGGCGGTCGGACCGATGCAGTTCATCCCGTCGACCTGGGCCAACTGGGGCGTCGACGGTAATCACGACGGCAAGAAGGACCCGTTCAACATCTTCGACGCCGCCGATGCCGCGGCCGACTACCTGTGCGCCGCCGGCCGCGACCTGAGCACCTACCGCGGCACGGTGCGCGCGATCCTCAGCTACAACTACTCCTACGAGTACGTCTCGTTGGTGATGAGCCTCGAGCGCGTCTACGCCAGCGGAGCCGTCGGCGTCACCATTCCGGTGCTCCCGACCAGTCCCGAGCCGCCGCGGCATGGCGACCGCCCGACGCTCCCGCCGGTCGACCCGGGGAATCCCCGCGGCGTGCCGTCGAGCTCCAAGCCGACTCCGCGACCGACGACTTCGACGATCTCGCGTGGGCCGTCGTCCTCAGCGTCGTCGCCCCCGGCCTCGGCGTCGACGTCGGCATCGTCAAGCGGATCGAGCTCGAGTTCGTCCTCGAGTTCCGCGCCGCCGTCGAGCGACACGAGCTCGACGTCGCCGCCGCCCACGTCCTCGTCGGCCGAGTCGTCGACTGCACCCAGTGATTCCGGGGCCTCCACCGCGGCCGGGCTGGCCACGAGCGATCCGGCCACCACGAGCGATCCGGCGGGCTCGCCGAGCCCCTGATCGGACCGCAGCAGTCAGGACAGGACGTCGGCGACTGCGCGCAGGGATTGCGGCGGGGCCTGGATGATCAGGCTGGTGATCACCGTGGATTCCCAGAGCGGCAACTCGTCGCGGATCTTGGCCGCCGGACCGATCAGGGCGATGTCCTCAATCAGCGTGGTCGGCACCGCGCCCATCGCCTCGAGCTTGCGGCCGGTGAGGAAAAGTTCCTGGATGGTGGCGACCTCGGCCTCGTATCCCAGCCGGGCGAAGTGGTTCGCGTGGAAGTTCATCGACTTCGCCCCCATGCCGCCGATGTAGAGCGCGACGGCCGGCCGGACCATATTGGCGGCTTCCTCGACGTCGTCGTGCACGACGACCGGGACGAAGGTCGGGACCTCGAAGTCGGCCAAGCTGCGCCGCGCCCCCGGGCGGGCGAAGCCCTCGGCCAGGGCCTCCCGGTAGAAGCCGTCCATCTTGGGTGAGAAGAACATCGGTAGCCAGCCGTCGGCGATCTCGGCCGACAAGGCCACGTTCTTCGGACCCTCGGCACCCATCATGATCGGGATGTCGCTGCGGAGCGGGTGCACGGTCGACTTGAGCGCCTTGCCGAGGTTGGCGCCGCCGGGATACGGCAGCGGATAGAACTCGCCCTCGTGCGTGACGGGCTCCTCGCGAGCCAGGATCTTGCGAATGACCTCCACGTACTCACGGGTCCGGGCCAGGGGCTTGGGGTAGGACTGGCCGTACCAACCCTCGACGACCTGCGGTCCGGACGCTCCGATGCCGAGGACGAAACGCCCACCGGACAGGTGGTCCAGGGTCATCGCGGCCATCGCCGTGGCGGCTGGGGTGCGCGCCGACATCTGCAGGATGTTGGTGCCCAGCCTGACGGTGGAGGTCGACGCCCCCCACCAGGCGAGTGGGGTCAGGCAGTCCGAGCCGTACGCCTCGGCCGTCCAGATCGAATCGAAGCCGAGGTCCTCGCAGGCCGCGAGTGCGTCGGCGATGCCCTCTGGAGGGCCGGCCGACCAGTAGCCGGTGTGGTAGCCGAGCTTCACCGGGAGCCTCCATTCGATCAAAATCTAGAACGTGTTCCAGATCCTATCCGGCCCGGATGTGCCTCGAACGGCGGCTCAGTTCTGCACCGCCCGCTTGCGGCATCCGGGCCGCATGCATACCGTTCGTGTCACACCTAGTGCGGGTCGGGTGCGCAATCCGTCGTTTCGACGACGGCTTAGGGCCAGCGCTGCTCGTGGAGGTGCAGGGGGATGGTTGGGCTGGACGGGTCGGGACGCTTCGACCTGCCCCCACCAGGGGCGGTTGCCTGGCTGGACGTCTCAGCCGACAATCCGGATACCTGGACGGGTCGGCTGCGAACCGGCCCGCTGGGCATGCGGATCTCTCCGTTGCCGCACGCCCGCGCTCCGTACTTCTTCAAGGGGGCCCGCCTGCGCGGCACGCGCTGCATCTGGTCGGCGTCCACGCTCAGCGGCGCCGAGTTGTACCGGCCGGCCCGCCCGACGACGCCGTCCCCGATCGACGGTGGTGTGCACATCCTGGCCCGGGTCGAGGGTGGCGGTTCGGTGTTCGACCCGGTGGGCGTCGCGACCGGCACCTTGCGGGTGTACGAACCGTCGGATGAGATCGCCGAGCAGTTCGTCGCCAATACGCACCTCTACACGCTCAACATCCCTCTGGCCGCGATCGGTATCGAGGCGCCCGCGATCAAGGAGATGCGCGATCGCAGCTTCGATCTGACGCCGTTCCAGTCCCAGCTGCTCCGGGCCGCGGTCGGCTTGCTGCTCGCGGGCAGCGACGAGCTGAGCACGTCCTCGAGCCTGATCGGCGTCGATCGCTACCTCGCAGCGTTGGCCAGCCTGTTGCTGCGCACCGCGGTCAAGAAGCCCAGCGGGGATCTGGCCCAGGTGGAACAGGTGCGACTGCGCACCGACGCGATCATCTACGAACAGGCCGCCGACCCGAATCTCACGCCGGCCACGATCGCGGCCCAACTCAACGTGTCGCTTCGTCAGCTGTATCGCGCGTTCAACGGAACCGAGAGCCCGGCCGCCCGGATCCGGCGCCGTCGGCTCGAGCGCGCCGCCGAGATCCTCGCCGCTCGCAGCGGCCCCGGGCATGTCGAGCGGGTCGCGGTCGAATGCGGTTTCGCGTCGGCCGAGTACTTCTCGCGCGCGTTCCGGCGTGAGTTCGGGCTCAGCCCGCGGGCCTATCGCTCGGCCCACCGCGACATCGGCCGCTGAGCACAGCGTCCGTCGACCGGCCTCGTCGTCAGTCGGACGACTCGCGTTCGGCTCGATCCAGTGCCGACCGTGCCTCCCGGCGGCGGGAGCGGGCCGAGGTCACCTCGGCCCGGGCCGCCTCGAGCTCCTCCCGTGCCTCGTCCAGTTCGCGCTGCAGGTCGGCCAGGCGGGACGTGAGGCGCCGCACGCGTTGCGACAATCCAAGCTCTGCGGCCTGGGCGTCGTCATGAGCGCTGTCGGCGGCGGCAAACGCGTCTCGTGCCGCGGCCAACGCTCGCTGCTGCTTGCGGCGCTCGGCCGCGCTGGGTTTTGGGGGCGTCGATTTGCCGGGAGCAGCCGGTGGAGAACCCCGTCCGCCACGCACGAGCGTGAGCTCCGGCGAACCGGTGGGGGCGAAGCCGAATCCCGACCACTTCTCGGCGCGCTGCAGCACGCCCAGGCGCCGGGCCACGTCGGGATCGGCCACCGCGGCGTCGAGCGTCTCCATCACCTCGTCGCGCAGACCGGCCGCCGGCTCGCGTCGTCCCGCGTGCGTGAACGCGTCCCGCGCCAGCGCGGCGACCAAGCGACGACGTTGCCCTGACAACTCGCGCAGCCGCGCGGAGTCGAGTGCCTCCTGCGCGTCTCGCAGTTCCTCGCCGAGTTCGCCCAGACGGTTCGCGGCGGCGTCATCCTCGGCGGCGAGGAGGTTGACGATCCATGCTGCGGTGGTGGGCTTGCGCAGGGCGCCGATCTTGGACGCGGCGGCGGAATTACCGTCCTGGCGGGCCTGATCTGCGAGCCGCGCGCGGGCGGACATGAACTCGTCCGGCGGCATGCGGTACAGGCTGCGCATAGCCTCGTCGACGGCGGCGTCGGTACTGCTCGAGTCCGGCACCGCTTCATTGTGGTGCATGCGGTTTCGCTCCGCCCCGCCCGCCGGTCACTCGAAAGGCGGCAGCTTCTGTCGATGCTCGAGGACATCCCGGAACAGGTCGCCCTTCTCCTCGATGCGCGCAGTGATGTTCCGGATCGTGAACCCGTCCGGTGACAATGACGGGTCGTCGAGCTCGTCCCAGTCGATCGGGGCCGACACGGGCGCGCCGGGCTCCGCCCGGGGGCTGTACGGCGCGACCAGCGTCTTGTTGATCGCGTTCTGGGTGAAGTCGAGGCGCGCCCGCCCGGCGCGATCGCGCACCTGCCATTTCCAGCTGATCAGCTCCGGAACGACGGCGCCGACCATCTTCGACAGCTGCTCCACCCACTTGCGCGTGGCGTCGAATCCGGGGCCTCGTGCGATCGGCACCCAGATCTGAATGCCGCGCCGGCCGGTGAGTTTCGGACGGGCCACGACTTGGAGGTGCTCGAACGCGGTGCGGTGCAAGCGGGCCAGGACGAGCAGGTCGGCCCAGCTCGTCTCGCCGCCGGGGTCGAGATCGATGAGGGCGTAGGTGGGCCGGTGCGGCTGGTCGGTCAGCGACGTCCACGCGTGCCACTCGAGCGCGCCGAAGTTGGCGGCCCACACCAGAGCGGCGTTCTCGTCGACGACGAGGTAGGTGCCGGTTTCGCCCTCGTCCGCGTCGGGGTTGTCCCACCTCGGCAACCAGTCCGGCGCGTGCTGCGGGAGCTCCTTGTGCCAGAAACCCTTGCCCTGTGCGCCGCTGGGGTAGCGGTGCATGTTGAGAGCTCGTCGCGTCAGGTACGGCACCACGCTCGGAGCGATCTGCGCGGCGTACCGGAGCAGATCGCGCTTGGTGACCGGATCCTCGCCGGGACGCGCCGGGAACAGGACCTTGTCGAGATTGGTCACGCGCAGCTCGCGGCCGAAGATCGCCCAGGTGCCGGACTGGCCCACCTCGTCCAACGCCTTGAGTTCGTCCGGCGTGGCCGCGGTCGACCACGGCTTCAAGGCGACTGCGGCGCGAGCCGCTGGCAGGTCCGATCGCCACAACCGGTCGGGGTCGGCCTTCACCTCGTCGTTCGTCCGGCCGCTCAGTACCGAGCGCGGATGATCCTCCGGGTCCCACCCGTCCACGGCGAACTCGTCGTGCTTGTGCAGCAGCAGCCACTCGTCCTTGTCGGACGATCGACTGCTCGTGCGCACGAGCACGAACCGCCCGCGCAGCTTGTCGCCCGCGAGTTCGACATGCAGCTCGCCGTCGGCAACCGAGCGACCGGGATCGGGCGGGTCGCCCGCCTTGTGCGGCTCCCAGGTTCCGGCGTCCCAGACGATGACGTCGCCGCCGCCGTATCCGCCGGCCGGGATGACGCCCTCGAAGTCGATGTATTCGATCGGGTGGTCCTCGACGTGGAACGCCGCGCGGCGCACGCCCGGATCCAGCGTGGGTCCCTTCGGGACGGCCCAGCTGACCAGGACGCCGTCGATCTCGAGGCGCAGGTCGTAGTGCAGCCGGCGCGCTCGGTGGCGTTGCACGACGAACCGTCGCATTCCGTGCGGGTCAGCGCGTGGTGGCCCGGCGCCCGCCGGTTCCGGCGTCCGATCGAAGTCGCGTTTGCCTCGGTAGGTCGCGAGGGACTCGCGTGAGGAGGACGGAGACCGGCGCGACGGCACGACTCGAGTCAAGCGTGCGCTTACCCTCGCGACAACCCGGCATCCTGGGCAACGGTGGCCGGTGGAAGCGCATCCGCTGCGATCCGGTTCCTCCCGGACGCCTTGGCGCGGTACATCTGCGTGTCGGCGAGACCGACGAGAACGTCGGCGCCCGCGGCCGGACCGATGGCGCAGCCGCCGCTGACCGTCACGGTGATGTTCTCGCCCTGCGTCGCGGTCGGGCTGGCCGCGATCGCGGCGCGGATCCGCTCGGCGACGTGTCGAGTCCCCTCCAAGTCGGTGTTGGGCAGGATCACCAGGAACTCCTCGCCGCCCCAGCGTCCCGCGGTATCGCCCGCGCGGAGTTCGCCGACGAGTCGACGCGCGAATTCGCACAGCACGTGGTCGCCGGCCGTGTGGCCGTAGGTGTCGTTGACGACCTTAAAGTGGTCGATGTCGAGCAGGACCAGCCCGAGCTCGCGCCCGCTCCGCCACGCCGTGCTGTTCTCGCGGGTGAGTTCCTGTTCCATGTGGCGGCGGTTGAAGAGCCCGGTGAGCATGTCGGTGCGCGACAGCCGCTCCAACTGCTCATTCTGGGCCCGGAGCCGATCCTGCAACTGCTTGACCTGGGCTGCCGCCCCGACCCGCGCCACCAGCTCGGCCGCCTCGAACGGCTTCTTCAGGTAATCGTGGGCACCACCCCGGAGCGCCGTCAGGACGTCGTCCATGCTCGTGCGACCGGTCAGAAAGACAACCGGGATGTCGCGCAACGCGTCGTCGCTCTTGAGAATCGCCAACACCTGGTGGCCGGTCATGCCCGGCATCTCCACGTCGAGCAGGATGACGTCGGGCGGGGCTGCCCGGCATCGTGCGACAGCATCGACCCCGTCCACCGCCTCGGTGACCCGGTAGCCCGCCTCCTCCAAACCCGACCGGACGACGGCGCGAATCACCAACGAGTCATCGGCGATGAGGACGGTCGGGTCGGCGCTCACAGCAGGGCCGCCAACGCATCCGGGTCGACGATGAGCAGCAGCTCTCCGTCGCGCTCGGCCGTGCCCGATACGAGCCGCTGTGACTGACCCTCGGGAATCGGCCCGATCTTGTCGTCGTCGACCTTCCACAGGCTGGTCACCTGGTCGACCAGCAGACCGAAGGCCCGGGTCGACGTCTCGACGACGAGGATGTGCGTGCCGCCCTGGCCCAGCGAGCTGAGGACGGTCATCGGAGGCGTCCCGGGGATCATCCCGGCCACGCCGGGACGCGGATCGGGCAGCTTGGTGATCCCGGCCGAGGTGCGCACCGCGCGGGTGTCGGCGATCGGCAGGCAGTACGCGACCTGTCCGGCGCGGAAGCACACCATCGTGTTCACAGCGCTGCGCCCCGATCCTTCGCCTCGAGCAGTCGCAACAGTTCGCTGGGGGCATAGCCATCGATGACGTCGGCGTCCCGTTCAGGATTCAGCGCAGCTCTTCGCGCGGCGGAGAAGGCGCGTCGCGCCGAGGGCTGATCCCCGGCGGCTTCGAGCGCGAGGCCCAAGTGCAGGTGGGCCATCGCATCGTCCGGGGTCAGGTAGGCCCATTTGCGGAATGCGACCACAGCGGGGTCGGCTTGGTCGGCGTCGAGTGCCCACTGCCCGGCCTGCGCGAGTTGCTGCACGGACTCGGTGACCGCCACCGGTCGAGGCTCCGGCGACCGCAGCGCTGCGGGGCGGGATCGTGCGCCGACCTGGGTGGCGTGCTGGGTCGTCGCGGCGCGCGTACGCAGTGGGGGCGCGGACGGTGAACGTCGCAGCCGGCGAGTGACCGGGGCATCGTCCTCGACCCGGTGGGGCTGGCGCGGACGAGCCGGTTCCGGCCTCGGCCGGTAGATGAACGCATCGCCCACGCGCACCGTGTCGAATCGGTCGCTCAGCGGCCAGAGCGCCTCGGCGGCACCGAGGAAAAGATAGCTGCGCGGAACCAACGCATTGGCCAGCCCGTCCAGGTAGGCCCGGATGTGCTCGGCGGAGAGGTAGATCAGCACGTTGCGGCAGAACACCACCTGGCTCGAGCGCACGCTTTCGGGCAAGGGCTCGATCAGGTTGTGGTGCAGCGTCACCACCCGGTTGCGGACCGCGTCGTTCACCAGCCAGGTGTTGCCCGTGCGCGTCAGGTGTCGTTCGAGCCGGGCGGGGGACAGCCCCCCCAGCTCGCGCGCCGTGTATTGAGCGGCGGCCGTTCGCTGCAGGGCGGAGGTGGAGAGGTCCGTCGCGATCACCGAGCCGGCGATGCCGAGCTCTTCGAGGACCATCGCGATGCTGTAGGCCTCCTGTCCGTTGGCGCAGCCTGCACTCCAGATCAGCGTGGGTGTCGACACCTGCGGCAAGACCTCCGCCGCGAGTACCTGGAAATGTTCGGGGTGACGGAAGAAGCCGGTCTCCTGCACGGTGACCCGGTTGAGCAGCCGTTGCAACGCGCCCGGGTCCGCCGCCAAGCCGCGGACGTAGGACTCGAGATCTTCCTCGGCGACAGCCGCCTCCTCGCGGACGCAGCGGCGCAACCGTCCGCGCAGTGCGGCCTCGGGGCGGAGTCCAATCTGGCTGTTCAGCAGGTCGCTTATCTGATCCACTGCGGCTTCGAGTCTCGGGTCGGGGATCATGGACGGGCCCCGATGCGTGCGCGCACTGCCTCGTGAATCGCCGCGGCGAGCTTGCTCAGCGGCAGCAGTTCTTCGACGGCGCCGATCCGCTGCGCCGCGCGCGGCATGCCGAACACCGCGCACGTCTGTTCGTCCTGGCCGAGGGTCTGGCCGCCGCGGCGACGGAGTTCCAACAAACCGCGGGCACCGTCGTCACCCATTCCGGTCAGCATCACGCCCACTCCGCCGGCCCCGCAGTTCTCGGCCATCGAGGAGAAGAGGACATCGGCGGATGGTCGGTGAATGCTCGGCGGCTTCGAACACAGCTCCAGGTGCCGGAGCGGTCCGAGGCGCAGGTGGACACCTCCCGGTGCGAGGTATACCCGACCGGGTCGCGGTGGCTGACGGTGCTCGGCGACCTCGACCGGCAGCGCCGATACGCGTGACATCCATTCCAGCAGCCCATCGGTGAAGTCCGGATGGAGGTGCTGGACGATCAGCACTGGCGCCGGCAGACCGCCGAGCTCGGCGAGGATGCCGGCCAGCGCACTGGGTCCGCCGGTGGAAGCCGCGATGGCGACGATGGGGGGCGCGGTCAGTGCGTGATGGGTGTCGGAAGTGGCGGCGCCCACTCGGCCGCCGCGCAGATGCCGGATCACCCACGCGGTGCTCAGCCGGCGCACCCGGTCGCGCAGCTCGGCGCCGCGCGCTCCGTCCCAGTCGAGCGGAATCGGCAACGCGTCCAACGCACCGGCGACCAGCGCTTCGACCACTGAAGGAGAGCGGCGATCGTCGATCCGTCCGGACAGCACGAGGATGGGCGTCGGCGCCTGATCCATGATCCGCTCGATGGCCGCGCGGCTGCTGCCATCAGCCAGGTTGAGATCGAGGAGCACGATGTCCGGACGAGTCGTGGCGACCAGCCTAGTCGCCGCGGCAGCGCTGGCCACGTTGCCGATCACGACTGTGTCGGCATCATGGTGGAGAGCGGCGACGAGGTCCGCAGCGTCATCGGCGACGACGACGGCACGGATCGTGGGGCTCATGATCGGCCGCCGATCAGGCGGCTCACGGCGGTGAGCAGGCTGCCCTCGTCGAAGCCACTCTTGACGATGTAGCCGTCGGCGCCGGCATCGAGCCCGCGCTGCCGGTCGGTGTCGTCGGCGCGCGAACTGAGGATCAAGACCGGGATGTTCGCCAGCGTGGGATGCGCCCGGATCGACGCAGTGAGTTCGAAGCCATCCATGACCGGCATCTCGATGTCGGTCAGGACGAGATCGCTCGGTTCCTCGGCCAATCTGGAGAGGGCCTGGCTTCCGTCGATGGCGACGCGCACTTGGTAGCCCGCCCGTTCGAGGATGTTGCGCTGCAGCTCGCGCACGACGAGCGCGTCGTCCACGACGAGGATCCGGCGCCGCGTCATCCCGTCCTCGTCCGCGGCCGAAGGCGGAGTTGGACGGCTGGAGTGGCGCGCACGCTGGATCAAACCCGGTGGGTCAAGGACCAGCAGGACCGAGCCGTCCGGTTCCACGCTCGCGCCGGCGAGGACGGGCAGATGCGGCAGCAACTCGCTGAGTCCCTTGACGACGACGTCGCGCTGGCCGAGGAGCCGGTCGACCTGGAACGCGTGCTGGTGGGCGGTGTCGGCGAGGACGACGATCGGACCTGACGGGTGCATCCCGGTGGGCAGGCCCAATGTTTCAGCTAGCGCCGACGACTGCACGGCGCGCCCGTCCAACAGGACCACTGGCCTCCCTTCGGCGTGTGCGCGAGCGGCCGAAGCGGGTGGCAGCGACACGACCACGCGGTGGAACGGAAGCGCGAACCGCTGGCCACCGGCCTCGACAAGCAGGCAGCGCAACACCGCGAGCGTGATCGGTACGACGATTCGGAACTCGCTGCCCCCACCGGTCTGGGAACGAACCTCCACGCGGCCGCGGGCGGCCTCGACGTTGGCGCGGACGACGTCAAGTCCCACCCCGCGGCCGGACACGTCCGTCACGAACGACGTCGTGGACAGCGCCGGTCGGAAGGTGAGCTGCAGCAATTCCTCCTCGGCCATGCCGTCGGTGTCGACGCCTTGACGTTCTGCCTGTCGGCGCACGTTCTCGATATTCACGCCGCGACCGTCGTCGGTAATCGCGATGATCACCTCGGAGCCGAGCTGCATGGCGTGCAGGCGAATCGTGCCGTGTGGCGTCTTTCCCGCCGCCACCCGTTCGGCCGGTGACTCCATGCCGTGGTCGACCGCGTTGCGCACCAGGTGCAGCAACGACTCCGACAACCGGGTCAGCACGCCTTGGTCGAGTTCGGTCTCGGCGCCGCGCGTCTCCCAGCGAACGTCCTTGCCCTGTGCGCGGGCGAGATCGCGCACTGCTCGCTGCAGGTTGTCGGTGATCGTCGCGACCGGGACCATCTGGGTACGCATGGCGCGGTCCTGCAACTCGTTGATCGCGCGGGAGAGGTCATTGAACTCGGCGCACGAGGCCGGGTCGACCCCGAACCGGTCGTTGAGGAGCCCGCCCACCCTGAGGTGCGCGGTGGCCGCCTCGCCGACCAGGCGGACGAGCTCATCGATGCGATCCATCGATACGAGGACTGCACCTGCGTGCGCCGCTCCGCCCGAGGAGTGGCCGTTCGGCTCGGTCGCCCCGGATGTCACGGTGTCGGGCGTGACGGTTTCGAGGTTGTCGACCAGGATCTCGGGGACCGGGTGCGTGGCTGAGATCTCGGCGGCAAGACGATCTGCACCGGCGAGCAGCGTGTCGATCAGCTCGGGCGTGACTGGACGCTGTCCGGCCCGTACCGGTTCGACGAGTTCTTCGAGCTCGTGGGCGCAGCGACTGACGGCATCCAGGTCGGCGACGGCCGCCGATCCCTTGAGCGTGTGCAGCTCCCGGAATACGGCATCGACCAGCTCTTGGCTGCCGCCGGTCCGCTCCAGCTCTAGCAAGAGGTGACTGAGGTGGGCGAGCCGCACGACTGCTTCCTGGACGAACAGATCCTGCACCTGCGCAAGCGCGAGCACGTCAGGCCGCCACGGGCACGCCGGGGCTGCCGGGTCCCGGTCCAACCAGGCCTGCAGCCGCGAGCAGCGCCGACGGGTCGATCGAGACGAGGACTCGACCGTCCACGTGCCAGGTCCCCGTCGTGCCGGGCAGCGTCGACGGAGCGGGCACCCCGTCCATGGACAGCCGTTCGGGCATCCCCGTGGCGGCCAGCGCGACTGGGCCCCTCGAACTACGCAGGACAACAGCGAACGCGACCGGATCGATGACGCCGACACCTAACAGGGCGGCCGTGTCCAGCAACGGCACGATTTCCCCGCGCAGGTTGAACAGGCCGAGGACCCGCGACGGCGCGGTCGCCAAGGTCGTGATCGATGGCGCCACCAGTACCTGCCGCACCCAGTCGATCGGCACGGCGTAGAGGTCGGCACCGACCGGGACGACGACGGCGTGCATCACGGTCACGGCCCGCCGCTTCGGGCACTGGCCGCGGTGGATTCGAGGTTGCCCGCGAGCTCGGCCAACCCTCCCGCCGCCGAGGCGAGCTGCTGGGCGGTCGCTGAGACCTGGCGGCTGACGTCGGTCAACTGCTCCATCGTCTCGACGACCTGCGCCGTGGCGCTGCGCTGCTGCTGAGTCGTCAACCGCACCTGACTGTTGGCATCGGTGACGGTATCGAGCAGGCTCAAGCCCTGTTGCAGCTGCTTGGCGCCTTTCTCCATCGACATCACGCTCGCGTTGGTCTCGGTCTGCACCGCGCCGACGATGATGGCGATTTCCCCGGCTGACAGCTTGGAACGCTCCGCGAGCCGCCGCACCTCCTCGGCGACGACCGCGAAGCCCAGGCCGCTTTCGCCCGCGCGCGCGGCCTCGATCGCGGCATTGAGTGCGAGCAGATTGGTCTGCTCGGCGATTTCGTTGATGAGGTCCAACAGCCGGTCGATGTCATTGACCCGGTTGGCCAGTGCCAGCGTGCGCTCACTGGACGTCGCGATATCGGCTTCCGCGTTCTCGAGGTTGTCGCGGGTCTCGGCGGTCTTGCGGGCAATCTCATCGACGGTGTCCGCGATCGCGACCGATGCCCGAGCCAGCTCCTCCGTCGTGGCGGTGGCCTGCGTGATCGCGGCACTCTGCTGCGTCGTCGTCGTCGCCAGCTGATCCGAGGACGCTGACAGTTCCGCGGCCGCGGAGTTGACCTCGAGTCCGGCCGACGTGGTCTGGTCGATGAGGTCCTGGCAGGTGCCGAGCATCGTGTTGAACCGGTCGCCCAACGTGAACAGCTCGCTGGCGCCGGACGGCTCGACCCGGGCGGTCAGGTCACCGCTGGTCACTCGCCGGGCCACTTCGGTCAGGCGGCGGATCGGGCGGTTCGTCCGCCACGCGAGGAAGATCGAAGCGCCGACGACGAGGGCGCCGCCGATCAGGAGGAGCAAGGCGGCGAGCCGACGCTGGTCCGAAACTGGAACGAGGACGTCCGCGGCCGGCTCCTGCGCGACGACCACCCAGCCCAGATCGTCGAGAGTGTCGTACCCGCCGATCGTGTCGCGGCCGGCGAAGTCTGTGAGCCGTGCGGTCCCCGGTTTGCCGCCGTTCGTCGCCCGCCGGACGGCTGCGTTGTCGACCGTGGTGCGCAGCGTGCCCGCGCTCAGGAGGGCTCTGTCGGTGGCGGGCGTGCCCATACTCGTGCGGTAGATGAGGCGTCCTTGCCTGTCGACCGCGTAGATCTCGTCACCGCGAGACACGTCCAACTCGGGGTTGAGCAGCGCGGCCAGGATCTCCGGCCGCAGGTTGGCCATGACGACCGCCTCGACATCACCGGCGGCGTTCACGATCGGCTGAGCGATGATCCACTGCAGCTGATCGCCGACTTGGGTGATCGAGGTGAGCGCCGGCCGCCCGGTCAACGCCGCGCGGAACCAGTCCGTCCCAGCCGAGTCGATAGCCCGCTTGCGATCGCTGGACACCAGCACTTTGCCGTGGACGTCAGTAATCTGAACGACCGAGTAATCGTCCCGGTAGGCCGTGATAACACCCTTCAACGCGTTGTCAAT
>JAVHVH010000201.1:0-21543 GCA_032160665.1 Pseudonocardiales bacterium
CAGCCGGGCCGCCTCGGCCGGGTTGGGTGTCAGCACGGCCCGGCCGGAGAGCACGTCCTGGTCTTTAGTCTCCGACAGCACCCCCAGGGCGAACGCGTCCAGCACGAATCGGGTCTCGGGTGCCGCGTGATCGAGGATCTCGTTCACGAGCGCGGCCGCACGGTCCGGGTCGTCGAGTCCAGGCCCGACCAGGACGACGTCGCGCCCCGATGTCAGCTCGTCGAAATCGTCACCGTCCTCACCGTCGAGCAGACGCACCCCGAACACCGACGCCTCTGGCACGGCCGCCGCGACCGCGCTGGCGACCGATCGAGCGACGGCCAGCGCGAGAACGCCGGATCCGACGCGCAGCGCGGCCAGTCCGGCGAGCATCGCGCCACCAGGGGTCGACGGGCTGCCGCCCGCCACCAGCACGGTGCCGCGACTGCGCTTCGAACTGCCCGGAGCTGGAAGCGCCCACGCGCGCAACGCCTCCGGCGTGATGACCTCATTTCGGGTGGACATCGCGCTCCGCTCCGTGCTCGGTCGGCACCGCGCCGAAGCGGGTGAGGTGCTCGTCCTCTCCGAACTGCAGAACCGTCCAGGGCGCGGACGCTTCCGGCCGCACCAGTCGGGTGATGGAGGCGTTGCCGACCGACTGCCGGCTCGCGAGGTCGAGCACCTCCGACTCCGTCATCCGCTCGAGGACGTAGCGGACGAGAAGCACGACCGCATCGTGCGACACCACCAGGACCCGGCTAGGAGTCCCGGTGCCGTCGATCTCGCCGAGGAAGGACCGCAGCCGCAACGCGACGTCGGCCCAGGACTCACCGCCGGCCGGGCGGTAGTACATCTTCCCGAGATGACGGCGACGCTGCTCCTCCTCGGGGAACAACCGGTGCACCCCGCGGCGGGTGAGCAAGTCCACCTGGCCGAGCTCTCGATCACGCAGCCGCTCATCGAGCTGGACGTCCAGCTGGCTGCCGGCAGTGGCCAGGGCGATGGTGGCGGTTCGTTGTGCGCGAAGGTAGGGGGACGCCCACACATTCGTCGGGAAATCGTCGGGGGGAAGCTCGGCCAGCCGCCGGCCGAGCGCCTCAGCCTGCTCGCGCCCCCGACCGGTCAGGTCGACGTCCGGGTCCCGTTCATCGATTCCGATGCGGTCGCTCTGCTCGGCCTCGGCCGCCTCCCGGGCTTGGTTGCCCACGCTCTCGGCGTGCCGGACGAGAAGGAGGTCGAGGAGTGCCACTCCAGCGGCATACCCCGCGGACGGCCAGTAAACTCACCGGGGCGAGCGAGGCCGCTTCGGCCGGCTGCGCAGCTGCTCGTTCTCACCCTCGAGGTCGAGGACCATGGCGATCCCGGCCAGGTTGAGCCCAGCCTCGAGCAGGCCGCCGATGCGACGCAACCGATCGAGGTCCTCTGCGTGAAATCGCCTCTTGCCCTACCGTGTCACAGCTGATATAAGAAATCTATAGCGCAGGCCATAGATCGTCAGTTGGGACGATCGTGGCCAGGGGGCATCACTAGCTGAACATGGAGGTGTTGACGATGCTGATGCGCACTGACCCGTTCCGTGAACTGGACCGCCTCACCCAGCAGGTCTTCGGGGCCGCAGGAACGCAGGCCCGCCCGTCGGTGATGCCGATGGACGCTTGGCGCGAGGGCGAGACGTTCGTCGTCGAGTTCGACCTACCCGGGGTCGACCCGGACTCGATCGACCTCGACGTCGAGCGCAACGTGCTCACCGTCAAGGCCGAGCGTCGCACCCGCGAGGGCGACACCGAGATGATCGCGGCCGAACGCCCGCGCGGCGTCTTCAGTCGCCAGCTGATCCTCGGCGACACCCTCGACACGACCAACGTGACCGCAGGCTACGAGGCCGGCGTACTCACCCTGCGCATCCCGATCGCCGAGAAGGCCAAGCCGCGCAAGATCGTGATCAACAACGGCCAGGCGGACGACAGGCAGTCGATCAACGCCTGACGGCCCGTGGGATGACGAGAATGAGCCCTTCAACTGAACTCGTGCTCGACCCGACGCGCGCCGCCGGCGAGCAGGAATTCCTGGATCTGGTGTGCCGCGATGAGAACCTGCTCCGCGCTGAGTTCGACGCGATCATCGCCGCGGAGTGGCCCGGCGAGCCCCCGGGTCTCGTGCCACGGACACCGTGGCGTCCTCCGCGCGGCGCACGACGCCCGGTCGGCTCGCGTGTGGCGCGACCGGCGGCGCGGATCTGGCGCCGTCCGGAGCGGTTGCGGCCCGGCCGTCGGGAACGCTCGCCTCCGTGACCCACGATCGGTGAACCTTGGGGTCCGGCCGCTCAGCGGCCGGGCCCCACGCTGTGGTGGTCGGGTTCGTCGCGCGCCGGTTTGGGGAGGGTGTCAGGACAGGGGCTCAGCACGAAGCCGCTACCTGACCGAGGCTGGAGATCACGATGGCGACGACCGTTACCCGGACGACGCAGGCCACGCCCAACCAGGTGTTCGCGCAACTGTCCGATGGCTGGATATTCGCGGCGTGGGTCGTCGGGGCATCACACATCCGCGACGTCACGGACGACTGGCCGGCGGTCGGCGCGCAGCTGCACCACAAGGTCGGCCCCTGGCCGATCTCGCTCAAGGACAGCACCGAGGTCGTCGATGTCGTCGAGGACGAGCGTCTGGTGCTCCTGGCCCGGGCCAAGTATCTGGGTGACGCCCGCGTAGAACTCACCATCGACCCGCAGGACAAGGGCTCGCTCATCACCATGGCCGAGGAACCGATCAGCGGTCCGGGCAAGGTGCTCGACAACCCGCTGCAGCGCTACGCGCTGCGCCGCCGCAACATCGAATCGTTGGCGCGGCTGGCGACCCTGGCCGAGCGGCGTCCCCGGCCGCGGACCGCGAAGACGGCGGCCTCCTAGCCGGGCCGCTGAGTGCGATAGATCCGGCGGTACGCGGCGTTGATTGCCGCGCGATGTACCCGCCCGGTGTGCCTTTCGCGACGGAGCGCGGCCCGGGCCGCGTTCGATCCGGGCGCTCCGTGCACACCGCCGCCGGGATGAGCAGCCGCCCCGGCGAGGTACAGCCCGTCGATGACGGTCTCTGCCCTCGCCAAGCCCGGGACCGGGCGGAACACGAGTTCCTGGTGGATGCCCGCGGTGCCGGCGTTGACCGCGCCGTGGACCAGGTTCGCGTTGGCGCTCTGCAGGTCGGCCGGCGCCTGGATCGAGCGCGCCAGCACAAGGCGGCCGAACCCCGGCGCCTGCCTTTCGATCGCGGCCTCGACTCGCGCGACGTGCTCGAGGACGTCGTGCTCGTGCAGCTCCACGCCTTCCGGCACGTGGGTGTAGGCCCACGCCGACTCGGTGCCCGCGGGGGATCGGGTCGCGTCCGTTGTGGTCATCTGTCCGAGCAGGACGAACGGTTCCGCCGGCATGCGCTTGGCGGCCAGTGACGCCGCGTAGAACGTCAGCCCGGCGAGGTCGACACCGAGGTGGACGGTTCCGGCCTCGCGAGCATCCGTGGCGGTCCACGGGATGGGCCCGGACAGCGCCCAGTTGACCTTCAACGTCGGGCTGTCCCACTGGAAGGCGTCGAGGTCGTCGACCAATCGATCCGGAAGGTGCCGGCGTCCGACGAGTTCCAGATACAGGTGCGGCGCGGCGACATCGGCGAGAACCGAGTGGGCCGCTATGCGCTCGCCCGAGGCCAGCCGGACGCCACTTGCCCGACCGTGTGCGACGTCGATCGCGGTGACCGTCGAGTCCAGGCGCACCTGGCCACCGGATGCCTCGAGCCGGGCAACCAGTGCGTCGACGATCGCACCCGACCCACCCTCCGGGACCGGGAAGCCCACGGTCTGGCCGAGCATGCACAGCAGCCATCCGAAGATCGCGCTGCCGGCGGCCTCGGGCGGCAGGTCGGTGTGCAGTGCGTTGCCGGCCAGCAGGATCGGCGCCCCCTCGCCGCGGAACCGTTCGTCACCGAAGCGGCGGACCGGCTGCACGGCGAAGCGGGTGAACCGCAACAGGTCGGCGACACCCATCGTCCGGGCCAGCCGGGTGGCGCTGCGCACCGGCGGGAACGGGTCGAGGATCGAGCGCACCAGCGGATCGCGGATTCGTTCGAACTCGGCCACCAGGTCCATCCATGCGGCTCCGTCCCCCGCGGCGAACGTGTCGACGGATCGCGCCGTCGTCTCGATGTCGCGGCCGAGGAGTGCGCACCGCCCGTCCGGGAACACGTGGGCCAGGGGAGCGGGCGCCCGCCGCCACGAGAGGCCCCAGCGCTGGAGGTCGAGGCCGGAGATGATCGGCGAGGCGGCCGCGAGCGGATAGAACGCGCTGTACCAATCGGTGACGAACCCGGGATGCAGTGTCTGGTCGGACCTGATCGCGCCTCCTGCCCGGTCGGACGCCTCGAGCACGAGGACGTCCCAGCCGGCGTCAGCGAGCAGGTTGGCCGCCACCAGACCGTTGTGGCCGGCGCCGACGACGACGGCGTCGACGTCAGCTGTGTTCCGACCTGCCACGAAGATCGACTCCGAATCCGGCCGAGCCCGTTATCTCAGGACGGCGTCGACGGTCTTCTTCAGCGCGCTGGGTTGTGCGGGCGACCGGGGCGCCCTGGCCTTGGCGTCGAGCAAGCGATCACCGAGTTCGGACAACTGCTTACGTCCCAGAGCGGCCCGAACCTTCGGGAACCACTCCTCTTCTTCCTCCTCGATGTGATGTGTGACGTTCTCGATGAGGACCATGGTCTTCGCGTCGAAGCGCTCGGCGTCGGAGCTCATCCCATACAGCTCCATGCAGAGCACGTCGGCGACGTGGTGCTCCTCGTAGGACTCGAGGATGTCGTCCTTGAGATCAGGGAGCAGCCTGCGCACCTCGGGGTACATGACTTCGTTTTCGATGTAGGTGTGCACCGTCAGCAGCTCGATGATCTTGTTGACGATCTCGCCCTTCCGGGTGGTCGCGTCCTCGCCCGCGGCTTCGAACTCGCGGAACAACTTCTTGACCTCTTTGTGGTCGGCCTTGAGCAGGACGATGGCGTCGGTCGACATAGCAGGCTCCTTCAGAGTGGGGAACGTGGTGGGTACCCGCCTTCGAGGGCGGTTACCGGTGCTGTTCGGTCGTGTTCGTCTCAGGTTCGGGTCCGGTATCGGCGGACATCGTGGCTCGGCGCACCCGGTCGGCTTCTTCCGCCTGGCGCTTGTCGGGCGCATCGAGCTTGCGGGTGTCCCGCAGCTCGGCAAACGGCTCCAGGTCGGCCGGCATGCCCGCCTGGATCGCGCGTTGGCGCTGGGTCTCGGCGTTGAACTCGGCGCCGAGCAGGATCGCGATGTTGGTGATCCACAGCCACACGAGGAAGACGATCACCGTCGCCAGCGAACCGTAGGTCTTGTTGTACGAACCGGAGAAGGACACGTAGACGGCGAAGAGACCGGAGGCGATTAGCCACACGATGACCGCGATGACGCCGCCAGGCGTGATCCACCGCATCCCCGGTTGCTTCACGTTCGGGCTGGCCTTGTAGAGCAGCGAGAACATCATGCTGACGATGACCAGCAGGACCGGCCACTTGGCGATATTCCAGACCAGCAATGCGGTGTCGCCGATGCCGAACGCCTTGCCCACCTGCGTGGCAATGGGCCCGCTCACCACGACCATGAAGGCGCTGACGACGAGCATCACCACCAGGATGAGCGTGACGCCGAGCCGAACTGACGCGGTCTTCCAGATCGGACGTCCCTCGTCTACGTCATAAATGGCGTTGGACGCGCGCATGAATCCCGCGACATACCCCGACGCCGACCACAGGGCGATGACAATGCCGACAACCGCCGCAATGCTTGCGGCGCCAGTCTTGCCCTGCACTTGCTCGATGATCGAGCGCAGGAAATCGCTGACGCTTCCCGGTGCCAGCTGCTTGACGTTGTCGAGCACCTTCTGCGTCGTCGATTTGCCCAGCAGGCCGAGTATCGAGACGAGGACGAGGACGCCGGGGAAGATCGCGAGCACGCCGTAGTAGGTGAGGGCTGCCGCCCGGTCGGTGATGTCGTCGTGCTTGAACTGCTTGACCGATCGCTTAAGCACCTCGAGCCACCCGCCCCGCGGGATGTCGCCCAGGCTGGGTGGCTCGTGATCGGGCGCCTCCCGCTGCCGGTCAGCCCCTCGAGCCCCACTGCGGCGCGTGCCTTTTCCGGCCTGATCCATCCGGTGTGAGGTGGCCATAATTCGCTCCTTTGTCGGAATGACGAGGGCCCGGACGACTGGTGTTCGGCTCGTCCGGGCCGTCGACGATTACTGCTGCAGCGGCTCTTTGACGTCGGAGGCAGCGGACTTGGCGTGATCTACGGTCTCGCTGGCGGCGTCGGCGGCCGTCGACTTGATCTCCTCGGCGGCCTGCTGCAGCGGCTGCTGCATGTTCCCGGCGACTTCCTGGGCCTTCTCTTTCAGCGGCTGGGCGAGCTGCCCGGCCTTGTCCTGAGCGGCCGCGGCCAACTCCTGTTCCTTCTGCGACGCCGGGACGAGCGACGACGCGAGCCAGCCGACGCCGAACGCGATCAATCCGGCGGCGAGGGGGTTGCCCTGCGTCTGTGTGCGCACGGCCTGGGGGGCGTTCGAGGCCGCGTCCCCGAGGCTCGAAGCGGCCGAACCGAATGCTTCACCCGTGCCATGTGCGGCGTCAGCGGAAGAGCCCATGACCCGCTCCTTCACAGAGGTGGCCGTCCCTTTCATGCTTTCTACCCGGCGGCCGACGACTCGTGACGGCGAGACCTTGTCGGTCAGCCGATCCACGTCAACGCTGAGGGACTGACGGGTGCGCTCGATGTTGTTCTGAATTTCCTGGGGAGTGGACATGACTATCTCCTTCACTGGCCTTTGAGAGCGTCGGGAACCTGCTTGACCGTCTCGACGGTCCGCTCAGGAGTGGGGTGCACGGTGCGCAGCGTGCTGCGACCGGTGACGAAGAGAACCGCGGAAATGACGGCCCAGATGCCGGCGACGATGAGCGCCGCCCAGCCCTGATCCATGACGTTGGCCAGACCCCACCAGAGCGCGATCGACAGGAACAGCGCCACCATGTAACCGGCGAAGCCGGCCCCGCCGAGCATGCCGGCACCCTTGCCGACCTTCGCGACCTCGGTCTTGATCTCGGCCTTGGCGAGTTCGACCTCCTGCCGCATCAGCGTCGAGAGGTCGCGGCTGACATCGGACAGCAACTCGCCGACCGAGGCGGTCTCGCTGCGGTCGGCCGCGTGGGCGCCGCCGGGCGTGGAGTTCGTCGTTGCAGACGTCATGACGGCATCCCGCCGTTCGCGTCGTACTCGCCGGCGCCGGGGGAGTACCGGCCGGCCGGGTTGTCCGGGTAGCTGCCGCCAGGCGCGTACGGGTTGCCGCCGGCCGGGTTGCCGCTCGCCGGATAGCCGCTCGCCGGGTTGCCGCTCGCGGGATAGCCGACGCCCGGGTAGGCGGCGGTGTCGCCGTACGTGCTGGCCGGTGTCGTCGGGTAGGCGCCGCCGGCGTTGCCGGGGTACGCCTCGCCCGTGCTGCCCGCGTACGTCTCGGCCATGGCCGCCGGCGTTACCGCGGCCGCGTACTCGTCGGTCGTCACGGCCGGTGCGCCGTTCAGTTGCGCCGACGAACCCGAGCTGTCCGCGGAGTGCGCCGCCACGGCTCCCCGGGTCAGTCGGCCGGCCAGCACCCCGGCCACCGCGGCGCCGACGAGGAATGTCCCCGGGCGCTGCCGCGCGAACGACCGCAGCTCCCCGACGAGGTCGCCGGGCTGGCGCTGGTCGAGCCAGTCAGCGACTCCGTGCGCGCGCTCACCGGCCTGGCTCACCAGGTCGGTGGCCACGCCGCCGCCCTCGGTGCCGCGCGACGCCATGCCACTCAGCTCCTCGGCGAGGGAGCGGAGGTTGACGACGAGGCTGCGATGCTGCGCATCGGCCTGGGTGCTTAGCTGGCTGCGCGCTTCGCCGATGAGGTCGCGCGCCTGCCGTTTGGTCTCCTCGGCCACGTCCTTGGCCTTCTCCGTGGCGGTCTGGGCAACTTCTCCGGCCGCCTGCTTGCCGGCCTCCATCGACTCGCTCGCCCGGTCCGTGGCGGAGGGGCCTTCGTCGTGCTGGGTGTAGGTCTGGTCACCGAACGTCGACGGCGGCGCCGAGGTCGTTCCGTAGGGATAGTCAGTCATGATCGCTCCCGCGTGTTCCTGGGACGCGGACTCGATTCCGACGCGGGCGCGCGGATACAGTCCTGGACGTCCTATGCGTCTCGGGCGGTCGTGCCGCCCTGGTGCCCGGAGCCGGAACTCCGAGAGCGAGGACGCGCATCGGCCTGACCCCGCCCTGCTGTTCAGCCGAGGTCGCCCTGTACGGCAAGTCTGCCCAGAGTGCGACTGTCTAAACGTCTGTGAACAACGGCCGCCGATGGATCCGCTAGCCGCCCTGCGTCGGGCGGGTGCGGGCGCGGTGGACCGCGTCCGTCACGATCTGCTGGGCGATGAAGGGGACCGGGAGACTGCGCGACCGGCTCGTCGCCCGCAGCCGGTCGAAGGCTTCCTCCTCGGCGCAGCCACTGCGACTCATGAGGATCCCGATCGCCTGATCGATCACCGCGCGACCCTTCAGCGCGGACTGCAACTGCGCGGCCAGCGTGCGCGCCTCCAACAGGGCTCGGGCGTCATGGACGGACGCGGCGGCGGGGCCGGCGAACAGCTCGGCCAGCTGCACGGCGCGCTCGTCGAAGGCGTCCTTCGCACGGGCGTAGATGTTGACGGCTGCGACCGTTTCGTCGCCGACAAGGAGGGGGAAGGACAGGGCGCTGTGCACACGCAGCTTCGCCACCCGCGGGCCGAATCGAGGCCACCGCCGATCGCCGTCGAGGGACCCCGACAGCACGGTGCGCCGGTCCTCGGCCGCGGTGACGCACGGGCCCTCGCTGAGGCCGTACTGGATGTCCTCGACCTGGCGGACGAACTCCGCGGTCGTCACCACGGTCTGCGGAACACCGTCCTGCAGCAGAGTGAGCCCCGCGCCATCCGCGCCCACGATCGCACTCACTGCGAATTTGGCGACGTGGGTGAGCGCCTGCGGCAGCGGTACCTGTCCGGCGGCGAGTTGCGAGAGCCCGGCCAGACTCGCCCGCAGATCCGGATCCTGTTCGGCGGCCAGCTGCGAAGCACTGTCCGGCTCCCCGGATTCGGGAGAGGGTGCTGCGTTCATCGGCTAATGACCATCGTGAACCTAGAGCGAGTTCTTGCTCTGGCTGTTGTCCGGGTGCTCGTCAGCGTTGCTCCATTGCGTCACGGCGTCCCGTCCTCCCCGCGTCGACCTCTGCCATGGGCATTCCCGTTTTGGATGCGCGCCACGCAAGAACCGCGGCCTCAGGCCGTCGCCTGTTGCAGCCTGACGTAGAGATGCTGCAGGAAGTCGGCCCCGGACACGGCGGTGAAGGTCGACATTGCCAGCCGGGTGGTCGACGGCGCTAGAACCAGACCGACTGAGAGGCCGGTCGCTACCCACTGCGCCAAGCACATCGGGCACGTGAGCAATTCGCCGACGGCGTGCTGGAAACCGTGCCCGCGGACCTCCTCCTTCAGCTCGCTCGGGCCGCTGACCCCTTCGTAGGTCGTGAATGGCGCGCGGAACGGACTGATGACCGGGTCCTTGGCGATGATCCGGCTGATCTTGTGCGTGGCCGCGCTGAGCTGCATGACATCCCACGGCGAGACGCGATCGGGCGGCCGTCGGCCGAACCTGCGGATGAGCTCGCCCGCGCCGAGCGCCCCCGTCGAATAGATACTGATCAACGCCAAGTAACCGCCGAGCGGACGTTCGTCTCCGTTGGCGTAGGTCTTGGCCTGCTCACGGGCCCATGCGCGGATGCGGCCCCAGGGTGCGGGTTTCGTTTCCATTGTGCTGACCCTTCCCCGCGCACGCTGCGATCTCACCGAGTGTGGCCGCTGGCTCCCTCGTAGGAATCAGGTCTTCACCCAGCGGGCGGCCGCGAAACCGAACGCGCCGAACGCCATCAGGCCTAGCGCGAGGGCGCCGAGAATCCAAGGCCCGTAAGGCTGGTCGGCCAAGGTCCGCAGCGCGCCGTCGAGGCCCCTGGATTCCTTCGGATCGAAGCTGACGGCGGCATCGACGACCAGGATCCCGGCGGTGGCGAAGACGATCCCGCGCGAAATCGTTCCGACCATTCCCAACCGCGAGACGACACGGCGCGTGGTGGGGGACATCTCGCCCGTCCGAAGCTCCTCCTCGAACTTCTTGCGCGCGCCGTTGACGATCAGGACGATGCCGACGATCACGACGACCACGCCCGCGGCTCCCACGAGCCACCGGCCGAAGTCGTGCTTCATCACGCGCGCCGTCAGCGTCGACTGTTTCTCGGCTTGACCCTCCCGCGAGGTTCCAGCGATGAAGGCGAATGTGGACACGCACAGGGCCGCGTACACGATTCCGCGCGCAGCAGATTTCAGCCGCGGCCCGGCCTTCTTGCCGTCGGTGGCCGTCCCGGTCGCCGCCTCGATGAATCGCCACAAGGCGTACGCGCCGAGGCCGAAGCCGACGATCCAGAGCAAGGCCAGGCCGAGGCTGTTCTGGGCGATCTCGGCGAGAGCGCCACGCTGGTTGGCTTGGTGCGTGTGATGACCGAGCGCGATCTGGAACGCGAGCCAGGCGATGACGAGATAGGTGAAGGCCCGCGCGGCTAGTCCGAAGCTAGCCAGGCCGGCAACGCCGGAGCGTTTAGCGGAGTCGACCTGCGTCATTGCGGGTACCGCCTCCTCGGATCATCCGGCTATGACCTGCGGGGCCTGGCGATCAGCGAACGGCCCAGCCCGGGTGTACCCACCTGCGCGCGGTTCTCCCAATGCACGCCGGCTGATCGGAGCGCAGCCGCCGCGCTGGTGTAGTCGATCAAGGGAACGAAGCGTCGTTCGACCCGCGCGGGGACGGTGCGCTTGCGCTCACGTCGACATTCCACGACAGGTGTGTGCCGCCACCGCTCGGAGTCGAGAACTTGAGCTCGCCGTGATGGCGGGCCGCACGCCGGTGCAGGTTTACCACGCCGCTGACGCGCGCCGGGGCGCCGAAGCCGCGACCATCATCGATCACGTCAAGCACCAGCCTGTTGTCGGCGACGCCGATCCTTATCTGCACCGATGAGGCGGCGGCGTGTCGGGCGACATTCGAGAGGGCCTCACGAAGAACCGCCTCGAGGTCCTCGGCGAGCTCGGGATGCACTGTCGACTCCACCGGGCCGGCGAAGGCGACTGTCGGCAGGCATCGCAGCGCCGGGGTCAAACTGTCCACGATCGCAATGAGCCGCTTCGTCAACGGCAAGGTCGGCGAGTTCACCGCGCTGGCCGGCATGTCGCTGATGAGGGACCGGATCCGATGCGTCGTCGCGTCCAGCGCGTCGACCTGGGTGAGTACCAGCTGGCGCTGGTCGGGATCGGAGATGCGGGATGCCACCGACTCCAGGGCCATTCCTGCAGCGAAGATCTCCTGGATGACGTTGTCGTGGAGATCGTCGCGGATGCGGGCGCGATCCTCGACCAACCGTGCTGTGCGCCGTTCCTCTCGCGCGTCCTCGAGTTCTCGCGCGGTCCCGGTGCGTTGGACGAACGCGATTAACTGATCGAGCTCGGACTGAACAAACGCAGGGCGCCGGGCGAGCCGTCCCACCGCCAGGGCGCCCTCCACGTGGGGACCCACGACGAGCGGAACCACGATGACCGAACCGATCCGGGTGCGAACATCGGGGGCTGCCCCACCCCGGCGCGGATAGTCGGTCACGAGCAGCGGCTTGCCGTCCAGCAGGACTGGCGCCGCGACGCTATCGCGGACCAGCATCAGATTGCCGACCATGTCCTCGGCCGGTGCGCCGAGCCCCGCCTGGATTATCAGCCGCTCGCTGTCGACCCGTAAGGCAACCAAGGCGAAATCGCCCTGTGCACCGAGCATCGCGCTGCGCATGATGAGGCGCAGACCGTGCCCGTACCCGGTCGAACGCTCAGCCGCTCGCTCAGACACCTGCGCTCCAACGCCACAGACACCAACCTGGCGCGCGTTCGCCGCCGAAGTGCACAGATTAGCAGCGCGAACAACGCCCCGAAATGTCTGCCGGCCCGGCAATCCGGGGCCTCCACGGCGCGTCAAGTCCCTCCAGGCCTACGTGGTGGAGCTTGTCGCGTCCGAGGCGAGGCGGGGACGCAATGCGGACCGGTTGAGCAGGTTCGCCGGGCGCTTGGACGCGCTGGTCGAGGTCGAGATGGACCAGATCGACGTCCTACCCTCACCCATCGGAGCTGGGAGCTGCGTGACAATCTGAGCGCGTACGCCGCCGCCTACCCGGCCGTCGCCGAAGAACTCGGCTGCGCGCTGCTCACCTCGCACGCCCGCCTCGCCCGAGCCGGCGGTACGCGCTGCCCGGTGCAGTTGCTCGGCGCAGAGCGCATGGTGCTCCGAAGGTAGCGCCTGAAAACGACTGGAGGCCCCGGAATCCGGGGCCTCCAGCGTCAGATCAGGTCACACGTCGTAGTAGAGCTCGAACTCGTGCGGGTGCGGGCGCAGCCGGACCGGGTCGATCTCGTTGACCCGCTTGTAGCCGATCCAGGCCTCGATGAGGTCCTCGGTGAACACGTTGCCCTCGGTGAGGAACTCGTGGTCGGCCTCGAGAGCGAGGAGCACCTCGTTGAGGGAGCCCGGCACCTGGGCAATGGCGGCGGCTTCGTCCGGCGGCAGCTCGTACAGGTCCTTGTCGACCGGTGCCGGCGGCTCGATCTTGTTGCGGATGCCGTCCACGCCGGCCATCAGCATCGCCGAGAACGCGAGGTACGGATTCGCGGAGGGGTCCGGGATCCGGAACTCGATGCGCTTGGCCTTCGGGTTCGAGCCCGTGATCGGCACCCGGATGCAGGCCGAGCGGTTGCCCGAGCTGTAGACCAGGTTGACCGGAGCCTCGAACCCCGGCACCAGGCGGTGGTAGGAGTTCACCGTGGGGTTCGTGAAGGCGAGCAAGGCCGGGGCATGGTGCAGGAGGCCGCCGATGTAGTAGCGCGCCATGTCCGAGAGGCCGGCGTAGCCGAGCTCGTCGTAGAACAGCGGGGCGCCGTCCTTCCACAGCGACTGGTGGCAGTGCATACCCGAGCCGTTGTCACCGAAGAGCGGCTTCGGCATGAACGTCGCCGTCTTGCCGTTCGCCCACGCGACGTTCTTGATGATGTATTTGAACTTCAGGACGTCGTCGCCGGCCTTGGTCAGGGTGTCGAACTTGTAGTTGATCTCGGCCTGTCCCGCGGTGCCGACTTCGTGGTGCGCGCGCTCGATCTGGATGCCCGCGGCGATCAGGGCGGAACTCATCTGGTCGCGCAGGTCGGCGTAGTGGTCGACCGGCGGCACGGGGAAGTAGCCACCCTTGTACCGGGTCTTGTAGCCGCGGTTGCCGCCCTCTTCCACGCGGCCGGTGTTCCAGGCGCCCTCGATCGAGTCGATGTGGTAGTAGCCCTCGTTCTGCGAGGTCTGGAAACGCACGTCATCGAAGACGTAGAACTCGGCCTCGGGGCCGAAGTAGACCGTGTCGGCGATGCCAGTGGTCTTGAGCCATTCCTCGGCCTTGCTGGCCACCTGGCGCGGATCGCGCTCGTACGGCTCGCCAGTGCGCGGCTCGACGATGGAGAAGTTGACGTTTAGCGTCTTCGCCGCCCGGAACGGGTCGACGTACGCCGTCGCGACATCCGGGATCAGCTTCATGTCCGACTTGTGGATCGCGGCGAATCCACGGATCGAGGAGCCGTCGAACATGACGCCCTCGGTGAAGAAATCGTCCGGCAGCGTCGACGCTGGCACATTGAAGTGCTGCTGCTGGCCAGGGAGGTCGGTGAACCGCACGTCGACGAATTCGACGCTCTCGTTCTCAATGAAGCTCAGGACCTCGTCGGAGCTAGTGAACATCCGTCCTCCGTTGAACAGGGTTGGAGCCGCGACGCTATGAAACCGCGGTTGCTTTCCGGTATCCCGAATGTTTCCGGGACGTTTCGCGCCTGTCCGTCAGCCTGGCACAGGACTCAGGCCCGGACCACGGCGGTGTCGGTGAGGCGGTCGTGCAGCCCCCGTCCGTCCCGGTCAAAGATGAGGGCGGGAAGGAGCAGGGACAAGAGAACGGTTCGGATGACCGCTCGTCCGGGATCGACGGCGACCGTGTGGTCCACCCGGACGATCCGCAGCCCGAACAGGTACATC
Source organism: Pseudonocardiales bacterium (assembly GCA_032160665.1). GTDB lineage: Bacteria > Actinomycetota > Actinomycetes > Mycobacteriales > Jatrophihabitantaceae > Jatrophihabitans. The sequence continues at coordinate 14,218 of JAVHVH010000201.1, forward strand.
CCCAGCGTGCGGCCGGCGACGAGCGTTCCCACGATGTAGTCGATCGCAAATGGGATCAGGCTCCAGGCCCCCGGCAGCCGGCCGCTGACCGAGCCGCCGGAGTGGCCGGTCCGGGACACGAACAGAGCGGCCACCAGGCCCGATGCGAGCGAATCCACGAGGAAGGCCAACAGGCGCGGGCCGGTACTCGCCAGCGAGCCCGAGCCCTGCCGTGGCAGTCCAAGCTGTTCGCCCCGGTAGGCCTGCGGCGCGGTCATCGGCTGGTTCAGGACCGCCGCCGAACGGTGCGTTGCACGTTGCGCATCTTCGCGCCAGCCGGCATCGGACCCTGGGGCAGCGGTGTCTTGGCGCCGCCGAGGGCCGCCAGCCGCTTCTCGAGCGCCGCCACCTGGTCCTTGGACAGGTTCGCCGGGAGTTTGAGCAGGTAGCGGTTGAGCTTGGACAACCGCATGTCGCCCTCACCTGTGCCGATGGTGATGTCGTAGATCGGGGTCTCGCCGACGACACGGGCGGTGCGCTTCTTCTCTTGCGCGATGAGGCCGCGTACGCGATGTGGGGCCCCCTCGCCGACGAGCACGACGCCCGGACGCCCGACGAGCCGGTGGACGGCGTCGAGCTGGGTGGTGCCCGCGACGGCCTGGGTGAGCCGCCAGTCGCCGCGCAACTGCTGCTGCAGCATCCATCCGGCCGCGCCCGCCTGGCCCTCGGCTTGCGCGAACATCGACCGCTGCGCCCGCCGGGAGAACACGAACATGCCCGCCACGAGGCCGAAGACCAGCGCGAGCGGAATCGGGAGGTAGGGCGACCCGGTGACCAGGAAGACGATCACGTAGGCGACGGCTGCGCCGAGCACGGCCGCGATGATCAGGACGGGCAGGAATCGCGAGTCCTGCTTGCGGGTGAGCGTGAACGCCTGCCGGATGTTGCGGAAGGAGTCGCGCCGCTTTTCGCGCTTGCCGGCGCGGACCAGCTTCTTGTCGGCTCGACTGAGCTTCGCGGGCTTGCTCGGCCCGGCGGGTTTGGCCATGCGCCAAGGATAGGCGTGAGTCTCAGTCGCCCGTCGCGGTGGTCAATGTGAGATCCGCGTTTGGCAGATGCCATTTCGTTATGCATACTCTGCAGGTCGTGCGCTAACCCTGCGGCGATCTCTGCCGGAGGTGTACCGCCCGTGCGTCGAACCTTGCTCGCTCTTGCCGTCGTTGCCGGGCTGATTCCGATAACGGCCGTCGCGGCCCAGGCTGCGACAGCGCCCGCCGGCCGCTTGATGTACGTCGCGCAGGACACGTTCAACCACAAGCTGCACCTCCGTGGCTGGGCCTACGACCCCGCGAAGCCGGCCTCGTCCATAGCCGTGAAGTTCTATGCCGACGGCGTCTACCTCGGCCGTGTCCTGGCCGACGACCCGAGTGCGGACGTGAACGAGAAGTACGGCATCCACGGCGCCCACCGGTACACAGTGACGTTCACCCGGACGCAGCGCACCGCCGTCGTCATCGCAAAGACCGTGGCCACGCCCGTGACGACGGTGGGCAGCAAGAGCGTGTACCACTACTGGCCGTCACCCGGTTCGAGGATCATCACCGTCGCCAAGCGCTACGTCGGCAAGTCGCCCTTCGTCGAAGGCGGTGCTTCACCGAGCGGTTTCGACTGCTCGGGCTATGCCAAGTACGCCTACGCGCAGGCCAGCGTGCATTGGCTGACCCACAACGCCGAGGGGCAACGTCGCGCGATGCGGCGGATCTATCGGAGTCAAGCGCGCCCGGGCGATCTCGTCTTCTACCTGAGCGGTGGCAGCGCGTACCACGTCGCGATCTACGCGGGACACGGGATGCAGTACGCCGCAGCCACGGTGCGCGACGGCATCCGGTACCAGGCCGTGTGGTCGACGAGCGTGCGTTATGGAACCGACTGGCATTGATCAATCGGCGCGGGAGCGCGGCTGAGCCGACCTGGGCTGAGCACGCCTCAGCGCGGAGCGATCAAGATTGGCTGATCAGGCGCGGGCGGCGATGGCTTGCTGGTAGAGGCGGCCGGCCCGATAGGAGGACCGGACGAGTGGTCCGCTCATCACGCCGGCGAAGCCGATCTCTTCGGCCTCCTCGCGGATCTCGACGAACTCCTGCGGCTTGACCCATCGGGTGACCGGGTGGTGCTTCGCGGACGGCCGAAGGTACTGCGTGATCGTGATCAGCTCGCAGCCGGCGTCGTAGAGATCCTGCAACGCTTGGCTGATCTCGCCGCGCTCCTCGCCCATGCCGAGGATCAGGTTCGACTTGGTCACCAAGCCGTCGCTCCGAGCCGCTCGAATGACGTCCAGGGAGCGCTCGTAGCGGAATCCCGGGCGGATGCTCTTGAAGATCCGCGGGACCGTCTCGATGTTGTGGGCGAATACCTCCGGACGGCTGCTGAACACCTCGGCCAGCAACTCCGGAATCGCGTTGAAGTCCGGCGCCAACAGCTCGACCCCGGCTCCCGGATTGACGCTATGGATCTGGCGGACCGTCTCAGCGTAGAGCCACGCCCCGCCGTCGGGAAGATCGTCACGGGCGACGCCGGTGATCGTCGCGTAGCGCAGGTTCATCGCCTGCACGCTCTCAGCGACCCGGCGCGGCTCGTCCCGGTCGAGGGCCTGCGGGCGGCCGGTGTCGATCTGGCAGAAGTCGCAGCGGCGGGTGCACTGATCGCCACCGATGAGGAACGTCGCCTCCCGGTCCTCCCAGCACTCGTAGATGTTGGGACAACCAGCTTCCTGGCAGACCGTATGCAGGCCCTCTCGCTTCACCAGCGCCCGCAGCTCGGTGTACGCAGGCCCCATGACTGCGCGGGTCTTGATCCACTCCGGCTTGCGTTCGATCGGCGTCTGCGTGTTGCGCTCTTCGATGCGCAGCAGGCGACGTCCATCGGGGGCTGTTGGGCGTACTGCAGTCACGGAATCGAGCCTACGCCCGCGGATCGGTGGGCTCAGACCGTGTCGAGCAGGCCCCGAGCCGCCAGGAAGCAGCCGAGCAGAGCGATCAGCCCGGCCCCGCCCACCACCAGCACGCGACGCGGAGGGCGCTCGTGGCTCAGGACCGTCACCACGGTGACGACGCTGACCACGGCGACAACGATCAGCACGCCCAGCGTCGATCCCGAGCCGCGGCACGCAAGACCGTTGTCGTTCACCCCGCAGCCGTAGCGGGCGACCGCGCCCAGCAGGCCGAAGAATCCCGCCGCCAGCCCGCCGATCCACACGACGGTGAGAGTTGTGAACCGGACGGTGCGCGACCGCTTGTCGACGGGCCTCGCATGTCTGGGCAACGAGGGCTACACGCGGGCGGCGACGTCAGCGATGAGTGTGGGCAGGTGCCGCTCAACTACGGGCAGAGTCTCGGCGACCGTGACGTCGCGGCCGAGTTCCTTGCTCAGCGACGTCACGCCGGCATCCTTGATGCCACACGGCACTATGCGGTCGAACCACGTCAGGTCGGGATCGCAATTGAGCGCGAAACCATGCAGGGTGACGCCCTGGGCGACCCGGATGCCGATGGCCGCGATCTTGCGCTCCGGGCCGCGATCGTCGGCGGGGAGCCATACGCCACTACGCCCCGCGACCTGGCCGGCCGCCACCCCCACGTCGGCGCAGATCCTGACGAGCACCTCTTCCATGCGACGGACGTAGGCGACGACGTCGATCGGGTCGGCGAGCCGGACGATCGGGTAGCCAACGAGCTGCCCCGGCCCGTGCCAGGTGATCTTGCCGCCGCGGTCGACGTCGATGACCGGGGTTCCGTCCGACGGTCGCTCCCACGCCTCGGTGCGCCGGCCGGCGGTGAAGACCGGAGGGTGTTCCAGGAGGAGTGCGGTGGCGGGCTCGGCGCCGGCGACGACCGCGGCGTGGAGCTCACGCTGCCGCGCCCATGCCTGCTCGTAAGGCACGAGACCCGCCCGGATCATCCGCAGTTCGTTCACGGTTCAACCGTACCGAGGAATGCCGATTCGCTCATGACGAAAGTCAGGGATGAATAGGGGTGAAACCCTATCGAGAGTTGTCGCCCGGTCTCGGTACGGTTCTGCGAACCCTAGGAGATACGACATGACGATGATCGACCAGGCCCCGGAACAGGCTCCGCCGGCCCAGCCGAAACGCCCCCGCATCGTGTGGGTCTTCGCCGCATTGGCAGTGATCTTTTTCCTCATCGGCGCCGCGGGCGGGTCGTTCCAGGGCAAGCTCGCCGACGTTCAGAAGAACGACAACTCGTCCTTCCTGCCCGGTTCGGCCGACTCCACCAAGGTCGCCAACGAACAGCAGAAATTCAGCACGATCCAGTCCGTTCCCGGTTTTGTCGTCTACCAGCGCGACGGCGGCCTGACCACCGCTGACAAGACGAAGATCGCGGCCGACCGAGACAAGTTCAAGGCGGTGAAAGGGGTCGCGGCCGACGAGGTCGGGATCCCCGTGATCAAGAGCGATGTTGCCTCGGTCGCCGTGCCGCTGATCGCCAAACAGAACGGCAAGTCGGTCAATGGACCCGAGCTCGTCGACGCGGAGAAGGCCGTTCTCAAGGTGGCCCGGGCCGGCGCACCAACCGGCCTCGCCGTCCACAGCGCGGGTCCCGGGGGCATCATCGTCGCGTTCATCGACGCATTCAACGGCCTCGACGGCGCATTGTTGCTGTCCGCGGGTTTGGTCGTGATCTTCATCCTGCTCATCGTCTACCGCAGCCCGATCCTCTGGGCTTTCCCGATCGTCTGCGCCGTCCTTGCCTTGGGCGCGGCCTCGATCGTGATCTACGCGCTCGCGAAGAACGGCACGATCACGCTCAACGGTCAGAGTCAGGGCATCCTGTCCGTCCTCGTCATCGGCGCCGGAACCGACTATGCGCTGCTGCTCATCAGCCGCTATCGAGAGGAGTTGCACGAGTACGACCGCCGGATCGACGCCATGATCGCGGCCTGGAAGGGTGCGGCGCCGCCCATCCTCGCCTCGGCCGTCACGGTCATTCTGGGCCTGCTCTGCCTGACCTTCGCGGAGCTGAACTCGACCGCCGGGCTGGGCCCGGTGTGCGCGATCGGCATCGGCTGCACCGTCCTCGTGATGCTGACCGTGCTGCCGGTGTTGCTGGTCATATTCGGACGGTGGATCTTCTGGCCGAAGCGCCCGAAGCTCGATCACCAGACCGACATTCTCGTCGTGCACGGCCTTTGGGGCCGTTTCTCCAAGTCACTTGCGGTGCACTACCGACGAGGCTGGCTGGGCGCGGGCGTGGTACTGCTCGTCTGCGTCGCGGGCATCTTCACGCTGAAGGCCCAGGGGTTGTCGACCGAAAAGGGATTCACGAACACTCCCGACGCCATCATCGGGCAGCAGATCTACAACGAGCACTTCGACAAGGGAGCGGGCGCGCCGGCGGTCATCCTGACCAACGCCGACCAGGCCGACGCTGTGATCGCCGCGGTGAAGCAGGTGCGCGGTGTGGGCACCGCGCCCGACGCGGTGTGCATCCAGCTCGACTACCAGAAGGCAGCGGCGTTCCTCAAGGCCAACCCGGGTGCGGCCGCGCAGGCGTCGTCGGCACACGGTTGCCCGCCCGCAACATTGGACGTGACGCCTCGCGCCGGCAAGACCCTCGTCACCGCCACGCTCACGTCGAGCTACGACACTCCTGCGGCGTATCAGACGATCCGTGACATTCGGAAGGCGGTCGCGAAGATCGACGGCGCCGACGCTCTGGTCGGCGGCCAGTCGGCGGTGAATCTCGACGTCCTCGATGCGTCCCGGCACGACCGGAACCTGATCATCCCGATCGTGCTGCTTGTCATCTTCCTGGTCCTCGGGTTGGTGCTGCGCGCGCTGATCGCGCCGCTCATCCTCATCGCGACGGTGGTGATCTCGTTCCTTGCCGCCCTGGGTGTGAGCGCAGTCGTCTTCAACCATGTCTTCCACTTCGCGAACGCCGATCCGGCGTTTCCGCTGTTCGCGTTCATATTCCTGGTGGCGTTGGGCATCGACTACAACATCTTCCTGATGACGCGAGTCCGAGAGGAGACACTCGAATACGGAACGCGACAAGGGATTGTGCGAGGCCTCGCGGTCACCGGCGGCGTGATCACCTCGGCCGGGTGCGTATTGGCGGCCACGTTCGTCGTGTTGGGCGTGCTGCCGATCGTGTTCCTCGCCGAGATCGGCTTCACGGTCGCCTTCGGGGTGCTGCTGGACACGATCGTGGTGCGCTCGATCCTGGTACCCGCGCTCAGTCACGAGATTGGCAAGAAGATCTGGTGGCCGTCCAAACTTGCCGCTGCCGGCGCCAAGGACTGACCCGGCAGCGCTCCGCGTCCGCCCCGCCCCCAAAGTGGGCGGGGCGGATTGCGTCTGTGGACAACCCCGTTCGGGCAGTGCGGCCGACCTAACCTCGGGGCATGTCCGGTCCGTGGAAGTTACGCGGCTACGTCGTCGAGCGACCCTTGGGCCGCGGCGCGTCGGCCGACGTCTGGCGGGCGCGAGTAAGCGCGTCGGGGGAGCCGGTCGCACTGAAGCGGATCCGCGTCGATGACCCCGAACAGGCGCGGCGTGCGCACGACGAGGCCGCTGTGCTCAGTGCGCTCGATCATCCGCATCTCGTGCGGCTGCATGCGCTCGTCCCCTCGGACGATGCGATGGTCCTTGTGCTCGATCTCGCCGACCGTGGCTCGCTGCGCGACCTGCTCGCCGGGCGCGGGCGGCTGACGCCGGGTGAGGTGATCACCGCCCTGACCCCGATTGCCGCGGCGCTCGCATACCTGCACGGCGAGGGCGTCGTGCACGGCGACGTGAGTGCCGCGAACATCCTGTTCACCTCGACGGGGACGCCGCTGCTGGCCGACGTCGGCGTGGCCCGGCTGACCGGCGATGACGCCGACGCCGAGAGCACCCCGGCCTACATCGACCCGGCCGTCGCGGTGGGAGGCGTGCCTGGTGCGCCGAGCGATGTGTTCATGCTCGGTGGGCTCGCCCTGCACGCGCTCACCGGTTCGCCACCCTGGCCGGGCGATGACGCCGAGGCGGCGCTGGCGGCGGCGCGGGCCGGCGCCTTCGACGGGGTCGACGGTGTCGCTGATCGGCTGGCGCACGCTGGCGTCCCGCCGGCGATGGCCACGGTCGTGTGCCGCGCGCTGGCCGTCGACCCGCACCGGCGCGGGACCGCGGCCGAGTTCGCACTGGACCTGCGGCACAGCGGCGCGCCGACCGCGGTCGAACTGTGGGCCGGGCTGGCCCGTCCGGTGCCCACGGTGAGCGCGTGGACGGGCCCGCGGCACGCCGCCGGGCCCGCACCGGCCCGGACGCCGACGGCAGCGCCACCCGCC
>JAVHVH010000252.1:0-63321 GCA_032160665.1 Pseudonocardiales bacterium
AGCGGGATGTGTCCACCGCGGGCCAGGCGGCCGATCTCCTCCGAGCCCGCGGGGATCGGCGTGCCGTACTCGTCGATGACGATGGTGTCCCGGCCGGCACTGACCCGCGGTCCGCCGATGCCCTGCTCGGTGTCCTTCGTGATCAGGCCGATGCCCATGAAGCCGGTCTCCGACGATCCGATCGCATCGGTGATCACCGCATTGGGCAGCGCCTTGAGGTACTCGTTCTTGACGCTCTGCGAGAACAGCGCGGCGCTGCTGGAGATCGCGTACACCGACGACACGTCGTAACTGCCGACATGGAACGCCTCGATCATTGGCCGGGCCATGGCATCACCGATGAGCACGACGACGTTCACCTTGCGCCGCTCGATCGCCTTCCACACCTCGGCCGGCTCGAACTGGGTGAGCAGCACGACGGTGTCGCCGCCGAACAGCGCCATGAGACCCGCCCACTGCGCGTTGCCGTGAATCAACGGCGCCAAGCACAGCCGGACCATCCCGCCGGTTACTTTGCCGAGCTCGGCTTGAGCCAACTCGCTCTCAAGCGGCTCGCCGGTCATGAAGTTGATGCCACCGCCGAGCGTCCGCCAGACGTCCTCGTGCCGCCAAATGACGCCCTTCGGCATGCCGGTCGTGCCACCGGTGTAGAGCAGGTAGCGATCGTCTCCGCTGCGCTCCTCGAAGTCGCGCTCCGGACGTCCGGACGCCAGTGCGTTGGCGTAAGAAACGCCGCCGAACGACAGATCGCTCTCGTCGTCGATGACGACGGTGTGCTTGACCGACGGTGCGCCGGGCAGCGCCTCGGCGACCCGGTCGGAGTACAGGCGCTCGTGGACCAGCGCGACGACGTCGGCGTTGTCCAGCACGTAGCGGATCTCGTTGGCCGTGTAACGGTAGTTGACGTTGATGAGCGCAGCGCGCAGCTTGTAGACGGCGAGCATGGTGACGATGGCCTGCAGCCGGTTGCGCGTGCACATCCCGACGTGCGAACCGGCCGCGACGCCGTGGTCGGCCAGGTGATGCGCGAGCCGGTTGGCCTGCTCTTCAAGCTCGGTGTAGGTGACCTCCTCGTCACCGCAGGCCACGGCGAGACGATCCGGGAAGTAGTCGACCGCGTGCTCGAAGAGATCCGCGATGTTGTAGGCCATCCGCCGAAACTAGAACGTGTTATTGTTCCGTGCAACCCCGAGTTTGCCTCCGAAGGACGGATCTGGTGAGTGAATCCGTGACGCCTGACGACCAGCACTGCCTCGTCGAGAAGCGCGGGCACGTCCTGATCGTCACAATGAACCGGCCCGAGGTGCGCAACGCGCTGTCCGGTCCGATGCTCGCCGGAATGACCGCCGCCTGGAACCAGGTGGACGAGGACCCGGAAATCCGGGCCTGCATCCTCACCGGCGCCGGCGGGGCGTTCTGCGCGGGCGCCGATCTGAAGGCCATGACGACCTCTCACCCGGGCGACTCGGCGCGCTCGCTCGACCTGGCGGTCATCGAGTCGTTGCTCAAGGGCCGCCGACTGACCAAGCCGCTGATCGCCGCGGTCGAGGGGCCGGCCATCGCCGGCGGCACCGAGATCCTGCAGGCCACCGACATCCGGGTGGCCGGCGAGAGTGCCCGATTCGGGGTGAGCGAACCGAAGTGGGGGCTGTTCCCGCTCGGCGGCTCTGCGGTGCGGCTCGTGCGCCAGATCCCCTACACGGTCGCGGCCGACCTGCTCCTCACCGGCCGGCACATCAAGGCGGCGGAGGCCAAGGAGATCGGGCTGATCGGGCATGTCGTCCCAGACGGGCAGGCGCTGGACAAGGCCCTCGAGATCGCCGAGCTGATCGCGGCCAACGGGCCGCTGGCCGTCCAGGCGATTTTGCGCACGATCCGTGAGTCCGAAGGCATGCACGAGAACGACGCGTTCCGCCTCGATGCCAAGCTGGGCATGGCCGTGTTCCAGAGTGAGGACGCGAAGGAGGGCCCGCGGGCGTTCGCCGAGAAGCGCAAGCCCGAGTTCACGGGCCGCTGACGGAGCCGATCGCTCGGCGACGGGAATCGACCGGGCCGACCTCGCGTTCGCCACTGGCATGAGCGCAGTCGTCGTCGCCACCGGCTTCGGTGGGCCGGAAGTCCTGTCCCTGATCGACGGACCGACGCCCGAGCCGGGGCCGAACGAGGTCCGCCTCGCGGTACGCGCCGCGGGCGTCAACCCGATCGACCACAAGACCTACAGCGGCTTGTTCGGCACCGATCCGTCCACGCTCCCCAAGCGTCTCGGTGCCGAGGCCGCGGGAGTCGTGACCGCTCTGGGCGCGGACGTCAGCACCGTGGCCGTCGGCGACGAAGTGATCGCCTACCCGGCCTCCGGCGCCTACGCCGCCGAACTCGTCGTACCCCTCGCGTCAGTGGTCCCGAAGCCTACGGCGATGTCCTGGGAGGAAGCCGGCGGCCTCCTGGTCACCGGGGTCACCGCCGTCCACACCCTCGAGGCGATCGGTCTGGGTGCGGGCGAGGTCGTGGTGGTCCACGGCGCGTCCGGCGGGGTCGGGCTCTTGGCGGTACAACTGGCCGCCGGCCGGGGCGCCACCGTGATCGCCACCGCAAGCCCGAGCAAACACGAGCTGCTGCGCGAACTCGGCGCGATCCCGGTCGCCTACGGTCCCGGGCTCGCCGACCGGGTACGTGCGGCCGCCCCGTCTGGGGTCGACGCCGCGGCCGATCTCGTCGGGACCGACGAGGCGGTGGACGTGTCGCTCGAGCTGGTGGCGGACCGGCAGCGCATCGTGACGATCGCCGCCTTCGGGCGCGCCGCGGATGTTGGCATCAAGCTGTTGGGCGGCGGGCCCGGGGCCGATCCGGGTACCGAGATCCGCGCCGCCGCCCGTACAAAGTTGACCAAGGCCGTCGCCGAGGGCGAGCTGCGAGTGATTGTCGCGAATAGCTACCCGCTGACGCAGGTCGCGGACGCCCACCGCGAGAGCATCGCCGGGCACACGACCGGCAAGATCGTCCTGATCCCCTAGCCGCGTTCGCCGGTCACTGCCCCAGCCCGCGCACGAAGTCCCCCAGCTGGGCCAGGTTGCGGCACTCGACCATTGGGACGATCGCCGCGAAGTCACTGGCGCGCGAGTCACCGGTGTCCCAGATCGACTCCCGCTCGGGGTTGAGCCAGAACGCGTGCTTCGCCTTGTCGGTCAGCTCGGCCAGGGTGGGCAGCGCCAGCTCCCCGTAGTTCGAGCGCGCGTCACCCAGGATGAGCAGTGACGTACGCGGGCCGATCGCATCTGGAAAGCGGTGCGCGAACAACTCGAAGGCCCGGCCGTAGTCCGTCCGGCCGAGGATCCACGTCACGTCCGCCTCGTTGGCGAGCCTGGTGACCGCTTCGATCACGTCGCCGCCGGGGGTGAAGAAGCGGGTCACCTCATCGAGCTCGTCGACGAACGCGAAGGCGCGCACCCGACTGAACTGCTCGCGCAGCGCATAGACCAGCAACAGGGTGAAGTGCGCGAACGAGGTGACGGATTCGCTGACGTCGCACAGCACGACGAGGTCGGTCTTGAGCGGCCGGCGCGGACGATGCACGGTCGTGATCGGGACCCCGCCGGACGACAACGAGGCCCGGATCGTCCGGCGGAAGTCGAGCTGACCGCGGCGGTGCCGGCGTTGATCCATGGCCAGCCGCGCGGCCAGTCGGCGGGCGAGCGGCTGGATCTCGCGACGCATCGCCACCAGGTCGGCGCGGGTGGCGCCCATGAAGTTGACGCGCTCGATCGTCGGGCGGACCGACGTGCGAGCCACTGATTCGGCATCGGTCAGCTCCGCGAGCCGACGTCGGACATCCACGTCGACCCGTCGCTCGAACAGTGCGATGCGTTCGTTGATCGTCGTGCGGGCCAGCCGCTCGGCGAGCCCGCCGCGGTCCTCGCCGCGCAGGACCTGCTCCAGCAGCCCGGCCATCAGGGTTTGCGCCGACACCCGTTCGAGCACCGACATCCGTGACCAGGACGTCTGCCCCGGCGCCCGCCCCGCCACTGCACCGAAGGCCGCCACCGCATCGCGAGCCACCGAGTCCAGCACCCGCTCGTCGCCGTCCCTGAGGTACTGCGCCAGCGCCTCCCGGATCCGGTCGCGGGTCGGGTCTTCCAACGGGCCGCGGTGGGCCGCATCGGGGTCGCGGTGGGCCGCATCGGGGTCGCGGTCCGGTATCTGCCCCGGTGACGGGGGCGCCGCGGACTCCCCCGTCACCGGCGGATAGAAGACGTCGAAGACGGTGTCGAAGGTCGGTCGGTGCATCTGCCGCTTCACCAACGTCGCCGCGAGGGCCGCGCGCAGCTGCTCCCGGTCGACGAGCTCGATCGTGCGCATCGACGCGACGGCGTCGAGACCCTCGGCGACCGAGACCGTGACACCGGCCTCCCGAAGGGCGGCCACGAACCCGACGTGCCGGTCGAGCAGGCTCATGATCGGCTCATTCGGGGACGTCGGGCAGGCCGAGCTCCTTCGCCGCCCGCGCGTGGTCGGAGTTGTGCTTGAGCACGACCCCCAGCGTGCGGGCGATCGCGGTCTCGTCCAGATCGCCGATGCCCAACGCCAGCAAGGTCCGGGCCCAGTCGATCGTCTCGGCGACGGAGGGCGCCTTTTTCAGCTCCAGCGTCCGCAGCGTGGCCGCGGTCCGGACCAGCTGGTCGGCCAGGTCGGGTTCGATCTCCGGCACCTGCGCCAGGACGATCTCGCGCTCACGCTCGGGCGAGGGGTAGTCCAGGTGCAGGTAGAGGCAGCGGCGCTTGAGTGCCTCGGACAGCTCGCGCGTCGCGTTCGATGTGACCACGACGAACGGTCGGCGCGTTGCCGTGATCGTCCCGAGCTCGGGGATCGTCACCTGATAGTCGGACAGCACCTCGAGCAGCAACGCCTCGACCTCGACGTCAGTCTTGTCCGCTTCGTCGATCAGCAGGACGGTGGGCCGGTCGCGGCGGATCGCGGTGAGCAACGGCCGGGTCAACAGGAACTCGTCGGTGAAGATGTCGTCGTGGGTCTGCTCCCAGGCCTGATCGGCGGGCGCAGCCTGGATGCGCAGCAGTTGCTTCTTGTAGTTCCACTCGTACAGCGCCCGCGCTTCGTCCAGACCCTCGTAACACTGCAGCCGGATCAGCTCGGCGCCGGTGGCCTCAGCGACCGCCTTCGCGAGCTGCGTCTTGCCGACGCCGGCCTGCCCCTCGACGAGCAGCGGCTTCTCGAGCGTGGCGGCCACGTACACGGTCGTCGCCGTCGCGGCGTCGGCGAGGTAGCGCACCCGAGCGAGCTCGCTCGCAACGTCTGCGGGGGAACCGAACACGTGCCCATCCTGCACTGTGCGGGTTGGGAGCCGCACGGTACGTCAGGACACAGTGACCTTGAGGCTGTCGACGGTCGTGTGCCCGGCGGCGTCGGTCGCCGTGACGGTCAGCGTCACCGTCGCGCGCTTGCTCGGCGTATTCCACACGCATTGATACTCGGGTGTCGACGGGTCGTGGTACCGCGTCGGGTCGGCCATCTCAGTCGTCGGGTCGGTGCACTGCTGGGTGAGCGCGGATCCGTTCACCGCGAAGCGCACGGACGTCAGGGCGCGGTTGTCGCGGGCGTCCGCGGCCATCCAGACCGAGGTCCGGTGCGCGAACGTCGTCCCGGCCGAGCGGTCGATCGCAACCCACGGCGCGATGACGTCGACCGGGTCGGGCACCGGTCGTCCCACCTCGGCCCGCACCCAGGACACGTCGCCGGCGGTGACAAGTCCGTCGCCGTTGAGGTCGTATCTTCGCCACAATCCGGATTGCGCCTGGTACCGATTCGGTCCAACTCCGGTGTAGTCCACGCGCGAGAACGGCACGCCGGTGCCCTGCCCCACCCATGCCGAGATCGCATCGACGTCGGCCTGGCTCACGATTCCGTCGTCGTTGACGTCCGGCGGGTAGCTGTCCACCTCGTCGTTGACGGCGCTTGTCGCGGACCGTTGCCCGAGGTAGTCGACCCCGAGCACCGACATTTTGTCTTCTGTGGTCATTGTGGCCGGAGCGGTCAGATCGGCGATCCCTTCCTCGAGCGTGTCGTTCCAGCCGTCGCCGTCAGCGTCCGCGCGGTTGCAGAACTGTCCGTAGTTCGACGTGTACCCGTTCGACTCCTGCCCGGTCAGGGTGACTGCGGTCGCCGCCGTCGTCCCGAGATTGGTGATCGTTAGCGCGTAATTGAACGTAGGCACGGCGTTGCTCGGGACGAAGAACATGCACAGTTCGGCGGTCGCCCCGACGACCGGTGCCGTGATCGCCTGGCCGGTGTGATCGGTGGCGCTCACCTGGTCGTTCATCGGCACGGCGCTCGTCATGCGCAGCGTGGTGGCACCGGTCCATCGCACATTCGCGGAGATGGCGGGCACCTCGCTGGCCGAACTGATCGGCCACCGCGGCACGTAGGTGTACGAATCGCCCGGTGCGATCTGTCCGGTGACCGTCCAGTTCATGAAGTCGTCGACACCGAAGTAACGAGGGTCCTGCCACGAGTAGGGCTGCTGCAGGTTCTCGGATTGGACGGTCATGACCGTCGTGACCGTCGCGCCGCCGCCGGCTGCTCGGGCGGCACCAGGGGCCGTGACCGCGACCAGCAGGAGGGCGGCGAGGCAACCGACGAAGGCGGGCCAGGCATCTGCGTGGCGCGAACGGAAAGGCGGGCGATGCGGGAGGCGAGACATCGGGGAGGTCCCTCGGGTCGGCGACCCCCGCCGTCCTTCGATGCTAGCCAGCCCTGGAGTCGATGTAAAGTCCCTGTTTAGTCAGGACGTTTGGCCCGGCCGGGCCGCACGTCATCGCAGAACGTCACGCCAGCTCCCGTCGTTGCCGTGCCACACGCGCGCCTTACCTGGCCGCCCACGTGTCGGGATTTAGGACGCTTTTCGCGCGCAAACCGCGCGGGCCCGTCCTGTCGAGCGCGCGACGGTGGTTGCCCAAGCTCGACCTGCGGACTTGAATCCGGGTCGGGCCGCACGAGGATTTCTCTCCCCGGGTAGGGCGTGCCCAGGCGTTCGCAGGTCGGACGCGCGAGTTTGCCTCTACCGCGGGGAGGAGCGTGCACGCTGGCTGAGCGCTGACATGCCGCGGCACGGGATGGCTCAATCCGACCGTGCCGCCCACCCCTTCGTCGTCTCGAAGAGGGTTTCGATCAGCGGCGCAACGTCTCGTTGCGCCACATCACGGGGGAAGATTCATGAGTTCTTCAATGCACGGTCGACGCACGCCCAAAACAAGGCTACGGCGCTGGCTGGTACTCGGCACCGTATGCACCGTCACCGCCGGCCTCTCACTGCTCGCTCCAACGCTCGCGTCGGCGAACCTCACCGGTAGCACCTTCGAAGGTAACGACGGCAACCTGGTGGTGAACACAACGGGCAACACCGACTGGGCGAACGTCGCCGGTCGCAATACCGGCATCGACACCCCCAGCGGTAGCTCCGACAACGCGTTCGGCCAGGGAACGAAAGAAGACAACGCGGCCACGTCGGTTGTCGACGGATCGATCCCGCCGAACAAGAACGACCTGGCCCGCTTCTACGAGGCGTCCGAACAGGCCAGTGGCGGAGCCATCTACCTGTATCTCGGCTGGGAGCGGCTCGTCAATATCGGCAGCGCCAACCTCGACTTCGAGATCAACCAGCACGCGACGACCGGGTTCACGGCGAGCACGACCGGCCCGGTGGCGCTCAACCGCACCGCCGGCGACCTGCTGGTGACCTACGACTTCGGTGGTTCCGGCACGCCCACGCTCGGCCTGCTCAAGTGGGTCACCTCGGGCTCGAACGCTCAGTGCTTCAGTGCGAACGCGCTGCCGTGCTGGGGCAACCGAGTGAACCTCACCACCGCCGGTTTCGCCGAAGGCGCCGTCAACACCGGCTCGATCGCCGAGCCGATCGCCGGCGGCAATCTGGGCGCAGGATTGTTTGGCGAGGCAGCGATCAACCTGACCGCAGCGGGCGTGTTCCAGCCGGGCGTGTGCACGGCGTTCGGCAGCACCTTCCTCAAGAGCCGCTCGTCGTCGTCGTTCACAGCGGAGATCAAGGACTTCATCGCCCCGCAACCGGTGAGCATCAGCAACTGCGGCAGCATCACTATCAACAAGGTCACCGAGAACGGTGACAGCAGTTTTGGCTACACCACGACGGGTAGCTTGTCGCCGTCCACGTTCAGCCTTACCAACGGTGGCCAGAGGGCGTACTCGAACGTCAGCTCCGGCAGTTATAGCGTCACCGAGAACCTCACCACGGCGCAGACCACCGCCGGCTGGACCCTCAAGAGCCTGTCGTGCACCTCGAGCGGTTCGGGCACCAGTACAAGTGTCAGCGGTCCGACCGTGAACATCACGGAAGGGTTCGGCGGCGTGGTGAGTTGCACGTACACCAACCACATCAACAACAGTCCGACGATCGCAACGGTGCTGTCGAAGAATCCGGTCAACATCGGCGAGGCGATGCACGACTCGTCGACATTGTCGGGCGCGACGGCTAGCGCAATCGGAACGGTCACCTATCACGCCTACGCCGGTGCGAACACCTGCAGCGGCACCGACCTGCTCAACAGCCAGGTCACGGTAGCCAACGGCATCGTCCCCGATTCGGCATCCATCAGCTTCGACACGGCCGGTACGTACAGCTTCCAGGCTGTCTACAGCGGGGACGCGAACAACAACGGGGCGACTAGCGGGTGCAGTACCGAGCAGTTGGTCGTGAACAAGGCGCAACCGACCGTAGCCACCGCGCAGAACCTGATCCCGAACGACACGTTCACGTTGTCCGGGGCCACCAGTGGCGCGGGTGGAACAGTCACGATGAGCCTGTACAGCCCGACCGATGCCACCTGTTCTGGCCCACCCGCGTTGACGCAGACCGTCAGCGTCAGCGGGAACGGCAACTACGCGACCACCAACACCACGTTCATTGCCAGTAGCGAGGGCACGTGGCGTTGGGCATCGAGTTACAGCGGTGACAGCAACAACGAGGCCGCAACATCCAGTTGCGGCACGGAGCGGTTCACCATCGCGAACAGCTAGATCATTCCGATCGGCACGGGGAGTGTTGGTTGCGCTCGGCGCGGCTGGCACTCCCCGAGTCGCCGTTCAGATGGCCTTCTCGCGGCCGGCCCAGCTCTCGTCGCGCAGCTTGCGCTTGTAGAGCTTGCCGTTGTCGTCGCGAGGCAGCTCGTCCAGGTACTCGACGATCTTTGGCAGCTTGTACTTGGCCAGCCGCTCGGCGGCAAACGCGCGGATCTCGTCGGTCAGCTCGGCGGAGGGCACCACGCCCTCGGCCGGCTGGATGACCGCCTTGATGGCTTCGCCCCATTGCTCATCCGGGACGCCGAACACTGCGATGTCGGCGATCGCCGGATGCATCACCAGTTCGCCCTCGATCTCGGCCGGGTAAATGTTGACACCACCCGAAATGATCATGTCGCTCTTGCGATCCATCAGGAACAGGTAGCCGTCGTCGTCGAGGTAGCCGATGTCGCCGACGGTGAACAGCTCGCCCACCCGCGACTCGCGAGTCTTCTCCTCAGCGTTGTGGTAGGCGAAGGTCGATCCGCCCATCTGCATGTACACCAACCCGGGCTGATTCGGCGGGACCTCCTCACCGTCCTCGTTGAGGATCTTGATGACCGAGTACGACCAGGCCTTGCCCACCGAGCCGGGTTTCTTCAGCCACTCGTCGGCGAAGATCGTCGCGCCGCCGCCCTCGGTCGCGGCGTAGTACTCGACCACGACAGGCCCCCACCAGCCGAGCATTGCGCGCTTGACCTCGTTCGGGCACGGCGCGGCACCGTGGATCATCGTCCGCAATGAGGACACGTCGTACTTCGCCCGGACGTCCTCCGGCAGGGCCAGCAGCCGGGTGAACTGGGTCGGCACCATGTGGCTGTGCGTCACCTTGTGTCGGTCGATGAGACGCAACATCTCCTCGGCGTCGAATCGGTCCATCAGCACGACCGCGTGCCCGAGCTGGATCGAGATTCCCACGAAGTTCAGGACCGCGGTGTGGTACAGCGGCGACCCACAGATGTGGACATTCTCGTCGAAGGGCTGGATCCGGAAGCCCGCGAAGAATCCGCTGGCGCCGATCGGCACGTCATCCGGGTTCGCGCCGGTCAGCGGCCGCTTGACACCCTTCGGCTTGCCGGTCGTGCCGGACGTATAGACCATCGGCGCGCCCTGGGTGCGGTTGTCGGGACGTCCGTCGGCGGTCGCGAGCTCGGCGAGCGCGCGGAAGCCGGCGACCTCGCCGACTGCGAACTTGCGCTTCTCGGCCAGGCTCGCACCGGCGATCGTCGCCGCCTCCGCGAAGCGCTCGTGGGCGACGAACGCCTTGGCCTCGCAGTCCTCGACGATGTAAGCGACCTCCGGGCCGGTGAGGTGCCAGTTGATCGGGACGATGTAGAGCCCGCACTCCATCGCGGCGAAGTACAGCGCGACGAGTTCGATGGTGTTCGGGAGCATGACGACCAGGCAATCGCCGGTCTGCAGGCCGAGCTCCTGCAGCCCGCGGCCATAGCGGTCGGCGAAGGCGGCCAGCTCGCGGTAGTTGACCTCACGCCCGGCGGGGTCGACGACTGCGGTGAGGTCGGGCTGATCGCCCGCGATGTTCCAGAGTCCGGTGTCGGCCACGATGTTGGTCTCCCGTTCCGTCGAGGCTCCTAATCTAGAACGTGTATCAGTTCTGAGACAAGCGCTAGGCGGCCGAATCCGCGCGGAGCAGTCGATATCTTGTCCTCAATACGAGAACATGTTTCACTTCGAGGATGACCGTCGTGGAGCCCCTGACCGCGCCCATCGAGCTGAGTTTCGACTACACGCGCTCGCTGGGGTCCACGCTGGGCCGATTCATGACCGGACTGGCCGGTCGCACGATCATCGGAGCGCGCTGTTCGGACGGCCGAATCTACGTGCCGCCCGTCGAGTACGACCCGCTGACCGGTGCCGCGGTGTCCGAGTTCGTCGATGTCGCGGACGAGGGCGAGGTGCTCAGCTGGACGTGGGCGGGACAGCCAATGCCGGGGCAACCGCTTGACCGACCGTTCGCGTGGGCCCTGATCACGCTCGACGGCGCCGACACCGCGATGCTGCACGCGCTCGACGTCGACTCCCCCGAGGCGGTGACCACCGGAATGCGGGTGCGCGCCCGGTGGGTCGCCGAGCCGGTCGGACACATTCGCGACATCGTCTGCTTCGAGCCGGCCTCCATCGCAACGGCTGAGCGTCCCGCCGGGTCGGCCACCAGCTCCGATGTCGAGCCCGTGACGATGGTGACGACGCCGGTAAGCCTGCAGGTGCAGCACTCCGCATCGATCCAGGAGACCCACTATCTGATCGGGCTGGAGCAGGGCAAGCTGATCGGCCAACGCTGCCCGGTGTGCCGAAAGGTCTACATCCCGCCGCGCGGCGCGTGCCCCGTCGACGGGGTGCCCACCGAGGAGGAGGTCGAGCTTCCCGATCGTGGCACGGTGACGACCTTCTGCATCGTGAACGTGCCCTTCTACGGACAGAAGATCAAGCCGCCCTACGTGTGTGCCTACATCCTGCTCGACGGCGCCGACATCGCCTTCCTGCACCTGATCCTGGACTGTCCCGCCGAGGACGTCCGGATGGGGATGCGGGTCGGGGCCGTGTGGCGCCCGCGCGACGAGTGGGAACCGGCCCTGCAGAACATCACGCACTTCCGGCCGACCGGTGAAGCCGACGCGGACTACGACTCGTTCAAGGAGCACCTGTGAGGGACGTTGCCGTCGTGGGGTTTGCGCAGAGCCGGCAACGGCGGCGCACGGACGGAACGACCAACGGCGTCGAGATGCTGGTCCCGATCTTCGCCGAGGTGATGGGCGGACTCGGCATCGACAAGCGCGACATCGGATTCTGGTGCTCGGGTTCGTCGGACTATCTCGCCGGCCGCGCGTTCTCTTTCATCTCGGCAATCGACGCCATCGGTCCGGTCCCGCCGATCAACGAATCGCATGTCGAGGCCGACGCCGCCTGGGCGCTATACGAGGCGTGGATCAAGCTGCAGACCGGCGAGGTCGACACCGCGCTGGTGTACGGGTTCGGCAAGTCGTCGGCCGGAGACCTGCGCCGCACGCTGGCGCTTCAGCTCGACCCATACACGCTCGCGCCCCTATGGCCGGACTCGGTCGCGATCGCTGGCTTGCAGGCCCGGCTCGGCATCGACTCCGGGGCATGGAGCGAGCGGGCGATGGCCGAGGTTGCGGTGCGCAGCCGGCGGGACGCCGAGACCAACCCCTACGCCCAACTGGCCGGCTCGAAGGACGTCGACGAACTGCTCGCCGAGCCCTACCTGGCCGATCCCCTGCGCAAGCACGACTGCGCGCCGATCACCGACGGCGCGGCGGTGATCGTGCTCGCCGCCGGAGACCGGGCCCGTGATTTCGTCGAGCGCCCAGCCTGGATCACCGGGGTAGCCCATGCCGTCGACTCCGCTCATCTCGGCGCGCGTGATCTCCAGGCCTCAGCGTCGGCAGTGGCCGCCGCGCGCAACGCCGGCATCGACGGCGTCCAGGTGGCCGAGCTGCACACCCCGTTCACTCACCAGGAGCTGCTGCTGCGCTCGGAACTCGGATTCGGCGCGGACGTCCGGATAACGCCGTCCGGTGGAGCGCTCGCCGGTAACCCGATGTTCGCCGCGGGTCTGGTCCGGATCGGGGAGGCCGCCTCGCACATCCTGTCCGGATCAGCCGGCCGGACGCTCGCGCACGCGACCAGTGGCCCGGCGCTGCAACAGAACCTCGTCTGCGTGATGGAAGGGCGGGATCGGTGAAACAGCCTGCGGCGGTGTTGGGCACTGGTCAGACGCACCACAAGGCGAAGCGCCCGGACGTCTCGATGGCCGGTCTGTGCCGCGAGGCGATCGACCGCGCGATGGCCGACGCGCAAGTCGGGTGGGACGACATCGACGCGGTGGTGATGGGCAAGGCGCCCGACTTCTTCGAGGGCGTCATGATGCCCGAGCTCTTCCTCGCCGACGCGCTCGGCGCCGTGGGCAAGCCGCTTCTTCGGGTCCACACGGCCGGATCGGTCGGAGGCTCGACGGCAATCGTGGCCGCAAGCCTCGTGCAAGCGGGTGTGCACGACCGAGTTCTTGCGGTGGCCTGGGAGAAGCAGTCCGAGTCCAACGCCATGTGGGCACTGTCGATCCCGATTCCGTTCAACATGCCGGTGAACGCCGGCGCCGGCGGGTACTTCGCGCCGCACGTCCGTTCCTACATCCGCCGCTCGGGCGCTCCGGAACACATCGGTGCGATCGTTGCCGCCAAGGACCGCCGCAACGGCGCGATCAACCCATACGCCCATCTGCGCCAGCCCGACATCACAGTCGAGTCGGTCCAGGCCTCGCAGATGTTGTGGGACCCGATCCGCTACGACGAGACCTGCCCATCATCGGACGGGGCCTGCGCGGTCGTCATCGGCGGCGCCGAGGCCGCCCGGTCGGTGGACCGGCCCGGATGGATCCACGCCACCGCAATGCGCTCCGAACCGACCACCTATGCCGGCCGGGACCAAGTCAACCCGCAAGCCGGCCGCGACGCCGCGGCGGCCTTGTGGAGGCAGGCCGGCATCAGCGACCCGCTCAACGAGATCGACGTGGCCGAGATCTACGTCCCGTTCTCGTGGTTCGAGCCGATGTGGCTCGAGACGCTCGGCTTCGTGCCGCAAGGCCAGGGCTGGAAGCTCACCGAGTCCGGCGAGACCGCGCTCGGCGGCCAGTTGCCCGTCAACGCGTCCGGTGGGGT
Organism: Pseudonocardiales bacterium; assembly: GCA_032160665.1. Lineage (GTDB taxonomy): Bacteria > Actinomycetota > Actinomycetes > Mycobacteriales > Jatrophihabitantaceae > Jatrophihabitans. The sequence goes on from JAVHVH010000252.1 coordinate 13,797, forward strand.
CCTCAGCTCCAACCCGATCGGAGCGTCGGGCATGCTCCGCTTCGCCGAGGCGGCGATGCAGGTGATGGGTCGAGCCGGAGACCACCAGGTCGACGGCGCCCGCAAAACCCTCGGGCACGCCTACGGTGGCGGCTCGCAATTCTTTGCCATGTGGGTCGTCGGATCGGAGCAGCCGGAATGAACGCACCCCAGGTCAACACCGACCGCAAGTTCACGCTCGCGGTGGCGATGAACCCGCTGGATCAGATCGTCGAGCTGGCCCGGACCGCCGAGGAGTGCGGCTTCGCCTCCGTGGCCTTGCCGGACTCGCTGTTCTACTCCGAGACGGTGTCGGCCGACTACCCGTATACGCCTGACGGCAGCCGGATGTGGAACGCCGACACGCCATGGGGCGACCCGCTGGTGATCGCCGCCGCGATGGGTGCGGGGACGTCGGCGATCCGGTTCTACACGCAGGTCCTCAAGCTGGGCTCGCGCAATCCGTTGCTGCTCGCCCGGCAACTGCTCACGGTCGCCCACATGACGCAGAACCGGTTCGGCTTCGGCGTCGGCATCGGCTGGTCGCCGGAGGAGTTCCGGTGGTGCGGGGTCCCGTACGAGAAGCGGGGCAAGCGGGTCGACGAGATGATCGAGGTCATCCAGCTCGTCCTCGGCGGCGGGATGGTCGAGTACCACGGACAGTTCTACGACTTCGACAAGTTGCAGATGAGTCCCACGCCGACGGCCCCGATGCCCTGGTACGTCGGGGGGCACACCGAGGTCGCGCTCAAGCGAGCGGCCCGGATCGGCGACGGCTGGACGTCGGCGATGATCAAATTCGATGACCTCGTCGACGTCATGAGCACGCTGAAGAAGTTGCGGGCCGAGTACGGCCGCGCCGACCGTCCGTACGAGATCCAGGCGGTCTGCATCGACCGATTCGGTATCGACGGCTATCGCGAGCAGTTCGACGCCGGCGTCACCGACATCATCGCCATGCCCTGGCTATTCCACGGCGTCGGCTTCGACGGCGACCTGCAGGCGAAGAAGGACAGCATCCGGCGCTTCGCCGACGAGGTCATCACCAAGATCTGAGAGGACAACTCATGAGTGAGTCCACCGCCGCGATCGCGCCGTCAACGCTCGACTGGCGCGCACCCTCCAAGGCGGACCACCCCGCCCGCAACGCCGCATTGCGCTCGTACGACGCGGTGATCCGCAAGGACAAGGCGGCGTGGCTGGCGAACTTCGCGGACGACGGGTGGATCGAGGACCCGGTCGGCCCATCGATCTTCGACCCGGAGGGCAACGGCCACCACGGCGCCGACGGTCGGGCGCACTTCTGGGACATCACGATCGGCACGATGTCGCGATTCGTCTTCGAGATCCACGACTCGTTCGTCTCCGGTGACGAATGTGCGAACACGGGCGTCATCCACACCACATCGGCGAACGGCTGGACCGCGTCCACTGCCGGCGTATTCGTCTACAAGGTGAACGACGAGGGCAAGATCCTCTCGTTGCGTGCGTACTGGGAGATGGACCGCGTCGTCGCCAGCGCCAAGGGTCCCTCGTAGAGGCGGACGGTCTGCTCGGTGTCGCAGCCGCTCTGACGCTGATCGCCGCGCCCGGCTATGCGCTGTACCTCGACATCGGCGGGTGGGTCGGTCACGCCGACCGCGACCCCGGCCTCGACCTGGTCGGACGCCGAGGCCCTGGGCGACGCTGCCGGTGGTGCGCCGGCCGTTGAGAGGCCGGACGGGCGCGCGCGCTTTCATTCGCCGGTCATCAGATGGAGCAGCGCCAGGCCGTAGGCCTCCTCGGCGTTGGCGTGCTCAACCTGCGTCCGGCGGTCGCCGATCTGAAGCTCAACGCGCCAGCCGCCGCCCACCCGCGTCAGCCGATGGAATGCGCCTCCCACGCGGTCGCGCAACTGGGTCTCCCTCGGTAGCCACACCGCGTTCCGCGGCTCGATCGAATCGAGGGCCCACTCCACCGTCCCGTTGAAGCGGATCAGCGGGCCGGACGGGAGGTCATGCACTTCGACCGTCATGTCCGACAGCGTGAAGACCTCGTCGTCCATGTCCCGATCAGCAACGATGAATCGATCCCCCGGTGCCGGGTCCCAGCGCAGGCCACTGTCCCGCAGGCGTCGTGCCAGACCGGCGGAGATCACGCCGGCTGCCATCGGATAGGCAGGCGTTTGACGCCGCGCTGGAAGTTCGAACGCAAATAGGCCGGAGGGCCGGCCGCGTCGATCCACGACGTTCGCCGGAGCAGTTCCCCGAACAAGGCGCGCATCTGCGCGCGCGCGAGCTGGGCGCCGAGGCAGAAATGCGGGCCGTGGCCGAAGACCAGGTGATTGTTCGGCCGGCGCCGCAGGTCAAAGGTGGAGGGCCGGAGGAACACGGCCGGATCCCGATTCGCCGCGGTGAAGGAAACGACGACCTTGTCCCCCGCCGCGACGCGCACCGGTCCGAGCGACAGGGCGACGGTCGCTGTGCGGCGGAACACCATCACCGGCGTCCACCAGCGCAACATCTCGTCGACCGCGGTCGCGAAGATCGCAGGATCGGCCCGCAGGGCCCGTTGCGCGTCGGGGTGTTCGAGCAGCGCGATCATTCCACCCGGCAGCCCGTTTCGCAGTGTCTCGTTCCCCGCGACCGCGAAGAGCCAGAACATGTTTTCGAACTCCTCGACCGACAGCGGGCCGCCCTCGTCGTCGAGTTGAGCGAGCAGGATCGACATGACGTCCGCGCCGGGATCGAGGCGCTTCGCGGCACCGAGCAGGTGCGCGTAGCGGTAGAGGTCGGGCATGCCGGCGCGACTTCGCGGATCCGGCGGGCGTCCTTCCGCATCCGGGGCCGGACGCAGCGAGGCAGCCGCCCGCGCAATGTCGGTCGCCGTCGATGCGTCGAAGGACGCCGACACCGAGTAGTCGGGGTCCAGGAAGCCGATCACACGATTGGACCAGTCGAACATCAGCCACCGGTCCTCCGCCGGTACGCCGAGCACGTCCGCGAGTGCGAGCAGCGGGAGATCGGCGGCCACGTCTTTCGCGAAGTCGCACTCGGACGGACCGGCCAGCATCCGGTCGACGATCGCGGTGGCGTGTGCCGCGATCCGCTCCTCGAGGGCGGCGACGGCACGGGGCGTGAACGACCGGGCAATCATGCGCCGGAGCCGGGAGTGCTCCGGCGGGTCCATGTTCAACATCATCCGCTGCACGTAGCGGAGGTCGTCCGCACTGGCCGGATCCCGGATCTGCGTCCCGCCCGTCGACGACGAGAACGTCGCTGGATCCTTGAGCACCGCGCTCACGAGCGCGTGCTGCAGGACCAAGTGATAGCCGGGTCCCGCTGGAAGACCGGGCAACTCGGGCTCGTCCACCCAGACGACCGGGCCGGTCCTGCGCAGCGATTCGATGGCGTCGAACGGGACGCCGTCGACATAGGTCGCCGGGTCGTGCACGAGTGACGTGGTGCCCATGGTCCGCTCGCTGGTTCGGCTCAGGCCAGCGACGAGAGCGTCTTCTCGATGCTCGTGATCAGGCCGACCGGCGCCTCATACATCGTGTAGTGCCCCGCGTTGCCCTGGATGTCGAGTTCGGACCCGGGCAGGTGCTCGAGCCAGGTCGCGGTGATCGTCTCGGCGCCGAGCGCCGGGTCGTGCTCGCCCACGATCGCCTTGACGGGAATGGATGGCACCGGCAGTTCGGCCGAAAAGTCGTGCTTCGCCCAGGCCGGCAGGTAGGCGCCGAAGGCGGCTCGAGTCGACTGGGCAACCGAGAACGCAACCATCCGGTCGATCCAGGTCTTGGACTGCCGGTTGCCCGTCGTGAGGTCGATGATCGCGTAGCGGTTCCCGTCGTTCTCGGCCGCCCCGTCGAACAAGTTCCAGCTGTCGTCGTCGAAGGGCACACCCGAGGCGGGCACCGGGCTGATGCCGATGAGTGCGGTGACCCGGTCGGGGGCATCGGCGAAGACCCGCTGGACGGCCGAGCCGCCCATGGAGTGACCGATCAGGGCGAAGCGGTCCCAACCCAGCTGATCAGCGAGCGCCACGGTGTCAGCCGCAATCTCGGCGATCGTGTAGTCCCCAGTCACGTCGCGCCGCTCGCCGTAGCCGCGGTAGTCGAGGAACGCGTAGCTGTAGTTGTCCCCGTCGATGAGATCGGGCAACGTGCCCCATCCGGTTGCCGAGCCGAACCAGCCGTGCAGCGCGATCACTTTCACCGGGCCGTCGCCCACGATGTTTTGCGGAAGCGTCATCCTCCTGACGGTAACCGCCCGGGCCACGCCGAACCAGATGCCGTATGCCGCGCGGGCCGGGTCGCTGGCCCGGCTTCTGGTCGCGCCCGCTACCTCTTGCGCGCGACGACCGAGACGGCCGTGTCGCCATTGCACTGCGGGAGTTCGCGGATGGCCCAACGGCCGTCGTAGTCGGATGACGTCCAGTCCGACTCCGCGTCGTGCGGTTCGGTCTCCCCGTCCTCGGCGGTGAATCCCTTGGCGGGCAGGCCGGTCTGCAACGCGGCCAGCACGTCCTTGAACGCCGTCGGCGTCACGCCCATGACCACGATCCCGCCGTCGCCGCGGTCATCGACCGAGGTGATGATGGTCGCGCGCGGCATGGGGAAGTCGGCCGGAAAGCCGGAGGGCAGAGCCATGGCCTTGGCCGCCGTCGAGCAGACGGTTGTCTTCGCCTCGACGGTCTTGTCGGCAACTTTGTGGCTGCTGGCGCACGAGGTGAGCACAGCGGCAAGCACCGCGGCCGAAGCCGCAGCGCGAACACCGGCAGTCACTTGTGCTTCTTCAGCTTTGCGGCCGTGGTTGCCGGGTCGTATGCCGACAACAGCGTCAACCCGTCGTACTGTCGCGCGATCGTCGCGTAGGCGTCGTAGTTGTTCGCCCCGCCCGTCGCGCAGGCACCCGTGCACCCGTCGGCATACGCGACCTCGACCCGTCCGTGACTGTCGATCGTCGAACCGATGAAGTCGAGCAGGTTGCGATCGTTGCCGCAGGTGGTACCCGCCGTGCAGATCGAGCCGATCTGCACGGGGTCGGTCGGGGTGTCGTCGACGGTGACCCAGCTCTGCCCGCCGTCGTAGGTGAACGCGGTGTACAGGTGCCAGACACCATGGAAGTTCGCGCTGTCCTGGTAGTTGCCGCCGGTAGTGGTGCCCAGGAAGCTGACGGCGGCGCGGTTGTCGTCGCCGGCCACCGCGGTCGGGAAGACGACGTTCTTGATGCCCAGCGCGGCGCCGACGTTGAAGTCCCGGATCCAGGTCTGTCCCTTGTCGTGGCTGACCGCGACGTGCGGTGTGCCGTCGCCATTGGCGTAGCCGAAGAAGACGGTGCCGTTCGCGCCAATTCCGATCGCCGGGTCGCTGTCACTCGGCACGCTGTTCGGGACGGTGCGGACCGTCCACGTCTTCCCGTTGTCGGACGACGTGGTCAGCCCCTGGGCACCGCCGCAGGACTTGTTCGGCACGTACGCGGTGCCGTCCGGGGCGACGACGACATGGCCGTGCAGGCCGCCGCAGTCGAGCAGGTTGTAGACCGGTACACCCGCGCCGAACGTCGTGCCGCCGTCCCGCGACAGCGCACAGAACGCCGTCGCGATGTCCTGGCTGCAGTAGTAGACGGCGCGCGGGTAGAGGTTCGCGGCATTGAGCGGGTCGCCGGCCACGAAATTGCCGCCGCCGAGCGTCTGGTGGTCAACACCGGATGGAATGCCGCCCCCTTGACTTGGGTGCCACGTGGCGCCCTCGTCGTCGGTGTAGCAGGTGAGCGAGTCGACGCCGGACAGCTGCGACTCGAACGTCCGGCCGGTGGTCGCGTCGGTGTACAGGATGGGGTCGAGGGATGTCGTCGAGCCCTGCGGGCAGCCGTTGGCGGAGGTGGCTGACACGTCGCTCCAGGTGGCCGCCGGTGGCGTGACCGCGTCGTTGAACACGACCTTGTAGGTCGATACGTAGGACTGATAGAAGCTCGAACCGGTCGTGAAGGCGTTGCCGATGGACGGCTCACCGGCGTTGTGCGCGTCGGTCAGCGACTCGGGCGCGCCGTAGTTCGCAAGCTTCGGCGCGGGGGCTGTCGACGCGGGTGGGGTGTTGTTCGGGGTGGCGACCATGCTGGCCGAGGCGGAGTAACTCTGCCCGAGCGGCGCGAACGGTACGACGCGCACCGTGTAGGTGCTGCTCGTTGGCGGCAGGATCACCGTCTCCGGATCCGCGGAGGACGCCGCGGTGCCTACGATGTTGCCGGCTGGATCGAGGACGTACACATCGAAGTCCGCGGCCTTGTTCGGCCAGCTCACCTGGATCTTGAGGTTATTGGTGTCGCCGAAGCCGGCGGGGGTCGAGACAGTCAGCGCGTAGTCGTCGCACGACTGCGGCGCCGTACAGTTGACGCTCCCGGTCTGCGCGCTGACGTTGGCGACGACGAACGGACCGCCCGTCCACGTCAGCGGAGCGCTGATGTCGGTCAGCGTCCCGGACGACGGTGTCGAACCGGTCGCCGCGACTGCACTGGCGAGGCTGAGCGTGGCGATTCCGATGAGGGCCGCAAGACGGGGTGCAATTCGCCTGATCTGCATGCTTAAGTAACGAGAACGCCGCGTCGGGGATATGCGTCATTTGGCGACCTTCGGTCACGACCGGGCTCGCGCCGACCACGCGATCCGCCGCAGATCGTGCCGCGACCATCGGGGTGACCTCGCACTGTGGTGCTGGACGCCGTCCGCCGCGACCGGTTCGGCACGCGCCGTTGCCGGAGTCGCGGCTGCGGGGGTCGGCCCCACGCCCCCCGCCAGAACCACCATCAGCAGCCGGCGGATCAGCGTCGTCACCGTCTCTCCCCTCGTCGGCAACCGCGCGACGCGATCGCCCGGACCCACCGTCGCCGAACTCGGCGGGCGATGGTGCGCGGCGAAGAGATCTGTGGACAGGTCGGCGACCTGTGGACAGCGCGCAACCAAGGCGTCGTATTGGCGTGCTGGGTCCGCCGCCATGACCTCGCGGGACCTCTTCGACCGGCAATCGGTCACGAAAGACCCAGCAGCTCCTTGACCACGTCGGCGTCCGCGCTGCCGTACGTGGCGGGATTGTCGATCTCACGGACAAGCCGCCAGCAACCACCGAGCTCGAGGGTGACCCATTGCCCCGCGGCGCGGATGACGGCGAACGTGTCCTGAACCGCACAGCCACCGCCCGGGCCGGGCCCGGTCAGCGCGTCGCGCAATCGGCGGGAGTCGCTGCCGTCGAGCGTCAGGCCGCGCTCGAACGCGCCGGCCTGCGGATCGTCGTCGGCTACGCGATAGATGCACACGCGCAACGGCGTCTCGGCGTCCGTAGTGAACACGGGTCCACCCGCGCTGTCGGACGCGTTCGCCGCGTAAATGGCCGTCTCGTTCTTCCATCCCATATCGCACCCGGAGGTGATGGAAGCCTGTGTCCGCGTCTGCTCGATGCGGCTCACGGACACGGTGCGCCAGGTCAGGCCGTTGACAGCCGCGAGGACGGCTGGCTGGGGTGCGCCACAAGCAGTTGCCGGGGCACGAGGATGGAGGTAGGTGCCGGAGCGGCCAGCGAGCAAGATGGTGAGCGGTCCATATCCGACCGCGGCACAGGCGGTGTCGCCCGACGATGCTTGCTCGTCCGGTCGCGTCAGGGCGGACATCAGCTGGGGCAGGCCGTCGACGGTGACCTGGCGGACGAGTACCACCCACTCGCCCTCGCCGGCATAGGACTTGACGTCGGTACGGCAATTGACGACCGCGACCGCCGGGAACGCCGCCACGGTGTCGACGCCGGCCAGCTGGGTGGCCGAAGCCACCCGGCCACAGGGTGCCGACGCCGCGATATCGTCCAGCCCGGCCACGTCCGGCACCGACGTCGCCGGAGCACTCCAGGCTTCCCCGGCCGACGGTGAGTCTCGGCCTGAGCCCCGCTCGGACATCCACAGCACACCGGACCCGATGGCCAGCACCACGACCACGGCCCCACCGACGGCGGCGACCCGGCCGGGCGCGCGCCGGCGGCGTCGCGCTTGCGGATCCTCGTCCCCGGGGACGTCTGGGCTCTCCGGCTCTGACACAGGCACACCCTCCCACCCCTTTGACGATTCCGAGCGTCAGAAAGGTTGCGGTGGTGTCCCGCCTGTCGGGGAGTCAGCGCGTCAGTGCGGTACCGGGCATCTGTACTGCACCGGGATCTCCTTGATGCCGTTCAGCCAGCCCGAGCGGAGCCGCTTCGGGTCGCCGAGCATCGAGATGTCGGGCAGATGGTCCGCGATGGCGTTGAAGATCAGGTTCATCTCTACCCGCGCCAGGTTCGCGCCGATGCAGTAATGCGCGCCCGTGCCGCCGAAGCCGAGGTGCGGGTTCGGGTCCCGCGTGATGTCGAACGTGTACGGGTCGTCGAAGACGTCGGGATCGAAGTTCGCGGCGGCGTAGTAGAGGCCCACCCGCTGGCCGGCGTTGATGGGGTGGCCATTGATCTCGGTGTCCTCCTTCGCGGTGCGCTGGAAGGACACCACCGGAGTCGACCACCGGACGATCTCGTCGGCCGTCGTCTCGGGCCGCTGGCGCTTGTAGATCTCCCACTGCTCGGGGTGCTCCATGAACGCGATCATCCCGTGGCTGATGGCATTGCGGGTCGTCTCGTTGCCCGCAACCGAGAGCAGGATCGTGAAGAAACCGAACTCGTCGGACGTGAGTTCGTTACCGTCAATATCGGCGGTGACCAGCTTGGTCACGATGTCGTTGGCCGGGGTCTCCTTGCGGTCCTCGGCCATCTCCATGAAGTAGCTCAACATCTCGAAGGACGCGGTCTGGCCGTCCTCCGGGTCGAAGTCGGGGTCGTCGTAGGACACCATTTGGTTGGACCACTCGAAGATCTTGTGGCGGTCATCCTGCGGGACGCCGAGCAGCTCGGCGATCGCCTGCAGCGGCAGCTCGCAGGCGATGTCGCGGACGAACTCGCCGTGGCCACTGGCCAATGCTGTCTGGACGATCGCCTGCGCCCGCTCGTTCAGGGCGTCCTTGAGGCTGCCGACGGCACGCGGGGTGAAGCCGCGCGAGATGATCGCGCGCATCCGGGTGTGCTGCGGGGCGTCCATGTTCAGCAGGATCACGCGCTGCATCTCGATGTTCTCGCGCGTCATGCTCTCGCTGAACCGGATGATCGCGGTGTTCTCGTACGTCGAGAAGACCGAGTCCCGGCGGGAGACCTCCTTGACGTCCGCGTGCCGGGTCAGCACCCAGTGGCCCTCGTCGTCGTAGCCGTCCCGACCCCGCGGCTGCGCTTGCCACCAGATGGGGGCCGTGCGGCGCAGTTCGTCCCATTCCGCCCGCGGGAGGCGCTCGGCGTACAGGTCGGGATCGTTGACGTCGAAACCCTCGGGGAGCTGGGGCAGTGCCACGCCGAGCCTCCTGGCAATCCAGTAGATCTGCAACACGTTCTAGCTGGCATTCAAGCACAGCAAGCGTCGTGAAGTGAAGAGAAGAGCCGGTATGTATTGCCGCCAGATAGAAACATGTTCTACTTTTGGCGGGGCAAGACATGCGCGGCTGATGAGAGGATCCGACCCGTGGGATCTGCGGTGATCGTGGAAGCGTTACGCACCCCGATCGGGCGGCGCAATGGCTGGCTGTCCGGCCTGCACGCCGCCGAGGTGCTCGGCGCGGCCCAGCGCGCGCTGGTCGAGCGCTCCGGGATCGACCCGTTGCACGTCGAACAGGTCGCGGGTGGCTGCGTGACTCAGGCCGGCGAGCAGTCCAACAACGTCACCCGGACCGCGTGGCTCAGTGCCGGCCTGCCCTGGCAGACGGGCACCTTCACGATCGACGCCCAGTGCGGCTCGGCCCAGCAGGCGAACCACCTGATCGCCGGCCTGATCGCGGCCGGGGCGATCGACGTCGGCATCGCCTGCGGAGTCGAGGCCATGTCCCGCGTTCCGCTCGGCGCGAACCGGGGCGAGACCGGCTCGCCGCGGCCCGACTCGTGGGACATCGACATGCCCAACCAGTTCCTCGCCGCCGAGCGAATCGCCGAGCGCCGAAGTCTCAGCCGGGCCGACCTGGACGCCTTCGGGCTCGCGTCCCAGCAGAAGGCCAAGCAGGCCTGGGACGAGGGCCGCTTCGAGCGCGAGGTTGCACCGGTCGAGGCGCCCGTCCTGGACGACGACGGCAAGCCGACCGATCAGACCCGCGCGGTCACCCGCGACCAGGGCCTGCGTGAGACGACGGCTGAAGGCCTGGCCGGGCTGAAGCCCGTATATGAAGGAGCGCTGCACACGGCCGGGACGTCGTCGCAGATCTCCGACGGCGCCGCCGCCGTTCTGATCATGGACGAGGCCAAGGCCACCTCGCTCGGCCTCACCCCCCGGGCCCGCATCGTCACCCAGTGCCTCGTGGGCGCCGAGCCGTACTATCACCTCGACGGACCCGTACAAGCCACCTCGCGCCTGCTCGAGCGCAGCGGTATGTCGATCAAGGACATCGACCTGTTCGAGGTCAACGAGGCGTTCGCGTCGGTGCCCCTATCATGGCTGCGGGTGCACGGCGCCGACGCGTCGAAGCTCAATGTCAACGGCGGGGCGATCGCGATCGGTCACCCGGTCGGCAGCACCGGCTCGCGCCTGATCACCACGGCGCTGCACGAGTTGGAGCGGCGCGACGCGAGCACCGCCCTCATCACGATGTGCGCCGGCGGCGCGCTGTCCACCGGCACCATCATCGAGAGGATCTGACATGGGCACGGATTCGAGCGGGCTGACGGACGTCCTAGCGGCGCCGCCGGACAAGATCATCGAAGCACTGACCGACTTCGAGACGTTGCCCGAGTGGCAAGCCGCCGTGCTGGAGTGCGAGGTGCTCGAGCGCGACTCGGACGGCCGGGGGTCTCTGGTCCGGATGAAGGTGGACGCCAAGGTCCGCAAGGTGGACTACGTCGTGCGCTACGCCTACGACCTGCCGAACAGCCTGTCGTGGGAGCAGGTGAGCGGCGACCTCAAGGAGAACACCGGCAAGTACACGTTCACGCCGCGCGAGGACGGATCCACCGAGGTCACCGTGGACATCGTCGCCGAGGTCGGCTTCTTCGTGCCGGGTCCGATGAAGAAGCTCATCCGCGAGCAATCGTTGAAGAACTCCCTGCGGGAGTTGAAGAAGCGCGTCGGCCGCTGAACGTGATCAGCTGATCCACTCCGGACCAGTCGAGCCGGTCACCTGCCACTGACCCGCACGTTGAGTCAGGACGAGGGTGCGACCGCTCCCGCACAGCGGCCCGCAGAACAATTCGATGCCCAAGGTCGCACGGTTGCCGGTGACGTGCAGATCGCCGAACACGATGACCGTCGGACCGCCGCTGCCGCTCGGGTTAGGCGGGTGGGCGGAGAATCGCACCCTGTTCCCGAGCAGGTTGTGCACCACTCGCTGGACGTCCGCCGGGATCGGGCTGTCGGAGCAGGGCACCCCCGGGTTCAACGGCACCGAGCCGCAGATGTGGTCACGCACGAAGATCTGCGCCCGCACGGACTCGGGAGTTCGCCCGCCTCCGATCGCGGCGGCGTAGATCGCGCCGCGTTCCGCCGACGCCAGGACCATCGACGTTCCCGGTGAGGTCGACGGCCCGCGCGTGCCGTCGGCCGCCGCGGTCCCATCGCCGCCCCCCGCTCCGGACAGCAACGGGACCGCCACGGCCACGGCGGCTATCAGCAGGCCGGCACCCAGCACGGCGGAGCGGCGTTGGCGCCGGCGCCGCAAGGCGGAGATCACCCGGTCGGCAACCAGCCCGGCCTCGCGCTCCCGCGGTCCGCCGAGCTCCTCCCACTCCGTCACGTGCACCCCTCCGCTCGCGGCCTACGAAGAGGAGACGCGGTGAGGCCCCGGTCGGGTTGCACTCAGACGGACACAGATCGCAGCGAGCGCAGCAGGGGCAGTCCGGCCGCGAGCATGACCGCCAGCACGACGAACGCGATCGCCGGATGATGCAGCAGACCCTGCACCACCAACGCGGCGACCAATCCCGCCGCGTTTCCGGCGAGCCACACCAGTGCGCTCGCCGCACCGCCGCCCGGGCCGGCGCGCCGGTGCGCGAGGTCGAGGATCACGGGCAGGTTCGTCAGCAGCAGCAGGCCGACGACGACCAGCACGACCAATCCGGTCCCGAAGCCGGGAGCCACCGCCAACACGAGCAGTCCGGCGCATCCGGCGAGGACGGAGACGAGGACGAAGCGCTGTTCGCCCGCGCGTCGGGCGATGATCGGCGGCAGCGTCGCCGACCCGACCACCCCCGCGACAATCATCGCCAACAACAAATAGCCGGCCGCCGTCGACGAGACGCCGGCCGGTTCGAGAAGCGCCTGCAGCCATGTGGTCAGGGCGATGAAGACGCCGAACCCGACACACACCAGGCCGGTCAGCCGTTGGATGTAGGGATCGGCCCACACCACACGAAACGCGGTCGGCACGTCGTCGGGCGCCCGGTGGGCGCCGCGACGGCGCAGACACGCCGCCAGCCACCCGGCGGCCAGCACCGCCAGCACGGCCTGCACCGTCAACAACGTGACGATGCGGTCCGCACCGAGCACGGTGCCCAGCACCAGCGCGAGGAGCATTCCGGCGAAGATTCCGGCCGACGACACGGCGATGCCCGTGGCCCGGTCCCGCTCGCGGAGGTAGGCCGAGGAAACCTTCGTCACCCCGTTGAGCACGAGCGGCTGCGCGATCGCCACCAGCAACTGGCCGGCCAGGACGGTCGGATACGCATCACCGGCCAGCCGTAGGACAGCCCCGGCGGCCGTCAGCACCGCCCCCGCCGTGACCCAGAACGGCATCCGGCGATCGATCAGCGACCCGGTCGGCACGGCCAGCACCACGTAGACCAGCGGGAAGATCTCGGCCAGCCAACCGATCGCCCCCGACGAGACGCCGTAGTGCCGCGCGGCGTCCGTCGTCAGTGGCGTGTACGTCAGCCAGAGCATCTGGTTGACCGCGCTCAGCGCCGCGTACGCGACGACGGCGCGCCAGGCGCTGCGCGCCTCGACTCCGGTCACCGCGACCCTCGCTTCGCTCGATTTCCGCGTGGCGCGGCCCGGCGATGCTATCGGCTGGGCGGCTCAGACCCCGTAGACAGGCTCCGGCGGGGTCGCCTTCGCCAGCAGGTCCCCGACGACCGGGCCGAGGCCCGCAGCATCCCAGCGCGCGCCCTTGTCGACGGTCGGTCCGCGGCGCCAGCCGTCGGCGACGGTGATCTTGCCGGCCTCGACCTCGAACACCCGGCCGGTGATGTGCGCCGACTCGGAACTGCCGAGCCACACGACCAGCGGGGACACGTTCTCCGGCGCCATCGCGTCGAAGCCGCCGCCTTCGGGCGCCGCCATCGTGTCGGCAAAGGTCTGCTCGGTCATCCGAGTCCGGGCGGCCGGGGCAATCGCGTTCACGGTGATCCCGTAACGACCCAGCTCGGCCGCGGCCACGATCGACAGCGTCGCGATCCCCGCCTTCGCCGCCGAGTAGTTGCCCTGCCCGACGCTGCCCATCAGCCCGGCTCCGGAGCTGGTGTTGATGACCCTGGCGTCCGGTCGCCGACCCGCCTTCGACTCGTCGCGCCAGTAGGCGGCCGCGTGCCGCATCGGCGCGAAGTGGCCTTTGAGGTGAACCCGGATCACCGCGTCCCACTGGTCCTCGTCGAGATTGACCAGCATCCGGTCGCGTAGGAATCCGGCGTTGTTGACGAGCACGTCCAGCCGGCCGAACGTGCTGATGGCGGTGTCCACGAGCCGCTTGGCCCCAGCCCAGTCGGCGACGTCGTCGGCGTTCGCAACGGCCTGGCCGCCCTCGGCAATGATCTCGTCGACCACGTGCTGGGCCGGTCCCGTCGCGGCGCCCGTGCCGTCCAGGGCGACGCCGTAATCGTTGACGACGACCGCCGCCCCCGCGGCCGCGAAGGCCAGCGCGTGCGCCCGTCCGAGGCCGCGGGCCGCGCCCGTCACGATGACCACTCGCCCGTCGCACAGACTCATTCGCCGGTTCCCTTCGCTGCCCCGAGAAATGCCGGTACCTCGCCGCCGCCGTGCGCGGTGAGCGTCGACCCGGACACGTAGGACGCCAGCGGCGAGGCGAGAAACGCGACGCACCGCCCGATCTCCTCCGGCATCGCCAACCGGCCCAGCGGCACCGTGCGGCCGACTGCCGCGACGCCGTCGTGGTCGCCGTAGTGGAGGTGCGACTGCTCGGTGTGCACCATGCCGGCCGCCACCGAGTTCACCCGAACCTTCGGCGCCCACTCGACAGCGAGCGACGCGACCAGGTTGTCCAGGCCGGCCTTGGCCGCGCCGTAGGCAGCGGTGCCGGGCGACGCGCGGTGTCCGCTGACGCTGCTGACCATCACGATCGCCCCACCGCCGTCCTGGCGCTGCATCACCGCGTTGGCCACCTGCGACACCAGCAACGGGGCGAGCAGGTTCAGCTCAATGATCTTGGCGTGGAAGCGCGGCCCGGCGGTGGCCGCGTCGGCCGACGGCGAACCGCCGGCGTTGTTGACCAGCACGTCGAGGCGGCCATGGCGCTCGACGATCGTGTCCGCGAGCCGCTGGACCTGGTCGGGGTCGCGGACGTCGCAGGTGTGGAATTCGACCCCGGGCAGTGCAACGTCGTGCGGTCGGCGGGCGCAGGCGACGACGGTGGCTCCGCACTCGACGAGGACCTGGCTGATGCCGAGGCCGACCCCGCGGACGCCGCCCGTCACGAGCGCGACAGATCCACCGAGGTCGAGGTCCACGCATGCTAACCTACCAAGCACTTGCTTGTTTCAGGAAGGCGGGCGCCGAGTGTCTCCCAGCGGGATCAGCATCAGCTCCGAGGGCGGTGGCGTCACCGTGGTCACCGTCGACTTCCCCCCGGTCAATGCCGTGCCGGTCAAGGGGTGGTTCGATCTGGCCGACGCGATCCTGGCGGCCGGGCGCGACCCGTCGACGCACGTGGTGGTGTTGCGGGCCGAGGGCCGCGGATTCTGCGCCGGCGTCGACATCAAGGAGATGCAGCGCACCGACGGGTACGACGCGCTCATCGGAGCCAACCGAGGTTGCTTCGCCGCGTTCGCGGCGGTCTACGACTGCGCGGTGCCGGTGATCGCCGCGGTGCAGGGATTCTGCCTGGGCGGCGGGATCGGACTGGTCGGCAATGCCGACGTCGTTGTCGCGTCCGAGGATGCGACCTTCGGGCTGCCCGAGGTCGACCGCGGCGCGCTCGGCGCGGCGACCCACCTTGCCCGCCTGGTGCCGCAGCACCTGATGCGTGCGCTCTACTACACGGCGTCCACGATCGACGCGGCCACGCTGCATCAGCACGGCTCGGTGTATCGAGTGGTGCCGCGGATGTCGCTCGACGAGGCCGCCCTCGACGTAGCCCGCGACATCGCCGCCAAGGACACTCGGATCATCCGCTGCGCCAAGGAGGCGCTCAACGGCATCGACGTCCAAGACGTGCACCGTAGCTACCGCTTCGAGCAGGGCTTCACCTTCGAACTGAACCTGGCCGGCGTGTCCGACGAGCACCGCGACGCGTTCGTGGCCAAGTCATGAGGGACAAGCGGGCGGGCCTCGACGAGGCGGTGTCCGGGCTGCGCGACGGCATGACGATCGGCATCGGCGGCTGGGGCTCGCGCCGCAAGCCGATGGCGCTCGTGCGCGCGATCCTGCAGACGCCGGTCCGCGACCTCACGCTCGTCTCGTTCGGCGGTCCGGACGTCGGGCTGCTCTGCGCGGCCGGCAAGCTGCGCGAACTCGTCTTCGGCTTCGTCTCGCTCGACTCGGTCCCGTACGACCCGCACTTCGTCCGGGCCCGGCAGAGCGGCTCGATATCGGTGCGCGAACTCGACGAGGGCATGGTGGTCGCCGGGCTACGCGCCGCGGGACAGCGGCTGCCGTTCCTGCCGATTCGCGCAGGACTCGGCTCCGACGTCATGACCTACTACCCCGGCATCCGCACCGTCCGCTCCCCTTACGACGACGGCGAGGAGCTTGTCGCGATGCCCGCGCTGCCCCTCGACATGGCCTTCGTCCACCTCAACCGGGCCGACGCCCACGGCAACGCGGCCTACCTCGGCCCCGACCCCTACTTCGATGACCTGTTCTGCCTGGCGGCCGCGCACCGCGTCGTGTCGTGCGAGCAGATCGTAACGACGGCCGACCTCGTCGCTGCTGCTCCCCCGCAGGCGCTGCTGCTCAACCGGATGATGGTCGACGCCGTCGTCGAGACACCCAACGGCGCGCACTTCACGTCGTGCGTCCCCGACTACGGACGCGACGAGGCGTTCCAGCGCGAGTACGCCGCGGCCGCAGCCGACCTCGAGGCCTGGCCCGCGTTCGCCGCCGAGCACGGCTTTGCACCTTTCAGCGCCCCCCGCGGGGCAGATTTGGGGAGCTCAAAGGTGCAAAGCGGGGGTGGTGGCGGGCGATGAGTGCGGCTACCCGCGCGGACGTCTGCGCCGTCGCCTGCGCGGACCTGTTCGCCGACGACGGCGAGATCCTGGCCAGCCCGATGGGCACCATGCCGCTGATCGGGGCGCGCCTGGCCCGCCTCACCAGCAACCCCGACCTGCTCATCTCCGACGGCGAGGCGTACCTGCTGGCCGAGACCCCGCCGATCGGCGGATCTTCTCCCCTCGAGGGCTGGCTGCCCTACGGCAAGGTGTTCGACGTCGTCGCCGCCGGCACCCGACACGTCGTGATGGGCGCCAACCAGGTCGACCGCTTCGGCAACCAGAACATCTCCTGCCTGGGCGAGCACGCCCAGCCGAAGCGGCAGATGTTCGGCTCGCGGGGCGCACCCGGCAACACCGTCAACCACCGCACCAGCTACTGGGTGGCCAAGCACGCGGCGCGGCTGTTCGTCCCGGCCGTGGACGTCGTGTCCGGCGTCGGCTACGACCGCGCGCTCGCCGCGGCCGGACGCTTCCACGACGTCCACCGGGTCGTCACCAACCTCGCGGTCCTGGATTTTGCGACCGCCGACCACTCGATGCGTATCGCGTCCGTGCACCCCGGGGTCACCGTCGAGCAGGTCCAGGCCGAGACCGGCTTCCCGCTCGTCAGGGACGACGTGACGACCACGCGTGAGCCGACCGACGAGGAACTGAGGCTGTTGGGCGAGGTCCTCGATCCGAAGGGCTATCGCGAGAAGGAGGTGCCGAACCCGTGAGGAC
This sequence comes from Pseudonocardiales bacterium, assembly GCA_032160665.1. GTDB lineage: Bacteria > Actinomycetota > Actinomycetes > Mycobacteriales > Jatrophihabitantaceae > Jatrophihabitans. Next base: position 30,988 of record JAVHVH010000252.1, read on the forward strand.
CGCGCTCACCGAACTCGTCGGAGTCCAGCACCCGGTCGTGCAGACGGGCATGGGCTGGGTCGCGGGTCCGCGGCTCGTGGCCGGAACCGCCGAGGCCGGCGGTCTGGGCATCCTCGCGTCGGCCACCATGACCTTCGACGAACTCGTGGCGGCAATCGCGGACACCAAGGCCCGTACCGGCAAACCGTTCGGTGTGAACCTGCGCGCCGACGCCGCGGACGCCTCGGACCGCGTCGACCTCCTCATCGAACACGGCGTGCGGGTGGCGTCATTCGCCCTCGCCCCGAAGCAGGAATTCATCGAACGGTTCAAGGCCGCCGGATCCGTCGTCATCCCCTCCATCGGCGCCGCCAAGCACGCCCGCAGGGTCGCCGACTGGGGCGCGGACGCGGTGATCGTGCAGGGCGGCGAGGGCGGTGGCCACACCGGGGGCGTGGCCACGACGCTGCTACTCCCCTCCGTCCTCGACGCCGTCGACATCCCGGTCATCGCGGCCGGGGGATTCTTCGACGGACGCGGGCTGGCGGCGGCGCTGGCCTACGGTGCGGCCGGCGTAGCCATGGGTACCCGCTTCCTGCTCACTCGCGAGAGCACCGTCCCGGACGACGTCAAGCGGCTCTACCTCGAACGCGGACTCGACGGCACCGTGGTGACGAAACGGGTGGACGGCATGCCGCACCGGGTTCTGCGCACCGAGCTGGTCGAGCACCTCGAGAAGTCCAGCCGGGCGGTCGGGCTGTACCACGCGGTCCGCAACGCCGGTCGGTTCAAGAAGCTGACCCGGTTGTCCTGGCGAGACATGATCACGGAGGGCTTGGCGACCAAGCACGGCAAGGAGCAGAGCTGGTCACAGATGGTGATGGCCGCGAACACGCCCATGCTCCTGCGGGCCGGGCTCGTCGAGGGCAACACCCGGGCCGGTGTGCTGGCCAGCGGTCAGGTGGTCGGGATGCTCGACGATCTGCCCTCGTGCCGCGATCTGATCGAGGGCATCGTCGCCGAGGCCGAGGCCATCATCGGCAAGCTCCCGAGCACGTTGGAGTAGCTCACCAACCGAGTTCATGCAGCCGGTCGTCATCGATTCCGAAGTGATGCCCGACCTCGTGCACCACCGTGCGTCGAACCTCATCGACGACTTCCTCTTCGGAATCGCACCGGGCGCAGATGGCGTGCCGGTAAATCGTGATCTGGTCAGGCAGGACGGCGGAATAGTCAGACCTGCGCTCGGTGAGTGGGATCCCGACGTAGAGCCCGAGCAGGTACGGATCGGTGCCATCGTCGGTGACAACGACGACGTTGCGCATGACGCGGGTGAACTCGACGGGCAGGGTGTCCAGCGCCTCGCTGACCATCTCTTCGAACCGAGCTTGCGAAACGTCGATCATCAGTGCCCGCGGATGCGCCGGATGTCGATCCGTACGGCGACCGGATACGCCTGCGTGAACTGCTCGGCGCTGCCGCTCACCCGGTCCATCGGAGCGGCGTACTTGGCGACGTACGCCGGGTTCTCGTGCGCGGGCGGGCCGTCCGGTGCGCGCCGCGCTGAGCCGGACAGCACCACGATGTTGCCGCCGCGCCCGTCCCCGTCGAAATTCAGAGCCACCGCCGGCCGGGCGTCGATGTGCGCGAGCCGGAACGCGTCCGGACGGTTGTAGACGAACAGCGACGCCGCGCCGTCCCAGACGAACCACACCGGGTTCGGTTGGGGGGTGCCGTCCGCTCCGGTCGTGATCAGCCAGATCACCTGCTCGTCGCGCAGCCGGGCTCGGACGCGTTCGCCGAACGCACCATCGGGAATCACGCTCACCTGGTCAGCCTAGGCGTCGGCCCGGCCGACGAAGGCCTCGGTCGACCCTCGCAGCCGGGCCCGTCGTGATACGCAGCCCGGCAGGTTCGAGCCCGCTCATCCTCTGCACTAGGGCGTGGCGCAGAGCGGGCAGAGACCGAACAGCTCGACGGTGTGGTCGACATCGGTGTAACCGTGCTGCTGCGCGACATCGCCGGCCCAGCGCTCGATCGCCCGGCCCTCGATCTCCTCGGTGCGCCCGCACTGTCGACAGACGAGGTGGTGATGATGGCCCGGGCCAGGATCACCGCAGTAGCGGTAGGTGGCCTCGCCCTCGGGCGTGTGAATGACGTCGACGAGGCCGCGGTCCACGAAAGCCTGCAGGTGCCGGTACACCGTCGAGAGGCCCACGCTCTCGCGATCGGTCCGGAGCACTGCGTACACGTCCTGGGCGCTGCGGAAGCCGCCCGCTGAGCGCAACGCGTCCCGCACTGCGTCGCCCTGCCGGGTCGCGCGCTGCTTCGTCGTCGCCACGCCCTCCACCCTAGCGGTAATCATTACCAATTGGCACGATCGGCGATCGAGACCGGACCATCAACGCGATGGGCCGCCGGCCGCCACGCGGGCCGAGGAAAGCGAGGTGCGGCGCGGAGGCACGCTCCCCGAGCGAATCGCGGGGAAGCTGCCGGAGCGACGCGACCGGCGATCGAACTACGCGTATTCGGACACCGGCGGGCAGGCGCAGACGAGGTGCCGGTCGCCGTACGCACCGTCGATGCGGCGCACCGGCGGCCAGTACTTCGACTGCGGATCGACCCCGGCCGGGAACGCGGCCTCTTCGCGCGAGTACGGATGGAACCACTCGGCCGCGATCGAAGCGGCGGTGTGCGGCGCGTTGTGCAGCGGGTTGTCGGCTTCCGGCCACTCCCCGGCGCCCACGCGGTCGATCTCGGACTTGATCGCGATCATTGCGGCGACGAACCGGTCGAGCTCGCGCAGGTCCTCGGATTCGGTCGGCTCGACCATCAGCGTGCCGGCCACCGGGAACGACATCGTCGGCGCGTGGAAGCCGTAGTCGATAAGCCGCTTGGCAACGTCGTCGACCGTCACGCCCGACTCGCGGGTGATGGCACGCAGGTCGAGGATGCACTCGTGCGCCACCAGGCCGTTCGAGCCGGCATACAGCACCGGGTAGTGCCCCTCGAGCCGCTTCGCGACATAGTTCGCAGCCAGGATCGCCGCCCCGGTCGCCGCGGTCAGCCCGTCCGGGCCCATCATCCGGATGTAGGCCCAGGTGATCGGCAGGATCGCCGCCGACCCCCACGGAGCGGCCGAGATCGCGCCGCAACCGGTCTCCGGGCCGGCGGCCGGCTGGAGCGGGTGGTTCGGCAGGTACGGCGCGAGGTGCGCGCGGACCGCAACCGGCCCCACGCCCGGCCCACCGCCGCCGTGCGGGATGCAGAACGTCTTGTGCAGGTTCAGGTGCGAGACGTCGGCGCCGAACTGGCCCGGCCGGGCCAGCCCCACCATCGCGTTGAGATTCGCGCCGTCGACGTAGACCTGCCCGCCGGCGTCGTGCACGAGCGCGCACACCTCGCCGATGTGTTCTTCGAAGACACCGTGCGTGGACGGATAGGTGACCATGATGGCGGCGAGGTTGTCGGCGTTCGCGGCGATCTTCGCCCGCAGGTCGTCGAGGTCGATCTCACCTTGTTCGCCGCCGGTCTTGACGACGACGACCCGCATGCCGGCCATCACCGCCGACGCCGCGTTCGTCCCGTGCGCCGATGCGGGGATCAGGCAGACGTCACGGTGCTCCTGGCCGTTCTCCTGGTGGAAATTGTGGATCGCCAGCAACCCGGCGAACTCGCCCTGCGAGCCGGCGTTGGGCTGCAGCGACACAGCGTCGTAGCCGGTGATCTCGGTCAGCCAGGCGCTGAGGTCGTCGAACAGCTGGGCGTATCCGTCGAACTGCCCGGCCGGAGCGAACGGGTGAACGTCGGCGAAGCCCGGGTTGGTCACCGGCTCCATCTCGGTCGTCGCGTTGAGCTTCATCGTGCACGAGCCCAGCGGGATCATGCCGCGGTCCAGCGCGTAGTCGCGGTCGGCGAGCCGGCGCAGGTAGCGCAGCATCGACGTCTCGGAATGGTGCGCGTGGAACACCGGGTGGGTCAGAAAGTCGGACGTCCGCGCGAAGGCGATGTCGGGGGCAGCGCCGTCCAGCCGCTCGACGTCCTCAGCACCGAGCCCGGATCCGAAGGCCGCCCACACCGCGGCCACGTGCGCCCGGTTGGTCAGCTCGTCGCAGGTGATGCCCACGGTGTCGTCGTTGACCAGCCGCAGGTTGACGCCGGCTTTGCGGGCAGCCTCGACGGTGGCGGCGGCGCGGCCGGGCACCGAGGCGGTGACCGTGTCGAAGAAGTCCCCGGACAGCACCGAGATCCCGCTCTCACGCAGGCCCGCGGCCAGGATCGACGCCAGCCGGTGGACCCGCCGGGCGATCGCGCGCAGCCCGTCCGGGCCGTGGTAGACCGCGTACATCGACGCGATCACGGCGAGCAGCACCTGCGCGGTGCAGATGTTCGAGGTCGCCTTCTCGCGCCGGATGTGCTGCTCCCGGGTCTGCAGCGCGAGCCGGTACGCGGGCGCGCCGTCAGCGTCGACCGAGACGCCGACCAGCCGTCCGGGCAGCTGCCGCTCGAGACCGGAGCGGACGGCCAGGTATCCGGCGTGCGGACCGCCGAACCCGAGCGGCACGCCGAACCGCTGCGTGGTGCCCACGGCGATATCCGCGCCGGCCTCGCCCGGCGCCGTGATCAACGTCAGCGCCAGTAGGTCCGCCGCGGCCACCAGCAACGCCCCGCGCTCGTGCGCGGCGTCGGCCAGCGGCGCGAGATCCCGGATTGCCCCGGACGCACCGGGGTACTGAACCAGCACCGCGAACACGTCGCCGTCGGGCAGCGGGGTCGCCAGGTCGTGCACGACGACCTTCAGTCCCAGCGGCAGCGCGCGGGTGCGGATGACGTCGAGCGTCTGCGGCAGCACCTCGGCGTCAACGACGAACGTGTCACCGACCCGGGTCGCCCGGTGCGCGAGCGCCATTGCCTCGGCCGCCGCGGTGGCCTCGTCCAGCACCGACGCCCCGGCGACGGGCAGGGCGGTGAGGTCCTCGACGACGGTCTGGAAGTTCAGCAGCGCCTCAAGCCGGCCCTGGCTGATCTCGGGCTGGTAGGGCGTGTAGGCGGTGTACCACGCCGGGCTCTCGAGCACGTTGCGGCGGATCACCGGCGGGGTGATCGTGCCGTGGTATCCCAGCCCGATCATCGAGGTCAACACCTGGTTGCGGGCGGCCAGGGTCCGAAGTTCGGCGGCTACCTCGGCCTCGGACACCGCGGGCGGCAGGGCGAGCGCCAGTTTCTCCCGGATCGAGGCGGGCACCGCGTCGGCGAGCAGATCGTCGAGGGACGAGTAGCCGAGGGCGTCCAGCATCGGCCGCTGGTCGTCGGCCGAGATCCCGATGTGCCGGGCCGCGAACGGGCCGGCCTGCTCGAACTCGGAGAGGGAGGTCATGGTGTGAAGCGCTCCAGGGTGCGGGCGGACACCGTCACCGTGTCCGGCGACAGCGTCCCCGTCTGTCGGGAGCGACCCTCCAGAGTGGCCTCGATCGTGCGGTCCTGGTGCCTGAGAGGTTCCGGGGAAGTTGCCCCTTCGGCGCCGGCATGTCCTCGCCGGCTCTCCCACACGATGTCGTCAGCCACCTGCCACGGTACCAGCCGGCCGAGAAGCGCCGGCGGCTCGACGCGCAGGTGTCAGGCGGTCGCGGTGCGCTGCTGGCGACGCCGCGCCAGCTCGTCGCTCGGGTGCGTGCCGCCTTCGTCCACGCTCGCCGAGTCGGCCCGCTCGCCGGGCAGGTGAGCCAGGGATCCCCGCAGTTCGCGCAACGCACCGCTCACCGCGATGCCGAACACGCCCTGACCCCCGCGGAGCAGGTCGACGACTTCCTCGTTCGACGTGCATTCGTAGACGGTGGTGCCGTCGGACAGCAGCGTGACCTGGGCGAGGTCGTCCACGCCGCGCAGCCGCAGGGCATCGACGGCGGCCCGGATGTTGTGCAGCGAGACGCCCGCGTCGAGCAGTCGCTTGACCACTTTGAGGACCAGGATGTCCTTGAACGAGTAGAGCCGCTGGCTGCCGGAACCGGTCGCGGTCCGGATGGTCGGGACGACGAGGTCGGTGCGGGCCCAGTAGTCCAGCTGGCGGTACGTGATTCCGGCCGCTGAGCACGCGGTCGGGCCGCGGTAGCCGATGATGTCGCCGGTCGGTGTCGACGGGTCGGCGAACAGCGTGCCCTGCTCCGGAAGATCGTCGCTGCTCGCCACGCTGAGCCCCTCTCGCCCGCCGATCGGTGGAGAATTCCACCGTGGTGATTCGCTGGCCCTGACGGTAGGTCTGGCGCGGGGCCTGGGTCAATGCGACGCGCCGTTGTTCTTAACCCTCATGTTGAGGTTGATAGTTGTCGGACCTACGCTCCGGACGCGAAGTCCTCCGGCGAAATGGTGTCGAGGAACTCCCGGAAGCGCTCGACCTCGTCCTCCTGCTCATCGGGGATTTCGATCCCCGCGGCGTCGAGCACCGCGTCCGAACCCAGGATCTCGACCTCGGCGCGCAGCGCGAGCGCGATCGCGTCCGAGGGTCGGGCGCTGACCGTGACTCCCCCGCTGAAGCGCAGTTCGGCGTAGTAGACGTCGTCGCGCAGTTCGGTGATGTGGACGGCTTCGAGCCGGACGCCGACGGCCTTGATGACGTCGCGGAGCAGGTCGTGGGTCAGCGGGCGGAGGGTCTGCACGCCCTGCTGTTGGAATGCGATCGCGGAGGCCTCGACGGCTCCGATCCAGATCGGCAGGTAGCGGACGCCGTCCTCTTCACGCAGCAGTACGACAGGCTGGTTGGCCGGCAGCTCGACCCGAACTCCAACGACTCGCATCGGATGCACGACCGGACCTCCTCACCTCGCGTTACGCATAACGACGCTACACGGTCGGAGAAGGTTGGGGTGCCCGCTCAGGACCCTCCGACGACCTCGCGCAGGCCGATTTGAACGAGGGCGGCGTGCAGCCGGACCGACAGCGCGGCAAGCTCGCGGACGGTCTCTTCGGCCCGCGCGCGGGCCTCGCCACCGCGCTGGCGCGACATCGGGCCGACGACCTGCGAGAACAGCCCGACCTCGCGTTCGGCGGCGGTGCGGAAGGCGCGCAGGTGCCGCCCCTCGAGGCCGAAGCGGGCCAGGTCGGCGACGATCTTGGCCACCGCGAGCGCGTCGTCGTCGTAGTGCCCACCTGGCTTCGCGGCGATCAGACCGAACTGCTCGAGCTCTCTGAGCTGCTCGCCGCGCAGCCCGGCCGCGTTGAGCAGCTCGTCCTTCGACAGCCGCATGGCCGCCGGGGCGGGCCGGAAGTGCTCGGCGGTCGGCGCGTTGTTGTCGATCGACGCCAGTGCGACGTGCGCAGCGCGGGGGCTGTCCGTGGACGTGCCGGGCGGGACGAGCCCGCGGTCGATCGCGTCCAGCTGGTCCTTGATCACGCGCAGCGGCAGGTAATGGTCGCGTTGCTGGCCGAGGACGTAACGCAACCGGGCGACGTCACCGGCCGAGTACTTGCGGTAGCCCGACGGCGTGCGCTCCGGCTGGACCAGGCCCTGGTCCTCGAGGAAGCGGATCTTGCTGATAGTGAGATTGGCGAACTCGACCTTGAGGTGGGCGAGGACGTCGCCGATCGTCAGCGTCGCCGCCGGGTTGCCGCGGGCGGCAGTGCCGAATGCCGTCATGTTTTTGCGCCTACGCCGGTGCGGACGGCTGCGGTCAGGTACACAAGTCGGAACTTGCCGATCTGCACCTCGTCACCTCCGGACAGCGGCGCCGCGTCGATGCGCTCACGATTGACGTAGGTGCCGTTGAGCGAACCCACGTCGTGGACGGTGTAGCCGCTGCCTTCGCGGCGGAACTCTGCATGCCTGCGGGACACGGTGACATCGTCCAGGAAGATGTCGCTGTCCGGGTGACGACCCGCCGAAGTGACGTCCTGATCGAGCAGAAAACGACTGCCCGCGTTCGGTCCGCGCTTCACGACGAGCAGAGCCGACCCGGGGGTCAGCGCGTCGACCGCCCCTTGGTGCGCCTCGGCGGAGAACTCGGTGTCGATATCGGGGACCGACCCGGTCGTCGAAATCGTGCTTGTCACATCCGGCCCGGACGCCGAAACCGGCAGTGCAGCTCCACAGTTCGCGCAGAAGTGACTGCCCGGCAGGTTCTCCGTGCCACAAGCGGTACAGAACACGCGCGCCACCCTTCGTGTGAAGTACGGCCGATCTCGGGAACGCCGTCGCAACAGGTGCGGTTTCGGTCGGTGCAGCGAGCCTAGGTCCGGCTCGTAGCGAGGGTCAATCGACGTTCATGATCCACCTGAACTGCACATGGATCGAACTGGCCTGCCAGCACGCGGCGCTCAACCGGCGAGTGTGCTGTAGGCGGCGGCATCGAGCAACTCGTCGGACTCGGCCGCGTCCGAGGGCTCGATCTCGAGGATCCAGCCGTCACCATACGGATCGGAATTGATCAACTCCGGCTGTCCGTCAAGCTTCTCGTTGCGGGCCTTCACCACGCCGGTGAGCGGCGCGAAGATGTCCGAGACGCTCTTCGTCGACTCGATCTCCCCGACCGCGGCGCCCTTCTCGACGTCGGCGCCGACCTCCGGCAGGGACACGTACACGACGTCACCCAACGCTTCCTGCGCGTAGTCGGTGACGCCGACCCGAACTGTGCTCGACCCGTCGGCGATGCGCACCCACTCGTGCTCGGCGGTGTATTTCAGATCGTCGGGGACGTCGGACATGCGCACCGGCCTCTCTCGTAAAGCGTCGGTCGGCTCCGACCCTAACCGAGTGGGCTTCGCGGCGTCCTGCCGCGGTCGCTCAAGGTGACGGCTTGGCGTACTTGGGCGTCGGGATCGAGCGGGTGACGGTAATCGACACCTTCGTCCGCTCGGACACGGTGAGCGCGCCGCCGGCCGCGCGCACAGTCGCAGCGACACCGCCCGGGATGTTGAGCGCGGTGTCGAGCGTCTTCGGGTCACCGATCGCGGTGACCTGGTACGGCGCTTCCAGATGGGTCGTGTCGACGTCGACGCCACCGCCGCTGCCCTCGAACGCCGTCGAGGTGCCCACCCGTACGCTGCCGAACTGGATCGCCTCCGCCCCCGCGCCACGCAGTTCCTCGACGACGTCGAGCAGGTCCTCGCCGCCGAGCTTCGCGGCGGGGTCGGTGATGGTGACGGTGACGCCGGGACCCGTCGCCGGCAGCGTCCCCAGCAGGACCCCGAGCGCCTGGGCCTGTTCGGTGGCCTGCGTGCGGGCCGCGGCGGAACGATCGCCGGAGTCCTGGAGTTGCTGCAGGTTCCGCTGCAGGTCGTCGATCTGCTGACGGAGCCGGTCGGCGCGGGCGTTCTGGTTGTCGAGGATGCCGATGAGGTCAGTCTCCCGCAGCCCGGACAGGCTGTCCGAGGACGAATTCGCGTGCACCTGGACTGCGATCGCGAACCCGAGGAGCAGGGTGAGCACGCCGATCACCGCCGCCGAGGCGTGCCGCCCGGTCAGCCGTCGCTTGGGTGGCGGCGCGTCCGGCTCCGACGTATCGGTCTTCGCGGCCGGACGGCGTACCACCGTCGGCTTCGTGCTGGGCCGCCGTCCGGACGGGCGTCGCTGGGACATCGATCAGGCCCGGAACAGACGTCGGCGGATCGCAGCGGCGTTGCCGAAGATCCGGATGCCGAGGACGACTACGACCGCGGTCGACAGCTGGCCACCGACCCCGAGCTTGTCGCCGAGGAACACGATCAAGGCGGCCACGACGACGTTGGAAATGAAGGACACGACGAAGACCTTGGCGTCGAAGATCCCGTCCAGCCGGGCCCGGACCCCACCGAACACCGCGTCCAACGCGGCGACCACAGCGATCGGCAGGTACGGCTCGAGCCAGTTCGGCACGGTCGGGCGGAACACCAGCCCGAGCACGATTCCCGCCACGAGCGCGAGGGCGGCGATCATCGGCCACCGGTCCGGCTGGCGGTGGGCTTCGGCACCGCGTAACGCGGAACCGTGGGCGCGCTGGCCGGCAGGCTGAGGTGACTGCTCCCGGTGAACGAGAAGCCGATGCCATCGACACTGACCAGCGTCTGGTAGCGGCTGGCGACGCCGCTCTGCGCGAAGGCGACAGACAGGTCGTCGGCGTTGCCGATGGCGCTGATCTCGTAGGGCGACGTGATCGGCTCGAAGTCGACGAGCACTGCCTGGCCCGCGAACCGGATCGCGCTGGTGGGCGTCAGCCGCACCCCGTTCACGGCGATCGCCTCGGCGCCGTCGTGCCACAACTCGTTGACGACGCTGCGCACATCACGGTCGGTGAGGATATTCGTCGCGTCGATCGGAGTGGTGCCGCCGCGCCCGGCCACTGAGCTCGCGCTCGCGGCCGGCGGCTCTCGCAGCATGACCGTCAGGCCCGGCCCGGTGACCGCAGTCTGCCCGGCAGCGAGCTGCGCCCGTTGGAGCTGCTGGGCCAACGCACCGGACTGGGGCAGCGACTGCGCCCGAAGCGCGGCGAGGCGTCCTTCCAGCTCGGAGAGGCGTTGGGCGAGGTCGTCGCCGCCGTGCTGCGCGGCGCGCACCCGCGCGACCAGCCGGTCGTGCACCTTCGCGGCTTCCGGGGCGCCACGGTTGGTGTGGATGTACGCCACGACGAGCATGAACCCGATGAGCACGCAGCCCAACGCCACGGCGGGCTTCTCGTACCGGCGTGGCCGGCCCGACGGGTCGCGCCGCTGCGCCGCCGCGGCGTATCCCGGGTCGAGGGTGTTGTTGACGAGGTCGATGAGCAGGCGGGCGGAGACGAGGCTGCGCTCGTCCACGGTCCGCTTCGGTGAGCTCACGGCGCGACGGGCTGGCGGACCGGGTTGCGAAGCAGTCCCGACACCTGTCGGAGGTAGACGACGCCCGACCAGACGTAGAGCGCGGTCCCCCAGATCGTGAACGCCCAGGCGGTCGGCCGAGCGATGTCGGCCAGCGTCCCGTGGTAGGTCCCGAGCAGCAGTAGTGGGAACGCGTAGAGCAGGCAGAACGTCGCGGCCTTGCCCAGGTAGTGCACCGAGAGGGGTGCGTACCCCGCGCGCCGCAACAGTGGCAGGCACACCGCGAGAACGACGTCCCGGCCCACGATGACGATCGCCAGCCACAGCGGGATGACGTGCCGCAGCACCAGACCGAGGAGCGTCGCCAGGATGTAGAGCCGGTCGGCCAGCGGGTCCAGCAGCGCGCCGACCGCGCTCATCTGGTTGAGCTTTCGGGCGAGCACGCCGTCGAGCCAGTCGGTGAAACCGGAAATCATCAGCACGACCAGCGCCCAGGCATCGGCGTGCGGACCGAGCAACAGCCACAGGAAGAGCGGAACTCCGAGCAGCCGCAGGATGCTCAGCGCGTTGGGGATCGTCCAGAGACGATCGGTCCCCTCGGCGGCGGCAGCTTCGCTCAAGGAGACCTCCTCGCGCCTTACGTCTGTCGGGACGACAGGATTTGAACCTGCGACCCCCTGACCCCCAGTCAGGTGCGCTACCAAGCTGCGCCACGTCCCGGTGCTGGGCATCCCCAGTAACCGGCGGTAACACTATCCGATTGGATCCGCCGGGCGCGCCAGCGCTCATCGCGTTGTGTCAGCGCTGGCGCTTTTCGCGGACCCGGATCGAGATCTCGATCGGGGTGCCGGTGAAGTCGAAGTCCTCGCGTAGCCGGCGTTCGATGAAGCGCCGGTAGCCGGCCTCGAGGAACCCGGTCGTGAACAGGACGAAGCGCGGCGGCCGGGTATCGGCCTGGGTCGCGAACAGCACCCGGGGTGCCTTGCCTCCGCGCGGTGGCGGCGGCGTCTGCGCGACGACCTCGGACAACCAGGTATTCAAGCGGCCGGTCGAGATGCGGCGGTCCCACGAGCCGAGCGAGGTGTGCAATGCAGCGGCGAGCTTGTCCACCGCCCGCCCGGTGCGCGCCGAGACGTTGACGCGCGGCGCCCACGCGACCCGGGCCAGGTCGCGCGCGACCTCCTTGGTCAGCAGCTCCCGCCGGTCCTCGTCGACGAGGTCCCACTTGTTGAACGCCAGCACGAGCGCACGCCCGGCGTCGACGACCTCGGCGATCACGCGCTGGTCCTGTTCACTGAGCCGGTCCGACGCGTCGAGCAGGACAACGGCGACCTCGGCGGCCTCGATCGCCGCGGCGGTGCGCAGGCTCGCGTAATACTCCATGCCACTTGCTTGGTGCACGCGGCGGCGCAGACCTGCGGTGTCGACGAACCGCCAGACCTCGCCGCCCAGTTCGACGAGGCTGTCGACCGGGTCGATCGTGGTTCCGGCGACCGAGTCCACGACCGAGCGGGCCTCGCCGGTGAGCCGGTTCAGCAGGCTGGACTTGCCGACGTTGGGACGCCCCACGAGCGCCACCCGGCGCGGACCGCCCTCCTCATCGGTGTCCGGTGGGGCGTCGGGCAGGCGGGCGAGGACGGCGTCGAGCAGATCGCCGCTGCCCCGCCCGTGCAGGCCGCTGACCGGGAACGGCTCTCCGAGCCCGAGCGACCACAGCTCGGCCGTGTCGGGCTCGAGCCGCTCGTCGTCGACCTTCGTCACCGCCAGCACGACGGGCCGCTTGGCGCGCCGAAGCGTGCGGGCCACGGTGAGGTCGGTGTCGGTGGCCCCGGTGCGGCCGTCCACGACGAACAGCACGAGGTCAGCCGTGGCGACGGCGCGCTCGGCCTGCGCCGACACCATGGCCTGCAGCCCCTGGGAGTCGGGCTCCCACCCGCCGGTGTCGACGAGGGTGAACCGCCGCCCGTTCCACAGGGCGTCGTAGGCGACGCGGTCGCGAGTGACCCCGGGAATGTCCTGGACGACGGCCTCCCGGCGGCCCAGGATGCGATTGACCAGGGTCGACTTGCCGACGTTCGGTCGGCCCACGACGGCGACGACGGGCGCGACCGGCGGCCCCTCGGTGATCTCGTCGGTCATCAGCGGGCGGCGTCGGCGAGGTCGGCCAAGCGCGCGACGACCTGGTCGATATCGAGGTCGGTCGTGTCGATCTCGATCGCGTCCGCGGACCGGGTGAGCGGGCTCGCCGCTCGGGTGCTGTCGAGGTGGTCGCGGCGCTCGATGTCGGCCGCCACCGTGGCCACGGCCTCGCCGACCTCGCCGGCTCGCCGCTGGGCCCGCGCCTGCGCGCTGGCCGTGAGGTACACCTTGGGGCGGGCCGTCGGCCACACGACCGAGCCGATGTCGCGACCCTCGACGACGATGCCGCCGTCGGAGATCAGTTCCCGCTGCGCGTCGACGAGCAGGGCCCGCACTGACGGGACCGCCGACACCGCGCTCACCGCGGCCGTCGTCTCCGCCGAGCGGATCTCGACGTCGACCGGCTCGCCGTCGAGCCTGATCGAGACCTTGTCGGGATCGGTCGAGATCTCGATGACGGCCGCCTCGACGATGCGGGTGATGGCGACGGAGTCGTTGAGATCCGCGCCGTCACGAAGCACGGCAACCGTGGCCGCTCGATACATCGCGCCGGTGTCGAGGTAGCGGACGCCGAGCTGTCTGGCCAGCCGCCGGGCGACCGTGGACTTGCCGGTTCCCGAAGGGCCGTCGAGGGCCACCACTCCGGCGAACGGCTGAATTGAGCTCACCAGCCGACTCGCCGCAGACGCGTTCCCCTATTCACTCCACAAGGATACGGGCCTTACTGGGGCAGATCCGTCCGCAGGGCGGCCGCACCGCGGAGGTAGACGTGCCGGATGTCCGCCCGCGCGAGGGGCGTCTCGACGTGGGCCATGAGTCGCAGCACCCTCGGCATCGACCCGGGCACCGCGATTTCGGTCGTGCACAACAGCGGTACGTCGGTCAGTCCCAGCAGCCGGGCTGCGTAGGCCGGGAACTCGGCGGTGAGATCGGGTGTGGCGGTGAACACGATGCTGATCAGGTCCGCGGGGTCGATCCGGTTGCGGTCCAGCACTTCGGCGACCAGTTCCGAGGTGCCCTTGAGGATCTGGTCCCGATCGTTCGCGTCGACCTGGATCGCGCCCCGTACCGCTCGCACCGTCATTGCCGCCGCTCCGCCTCTCGTCCGATATCCGATCGCCCGATCCAGCCTGCCACCCCGGCGATCACGCGTCGGGCGCGGCCTCGGCCTCGCGATGCAGGTCGGCGAGCTCGGCCCGGCTGAGCTCACGCAGCGTTCCGGCGCGTTGCCCGCCGAGATGTACCGGACCGATCCTGGTCCGGACCAGCCGCACCACCGGGTGTCCGACCTCGTCCAGCAGTCGTCGCACGATGTGTTTGCGACCCTCGTGCAGGACGACCTCGACGATGGCCCGGTCCCCCTGCGTCTGTACGACGCGAAAAGCGTCGACCCGTACCGGGCCGTCCTCGAGGACGACGCCGGCCCGCAGCCGACGTCCGACGTCCTTGCCGACCGGCGCCGGCACGGTCGCGAGGTAGGTCTTCGTCACCCCGAAGGACGGGTGCATCAGCCGGTGGGCGAGGTCGCCGTCGTTGGTCAGGAGCAGCAGCCCCTCGCTGTCGGCATCCAGCCGTCCTACGTGGAACAGGCGTTCAGGCCGGTCCCCGACCAGATCACCCACGGTCGGCCGACCGCGGTCGTCGCTCATCGCGCTGAGGACGCCGCGGGGCTTGTTCAACGCCAGGTACACCATGTCGTCGCGCACGATGACGCGGTCGCCGTCGACGTGGATCACGGCGGTCGACGGGTCGACGCGCGCCCCCAGTTCGGCGACCGTCCCATCGACGGTGACGCGCCCGGCCGCGATCAACTCCTCGCAGGCGCGCCGCGATCCGAGACCGGCCGACGCGAGCACCTTCTGCAACCGGATGCGACCCGCATCAGAACTCGTCATCGGCGCCGATGCCGTCCAGGCCGTCGATGTCGGGCAGCAGCGGCGCGAGCGATGGCAGCTGGTCGAGCGACTGCAGGCCCATCTTCTCGAGGAACAGGTCGGTCGTCCGGAACAACCCGCCGCCCGTCTCGGGATCGGTGCCCACTTCGACGATCAGCCCGCGAGCAAGCAGGGTGCGCACCACACCGTCGACGTTGACGCCGCGGATGGCGGACACCCGGGAGCGGGTCACCGGTTGGCGGTAGGCGACGACGGCCAGCGTCTCGAGGGCGGCCTGCGTCAGCCGGCTGCGCTGGCCCTCCTGGAGGAACTGTTCGACGATCTCGGCGTAGTCCGGACGCGTGTAGATCCGCACCCCACCGGCGATCTCGCGCAGTTCGATGCCGGCGGTGCGCTCGTCATACCCTGCCCTCAACGCGTCGAGGGCAGCCTGCACTGCGTCAGTCGTCTGCTGGACGGCCACCGCGAGCGACGGCACCGACACCGGCGATTCGACCACGAACAGGATGGCCTCGAGCGCGGCGCTCAGCTGCGCGGGATCGACGAAGCGGGACGCGACCGCGGCGGCTTCGGCGTCCGCGAGTTCGTCCGGCGCGTCGACCTCGTCGACGTCGGCTGCGTCCGGTCCGACGACGTCCGGTCCGACGACTTCACTCACTGGTACTCCTCGTCTGCATCCGTCTCGGCTTCGTTCGGGCCGTCCGGATCGGCTATCCACCGCACCCGCAGCTCGGCGAGAGCGGCCGCCTGGTCGAACGCCACCAACCCCTGCTTGTACAGCTCCAGCAGCCCGAGGAAGCGGGCCACCACCTCGATCGTCGCCGCGCAGTCACTGACGAGCGCCCGGAAGGTCGAGGCGCCCTGCCGACGCAGCCGCTCGCGCAGGATCGCCATGTGCTCGCTGACGCTGACGTGCGGGGCGTGGATGTGGTCGGTCATCACCAGCGGTACCGGCTTGGGCACCACGGCCGCGGCCGCTATCGCGGCGAGCCGGTCGGGACTGATCCCGATCAGCACCTCTGGCAACAGCGCCGCGAACCGGGGCTCGAGCTCCACCGCCCGCCCGTGCCGACGGGCCTGGGTGCGATCCAGCTCGGCGAGATACGCGGCGGCGAGTTTGTAGGCTCGGTACTGCAGCAGCCGGGCGAAGAGCAGGTCGCGCGCCTCGAGCAGCGCGAGATCCTCCTCGTCCTCGACGTCCGCGGCCGGCAGCAGCCGAGCGGCCTTCAGATCGAGCAGCGTGGCCGCCACGACGAGGAACTCCGTAGCCTGTCCGAGATCCCACGTCTCCGTGCCGGCGAGGAAGGCGATGAACTCGTCGGTCACCTGCGAGAGCGCAACTTCGGTGACGTCGAGTTGGCGACGGCTGATGAGGTTCAGCAGCAGGTCGAAGGGACCCTCGAAGTTGTCCAACCGGACCCGGAACGAGCCGTCGTCAGGAGCGGTGACCCCGGCTTCGGTGGCCAGCTCCTCGATCGCGAGCGCGTCCTCGGCCGAAAGCTCGGTCATGAGCGGGAGATGACCTCACGAGCGAGATCGCGGTAGGCCTTCGCGCCGGACGAGTTCGAGGCCCACGACGTGATGGGCTCCCCCGCCACCGTGGTCTCGGGGAAACGGACCGTTCGGGCGATGACGGTGTCGAAAACGGTGTCGCCGAAGGCCTCGAGAACCCGGGAGAACACCTCGCGGCCGTGCAGGGTGCGGCCGTCGTACATCGTCGCGAGGATGCCGTCGAGCTTGAGCTCGGGGTTGAGCCGTTGCTGGACCTTCTCGATGGTGTCGATCAGCAGGGCGACGCCGCGCAGGCTGAAGAACTCGCACTCCAGCGGGATGATCACGCCGTGCGACGCGGTGAGCGCGTTGATCGTCAGCAGACCCAGCGAGGGCTGGCAGTCGATCAGCACGAAGTCGTAGTCGCCGAGCACCGGAGCGATCGCCCGGGCAAGGGACTGCTCGCGGCCCACCTCGCTGACGAGCTGGATCTCGGCGGCCGAGAGGTCAATGTTGCTGGGCAGCAGGTCGACGCCCGGCACCGACGTCTTCAGCACGGCGTCGTCGATCGTGACCCCGGCCTCCATGAGCAGGTTGTAGGTCGTGCGGTCGAGCTGGTGCGGCTGGACCCCGAGGCCGACCGAGAGTGCCCCCTGCGGGTCGAAGTCGACGAGCAGGACCCGCCGGCCGACCTCGGCCAGGGCCGCACCCAGGTTGATCGTCGAGGTCGTCTTGCCGACCCCGCCCTTCTGATTGCACAACGCGATGACCCGGGCCGGACCGTGCCGAACCAGCGGGGGCGGTTCCTGCAGCGCGCGCTTGCGGCGGGCCTGCGCGGGGTCAGCCGACTTGCCGGGCTCTACGGCGAACAGCGCACCGGGCTCGGCTTCGCCGTTGTGGCGCCTCGAGGTGCTCATGTACCGCGCCGCCCTCCTGCCGCTGTGCGGGCCGTGCTCACCGTCGGCCGGACGCCGAGGCTACCGCAGCAGATCCGACTCATCCCTTGGCTCGCGGGTGGGCGCTGGCGTACACCTCGCGCAGCTTGTCGACAGTGACCAGCGTATAGATCTGGGTCGTCGTGATGGACGCGTGGCCGAGCAGTTCCTGGACGTCGCGCTCGTTCGCGCCGCCTTCCAGCAGGTGGGTGGCGAACGAGTGCCGCAGGGTGTGCGGCGAGAGCCCGGCGGCCAGCCCGGCCCGCTCGGCCGCCGTGCGCAGCACCACCCACGCCGACTGGCGCGAGAGCGGACCGCCCCTCGCGTTGAGGAACAGCCGCGGCGTCCCGTGTCCGGCCCGGACGAGGTCGGGACGGGCCTGGACGAGGTAGGCGGCCAGCGCCTTGGCCGCAAACGAGCCGACCGGAACCCGGCGCTGCTTGGCCCCCTTGCCGGTCAACAGGACGGCGTTCTCGGTGAGGTCGAGGTCGTCGACATCGAGGCCGACGGCCTCGGAGATCCGTGCGCCGGTGCCGTACAGCAGCTCGAGCAAGGCCCGGTCGCGCAGCGCCAGAGACGTGCCCGCGTAGCCCGAGGCCTCGAGCAGTCGCTCGACCTCGTCCACCGGGATCGCCTTGGGCAGGCGCCGCGGGGGGGCCGCGGGGCGGACCTCCCGGGACACGTCCACGGCGACGATCCCCTCGCGCAGGGCGAACTGGTGCAGTCCGCGGACGGCGACCACGGCGCGGGCCGCGGACGTCGCAGACAGCCCTGGATGCGTGTCGTCACCCTCGCGCAGGTGGGCGAGGAATCCGCTGACCGTCGTCACGTCCACGTCGGCCATCGAGTCGAGGCCCGCGACGGCGAGATAGTCCAGGTAGCGGGCGACGTCGCGCCGGTACGCGCTGAAGGTGTTGGGGGCGACGCCGCGTTCGACCGCGAGGTGGTCGAGATAGGCGCGCACAACGGACGCCGGGGCGAGCCGGGAGGCCGCGGCAGTCGACACCGCGGTCAGTGCCTCGGCCGAGCCGGCCATGGGGCGTCAGCTGGGCGCAGATCGCGCCACCCCGTCGCCCGCCCGTGCACGGCGGCGAGCACCCCGGCCACCGCGGCGGCGTTCGTCATGCCGCCGGTCAGCGCCCGCCGCACCGCCTCGGCGAGCGGCTCGCGGGTGACCGTCAGGGTCAGCTCCTCGTGCTCGGCCTCGAACGCGCCAGAGGCCGGATGCAGGCCGCGCGCGAGGAAGATCCGGATCGCCTCGTCGGAAAAGCCGGGTGAGGTGTGCAGGTCGAGCAGCACGTTCCATTCGTCGGCGGCGAGTCGGGCCTCCTCGGCGAGTTCCCGCTTCGCGGCGTCGAGCGCCGCCTCGCCGCTCACGTCGAGCAGACCGGCCGGCAGCTCGTCCAGCCGACACCGGATCGCGGGCCGGTACTGGTTGACGAGCACGACCTTGCCGTCGTCGTCGAGAGCGACCACGCCGACTGCTCCCGGATGGGAGACCACCTCCCGCTTCACGACCGCACCGTCGCTCATCCGGACGTCGTCGACGCGGACGGTGATGACCTTGCCCTTGTACACCGGCTCCGAACCGACGATGTCGTACGCGTCCTGCTCGCCCATCAGATCGCCGCCCGGATCGCGGCATCCGACAGCACGCCGGCGCCGTCCGCCACCGGTGCCGGCTCCGGCTCGTCCGGGATCTCGACCGGCAACCGTTCGGCAGCGTTGTACTCCAGCGCTGCGCCGACGAAGGCCCGGAACAGCGGGTGGGCACGCGTGGGGCGGGACTTCAGCTCGGGGTGGGCCTGGGTGCCCACGTAGTACGGGTGGACGTCCTTCGGCAGTTCGACGAACTCGACCAGTCGGCCGTCCGGCGACTCACCCGAGACAACCAGGCCGGCCTTCTCGATCTGGTCCCGGTACTCGTTGTTGACCTCGTAGCGGTGCCGGTGCCGCTCGGACACCGACGTCGTGCCGTAGGCCCGAGCCGCGACCGATCCGAGCACGAGATTGGCCGGGTACGCGCCGAGCCGCATCGTCCCCCCCATGTCGGCCTCGCCGGACACCGCGGCCACCTGGCTGGCCATCGTCGCGATGACCGGGTGCAAAGTCTCGGGCGCGAACTCTGCCGAGTTCGCGTCCTCGATCCCGGCCAGGCTGCGGGCTGCCTCGATGACCATGCACTGCAGGCCGAGGCACAGGCCCAGGGCCGGGATGCCGCGCTCGCGCACGTGACGCAGCGCGCCGACCTTGCCCTCGATGCCGCGGATCCCGAACCCGCCGGGCACCACGATGCCGTCGAGGCCGGCCAGGGCGTGAGCGGCGCCGACCGGGGTCTCGCACGAGTCGGACGGGACCCAGCGGATCTGGACCCGGGCCCGGTGTGCGAACCCGCCGGCCCGCAGCGCCTCGACGACGGACAGATACGCATCGGGCAGGTCCACGTACTTGCCCACGAGCCCGACCGTGACGTCGGCCTTGGGGTGGCGGACCCGGTCAAGCAGGTCGCCCCACACCGTCCAGTCGACATCGCGGAACGGCAGTCCCAGGCGACGCACCACGTAGGCGTCCAGGCCCTCGCCGTGCAGCACTTTCGGAATCTCGTAGATGCTCGGCGCATCGACGGCGGCGACGACGGCCTCGGCGTCCACGTCACACATCAGTGAGATCTTGCGCTTGACGTTGTCGGGCAGTTCGCGATCCGAGCGGCACACGATCGCGTCCGGGCTGATGCCGATGCTGCGCAGCGCGGCAACCGAGTGCTGGGTGGGCTTGGTCTTGAGCTCGCCGGACGGCGCGAGGTAGGGCACCAGCGAGACGTGCAGGAAGAAGCAGTTGTCCCGGCCTACCTCGTGGCGCACCTGGCGAGCGGCCTCGAGGAACGGCAGCGACTCGATGTCGCCCACCGTGCCGCCGATCTCGGTGATGACGACGTGCGGCGTGAGCCCGTCCGCTCCGGGCGCCGCCATGGCGCGGATGCGGTCCTTGATCTCGTTGGTGATGTGCGGGATCACTTGGACGGTGTCGCCGAGGTACTCGCCGCGGCGCTCCTTGGCGATGACCGTCGAGTACACCTGGCCGGTCGTGACGTTGGCCGACCCGACAAGGTCGGTGTCGAGGAAGCGCTCGTAGTGGCCGATATCGAGATCGGTCTCGGCGCCGTCCTCGGTGACGAAGACCTCGCCGTGCTGGAACGGGTTCATCGTTCCGGGATCCACGTTGAGGTAGGGGTCGAGCTTCTGCATCGTGACGCGCAGGCCCCGGGCCTTCAGCAACGACCCGAGACTCGAGGCGGTCAGCCCCTTGCCGAGTGAGGAGGCGACGCCTCCGGTGACGAACAGGTGTTTGGTTGCCCAGGTACTACCGGCAGGCGTGCGATCCACGGAAGTTCACGCTAACACGGACTTGGCGGGGAGCGCGCATCGTCACTGGGGCGCGCCGTACGCGTCGCCGTCCTGGTCGAGGATGGCGACCGTGCGCCGGACCTCGTCGTCGGTCAACAGCCCGCTCGCGTGCATCTGCCGGATCAGCCGGGCCCGCGAGTACGACGTCGGCGCGAACGGGGCCGCAGCGCCCACGATCACGGTGGCCAGCTGACGCGCGGCGGCCACCACCGACCGCTCGCCGGCCGGGACGATCTCGGCGCCGTCGCGCTTCCACAGCGGCGAAAGCGAGTCGGACACGTCCACCAACCGCTCGCGCAGAAACGCCGCCAGCGCGATGACCGCCTGCGGTGGCGTCGGGATGTCCATGAGTTCCCTACTTCGACGGGGCTGGGAAGAGGGCGTCAGCGCCCGCCTCCGTACCGTATTGCCCAATCTGGCCCTTGGCTGAAGCAGAAAGCGCCAGGACGGCCGAAACCTGTCCGAACGCGTTGTTGGCGTCGTCCACGGTCGAGACCGAGCTGCGGTTGGCGGTGCCCTTGCGCACGAGGGCGACGACGCCGCCGCCGGCGGCCGACGCCGGGTCTCCTGCGAGCACGACGTGCCCGCCCGCGCGGGCCAGTGCCGCGACGAGCGATAGTTCGGCCGAGCCGCCGTAATCGTTGGCGGGCAGTGAGCCGTGCCCGATCACTACGACCGATGTCGTCGGGGTGATGGTGCTGCCGTCGAGGGAGATCATGTGCAGCTCCGAGAACCCGCCGAGAACCTGCGTCAGGTCGGTCTGTTGACCCTTGCCGAGCAGCACGTAGGCGAGCAATGCTCCGCCCAATTGTCCGGCGTCACTCGTCTCGGGCAGCGTCAGCCCGATGGGGTGGGCCGGCCCGGTGGCCAGCGAGGTGATCCCGCTGCCCCGGCTCGGGTCGAGATAGTCCTGGGTCAGTGTCACCCGCCCGCTGATCTTGCCGCCTGCCGCCGTCACCTGACGCGCGATGCCGGTCTCCATCCCGCTGGTGGCGCCGGGAAGCGACACCAGCAGCACATTCGTGTTGGTGAGCGCGCCGGCGACGAGCTGCGAGCCGTAGGTCGACGCGAACTGGCCTGCGTCATCCACCTGCCCCTGCAGGTTCTTGACCTGGGCGGCGAGCCCGTCGCGCTGTTGCTTCAGGTCGTTGACCTGGTTGCGCAGATCCTTCGTGATCGGGCCGTTCAGCGCGGTGGTGCCGACGACGATGCCCAAGGCCAGGGCAAGGAAGACGGCGACGATGGAGACGAGGTGGTACCGGAAAGAGATCACGAGAAGGTGTCCTGTAGCCAGTTGACGAATTGATGCCAGTCGTGGTCGAACGAATGCAGGTACGTGCGCCCGGCGTCGGAGATCGCGAGCGCGGCCACGATCGCGACCATCGCCGCGATCACGAGCAGCAGTAACGCCGCCGCCGAGATCCGGTTGCGATACAGACGGGTCACGCTCTTGGCGTCGACGAGCTTGGCGCCCAGACGCAGCCGGGTGAGGAAGGAGGACGCCATGCCGGCCCGGCCGCGGTCCAGGAACTCAGTCAGGTTGGCGTGGCTGCCGACCGCCACGATGAGCTGCGCATCCTGGTCGTCGGCGAGCAGCATCGCAGCGTCCTCGCTGGTCCCCGAGGTGGGGAACTTGATCGCGTCGATGCCGAGGTCCTGCACGCGCGCGAGTCCCGGCGCCCGGCCGTCCGGATAGGCGTGCACGACCACCTCGGCGCCGGTGGCGAGGGCGGCATCCGACACCGCGTCCATGTCTCCGACGATCAGCTGCGGCTTGTGCCCGGCCTCGAGGAGCGCATCCGCGCCACCGTCGACGCCGATGAGCACCGGCTTGTACTCGCGAATGTAGTGCTTGAGTGCTTTGAGATCGGCCGCGTGATCGTGGCTGCGCACGACGACGAGCACGTGCCGGCCTGACATCGAGGTCTTGATCTGCGGGATGCCGATTCCGTCGAGCAGCATCGACCGCTCGCGGCCCATGAACTCGGCCGTGTTCACGGCGAAGGCCTCGAGTTGGGAGGACAGGCCGGCCTTGGCCTCGAACATCAGGGACTCGATCGTCACGATGTCCTGCAGCGTGCCGGTCACCAAGGGCGTCTCGCCGACGAAAACCGAGTGACCGTCGATCCGGACCTTCGTGCCTTCCTTCACCGCGGCGAAGATCTCAGCGCCGACGTTGTCGAGCAGCAGGATCCCGTTCGACACGATCAACTGCGGCCCGAGGTTGGGGTAGCGCCCGGAGATGCTGGGCTGGGCGTTGACGATCGCGGCCGGTTTGGCCGCAACCAGGGCTTCGGCCGCGGCGCGGTCCAGGTCGACGTGGTCGATGATCGCGATGTCGCCGTGATTGAGGCGACCGGCAAGACGCAGCGTGCCGCGGTCCAACCGCGCGACCCCGCTGACGCCCGGGAGGGCGTCATTGCGTCGGCGTAGGGGTGCGAGCTTCATGGCTGCCTATGGTGCCACTCGGATCGTGACAGGCCGATCTGCGCCACGCGGTGCGGGCCGACGGGTTACGGCGCTCAGCTGGCTCGTTTGGGTCGGCTACGAGCCGCGCTGGGCCGCGGATCGGCGTCGCGGAATTCCCCCGGGCGGGCTGCGTCGGCGAGCAGTTCCGCGGCGTGCTCGCGGGCCGTCTCGGTGTCCGAGCCCGAGAGCATGCGGGCGAGTTCGGCGATGCGGTCGCGGTCGACGACCACACGCACGTCACTGGCGGTCACCGCGCCGTCGCTCCCGCCGGGCGGTTTGTCCACGACCACGTGCCGGTCCGCGAAGGCGGCAACCTGAGGCAGGTGGGTCACGACCACGACCTGACGTTCCCGTGCCAGCCGCGCCAGCCGCCGACCCACCTCGACGGCGGCCCGGCCACCCACGCCGGCGTCCACCTCGTCGAACACGAGCGTAGGCACCGGATCGGTCCCCACGAGGCAGACCTCGAGGGCCAGCATCACTCGCGAGAGCTCGCCCCCAGAGGCACCGCGGCCGATGGGGAGCGGCGGGGCGCCCGGATGGGCCTGCAGCAGGAGCTGCACCTCGTCGGCGCCGTCCGCGCTCACGCCGACCTCGTGCCCGCCGACGACGACCGATGCGATGGTGCCGCCCGGCGCCCGGGGCTGGACGTCGACCTGCAGCCGCGCATCGGGCATCGCCAGTCCGGCCAGCTCGGCCGTGACCGCTTCGGCGAGGTCGGCGCCCGCACGGCTGCGACGAGCGGATATCGCGCCCGCGAGTTCGACCACGGCGGTGGCGGCTTCGTCGCAGCTCGCCCGTAGCTGGGCGATCGCCTCGTCGGAGACGTCGATCTCGGCCAGCCGGGCCCGGGCGGCGTCCGCCCACCGGAGGACCGCATCCGTGCTGGGCTCCGGTTCGTCACAGTATTTGCGGACGAGCGCGGCCAGCGCCGCCCGGCGGGCCTCTACCTGCTCCAGGCGGGCTGGATCGGCTTCCAAGCCCTCGGCATACGCGCCGAAGTCGGCGCCTAGCTCGGCTGACACCGCCGAAAGGTCGCTCAGCCGATCCGCCAGC
Source organism: Pseudonocardiales bacterium (assembly GCA_032160665.1). Lineage (GTDB taxonomy): Bacteria > Actinomycetota > Actinomycetes > Mycobacteriales > Jatrophihabitantaceae > Jatrophihabitans. The sequence goes on from JAVHVH010000252.1 coordinate 55,117, forward strand.
GCGTCGAGATCGGCGTCGGCGCCGCGCTGCTGCCCGACCGCCCGGGCCGCCATGCCCAGCAGCTGGGCGACGTCCGCCGCCTCGCCGGTGGGGTCGTCGGCGTCGCCGAGCAGGGCGTCGTGGGCGGCCCGAGCCGCGGACGTCAGAGCGTCGGCGTGCCCCAGCCGGGCCGCCCACCGCGCCAACTCGTCCGCCTCACCGGGCTGCGGGGCGACGGCCTCGATCTCGGCGATGCCGTGTGCGAGCAGGTCGGACTCGCGGCGCAACTCGGCGGCGCGTCCGGTCCGGTCAGCCAGCACGGCGACCGCGGAGCGCCATGCCGTGAACGCTGCCGCGAACGGTGCCGTGTCGATGCCCGCGTAGCGGTCCAAGGCGGCGCGCTGGGCGCCGGGGCGGACCAGGCGAAGCTGATCAGACTGGCCGTGCACCGCGAGAAGCTGCTCGGCCAGGTCGGCCAGTACGGCGACCGGGGCCGGTGCGCCGCCGACATACGCGCGGGATCGGCCCGCGGCGCTCACGACGCGGCGCAGGACGAGCTCGTCGCCGTCGTCGAGCTCTCCCCCGGCGTCGCGGACCCGGTCGGCGACCGGCGATCCCGGGGCCAGGCGGAGCCGGCCGTCGATGCTGGCCTGCTCGACGCCGGTGCGCACCTGCGCGGAGTCGGCCCGTCCGCCGAACAGCAGCAGCAGGCCGGTGACCACCATGGTCTTGCCGGCGCCGGTCTCGCCGGTGACGACCGTCAGCCCGGGACCCAGCGGCAGGACGGCGTCATCGATGACGCCGAGTCCGCGGATGCGCAGCTCGTCCAGCACGATCAACCCTCGCTTCGCTCGGTTGATCGGCGCAGCCGATACCCACCGTTGGCTCCGCAAGCGTCGCTCACCCAACCCTCGCTTCGCTCGGTTGATCGGCGGAGCCGATACCCACCGTTCGCTCCGCAAGCGTCGCTCACCCAGGCAGGTTATCCGGCGGCGGGCCGGCCGGTCGCGGTGGTCCACACCCCGTCGGGCCGACCGACTGCCACGCCGGGGCCCTCCCGCAGTCCGACCGGCCGGACGTCAGTCTTCCGGTTCGCCGGGCGGCGGCGAGGCCTCCCGCAGGCTGCGCACCGGGAGCTGGAACTTCGACACCAGTCGATCGGCGAAGCTCACATCACCCAGGCGCACGACCTTCACCGGCAGCGCACCGCCCCGCATCCGCACCCGGGCGCCGGCCGGGACCGGGCTCGAGCGCCGTCCGTCACAGCTGAGCACGGCCTCGTGTCCGCGGCTGATGAGGTCGACATCGACAACCGACGTCGGCGCGACTACGAACGGCCGCGCGAACAGCGCGTGGGCGGCATTGGGGACGACCAGCAGAGCATCCACGTTCGGCCAGATGATCGGACCGCCGGCGGAAAACGCATATGCGGTCGAGCCGGTGGGAGTCGCGCAGAGCAGGCCGTCGCAGCCGAAGCGCAGCAGCGGCCGGCCGTCCACCTCGACGGCGATCTCGAGCACCCGCTCGCGATTGGTCCGTTCCAAAGAGGCCTCGTTCAGCGCCCACGCCCGGCTGGCGACCACGCCGTCGAGCAAGATCTCAGCGTCGACGGTGACCCGTTCCTCGACCGTATAGCGCCCGTCGACCACGGCGTCGACGGTGTCGCCCAAGGCTTGCGGATCAGCCTCGGCGAGAAAGCCGACATGTCCGAGGTTCACTCCGAGCATCGGCACGCCGGCCGGCCGCGCGAGCTCAGCGGCCCGGAGGAATGTGCCGTCCCCGCCCAGGGCCAGGACGAGTTCGCACCCGACCGCGGCATCAGCCGCATCCACGACCCGCACGGAGTCCGACACGCATTCGGCTGCCTCGGACGCCAGCATGCGGACCTCAAGGCCGGAGGCGTGCAACCGGTCGCTCGCCTGGTTCGCCATCGTGACGATTTGCCGCCGGGACGTGTGGGCGACCAAAAGGACCGACCTCACCCGTCACCTCCGTCGTTCGCCGAGACGATGCCCATGATGTCCTCGTCGCTCACCCCGGGCGTCTCGCCGCGGCGCAGCCACAGGAAGAATTCCACGTTTCCGGACGGCCCGGGCAGCGGGCTTCGCACCACGCCCTGCGCGGGCCAGCCGAGCCCGGCCGCGACGGCGGCCACGTGGCTGACGGCATCGGCTCGATGGACGGGGTCGCGGACGACGCCGCCCGAGCCGAGCCGCTCCCGACCGACCTCGAACTGGGGTTTCACCATGGGCAGGAGGTCGCCGTCTGCGGCGGTGCAGGCCACGAGCGCGGGGAGCACGATCGGCAGGGAGATGAACGACAGGTCGGCGACGGTGAGATCGACCGGTCCGCCGATCACCTCAGGAGTCAGCGAGCGGACGTTCGTCCGATCCATCACGTCGACGCGGTCGTCGGTACGCAGCGCCCAGGCCAACTGCCCGTAGCCGACGTCGGCCGCCACGACCTGGCGGGCGCCAGCGCGCAGCAGGACATCGGTGAACCCGCCCGTGGACGCGCCCGCGTCGAGGCAGCGCCGGCCGGCTACGGCGATGTCCGGGAACGCGCGCAGCGCACCGGCCAGCTTGTGCCCGCCACGCGACACGTAGCCAGGGTCGTTGTCGTCCGGTCGGACGCGCACCGAGGCGTCGCCGTCCACGCCGGACGCAGACTTCGACGCCACGACGCCGTGCACCTCCACTCGGCCGGCGGCGATCAACTCACCCGCGTGTTCCCGGGAGCGAGCCAGCCCGCGTCGGACCAGCTCCGCATCTAGGCGGGACAGTCTTCTCGGCACGATCGGTGATCTACCGGCGTTCGGTCAGGCGGGATCGATGTCGGCGAGGGCGTCTTGGAGCGCGGTGTGTACGCGCTCGTATACGTCGGGGTGCTCGGCGAGCGGCAGGTCGGACAAGCTGTCGAGTTCCGGCGCCGCCGCGAGGACCGCGCTCGACCCGGCGGGAGCCGAACCGCCCGCGGCCGGCCGAGGTACCCGCTCGTGGTCGGTCTCGCCGGCCATGGGGGGTAGGACGTGACGCGCTTCCGAAGCACTCTCGACATTCTCCGGACGACCCGCGTCGGGCTCGAGATACGACACGCGCAGCTCCCAGGTCTCGAGGGTGGTCGTGCGGTCTCGGCCAGGTCTTGCCGGCGCCGCAGCGCAGGTCGGGAACCGCTTGAGCCGGGACCGAGGACCTCTCGTACCGTACCGCTCCATGGTGCTGCGGTAGCGTCGATCGTCTGCCGCCGCGGCCGGACCGGCGAAGCCCGCGCCGCCGATACCGGGCACGCACATGATCAACGGAGGACGTCGACGGTGGCAACAGTGGACGAATGCGAGCAGGCCCTGCATCGGCTCGCCGCCAAGCTGGCCGCCAACGACCCGTCGAAACGTAAGGCCGGATTCGATCGCCGGTTGAGCTGCAACCTGCGGGATCTGGATGTGATCTTCGTAGGTCAGCTGAAGGACGGTCTCCTCACCGGGATCGCCCGCGCCGACAAGGCCGACGGCCAGGTCCGGCTGAACATGACCAGCGACGACCTGGTCGCGCTCGTCGACGGCAACCTCAAGCTGGCTTCGGCGTGGGCCACCGGCCGCGTGAAGGTGGAGGCCGGAGTGATGGATCTGGTAAGGCTCCGCTCGATCTTCTGACGGGCCCGGCTCCCGACGTGCCGGGGCACGCCCCCACGTGCTGCGCGACCGCGGCGATCAGGACCCCAATCCGAGCCGGTCGATCATCCGTGCGGCCGGCTCATCACCCTCCGCCGCCTTGACCTGCACCCGTACGACAGCCCCGCGTTGCGTTCGCGGCTGTGGCGTACTGCCGGACGCATCCAGCTCGCTTGCCCCATGCAGCTCGCCGGCCCGATCCCGCTCGCCCGGCCCGTCTTCGGCGTCGTGCATGCCCTCCCAGAGAGCGGCGCACAGGGCCCGTACCGCGTCGAGATCGTTGGCGGTCAATGCCCCCTCATCGCGCTCACCATCCGTGTCCTCGGGCGCGCCGGTGTTCTCAGCGCACGCAAGCGTCAACCCGCTCTCCACGCGGCGGGCATTCCACCGGCCGCATACGGCCCCGTCGGATCCCACCTCGGGCTCGGGGTGGGCAACGAGCAGGCCGCCGACATCGGCGGCCACGAAGGTCGGCCGTAGGGCGGGCGGGGCGGTGAGCAGATCGCGCACCGCCGTCACTCCGGAGAACACGAGCAGGCTGGGAGAGCCAACGGCATTTGCACCTTCGATGTCGGTGTCGAGACGATCCCCAACCACGATCGGGCGCTCGGCCTGCGATCTGATCAACGACTCACGGTGCATCGTCGGATCGGGCTTGCCCGTGACTACGGGTTCACGACCCGTCGCATACCGCAGTGCCTCCACCATCGAGCCGTTACCCGGCAGCGGTCCCCGCGCCGACGGAACCGTCGGATCAGCATTCGTCGCGATCCACGGCACCCCGCGATTAATCGCGATCGCGCCCTCCGCCAGCAGCTGCCAGGTCAGCTCGGGCGAATACCCCTGGACCACGGCGTCGACCTGACCGCGAGCGTCGGCGACCGGCGTCAGCCCTCGCTCGCGCAGCGCGAATTCCAGACCAGTGGTGCCGACCACGAGAATCCGGGCGCCCCCGGGCAGGCGGGCCGCGAGATAGCGGGCCGCGGCCTGAGCCGATGTGACCACCTCGGCCGGTTCCGCGGCGATGCCCAGTTCGGTCAGGTGGTCGGCGACCTCGTGCGGAGGCCGCGCCGCGTTGTTGGTGACGAAGGCCAGCCGCATGCCCGCGCCCCGGGCGGCAGCAAGTGCCTCGGGAGCTCCAGGGACCGCATCCCGGCCCACGTAGACCACACCGTCGAGGTCCAACAACGCCACGTCGTACGACTGTGCGAGTGGCTGCTCGGAACCACGCAGTGAGGAGACCACGGGTCGCATGATCGCACGGGTCGCCCCGTGCGTACGATCGCGACTCATGAGCTTGACGCCGGAACCCGCTCACGCCGACGGCCTGTCGCTCGCGCCGTTTCGGGCGCTTCGGCCCCGGGTCGACGCGGTTCGGCTCGGAAAGCTCCTCTGCCCGCCGTATGACGTCATTGATGCGGGGGCGCGCGAAAAGCTGATCGCGGGTGACCCGGACAACGCCGTCGCGGTGATCTTGCCGGAGCCGAGCCCGGCGGGATACGCCGGAGCGGCTGACAAGCTCGAAGGCTGGGTGCGCGAAGGCCTGTACGCGGTGGACGAGATGCCGGCGTTGTACGTCTACGAGATGCGCGATCCGTCCGGTGCTGCCACCCGCGGACTGCTCGGCGCGGTCGAACTCCGCGCGCCGGAGGAGGGCGTGATCCTTCCGCACGAGAACACGATGGCCGGGCCGGTAGCCGACCGACTCGAGGTCATGACCGCGACCGGCACGGATCTCGAACCCATCTACCTGGTCTATGACGGCGGCGGCCCGGCCTCGGAGCTGCTGCGCACGGTGGATGACATGGCACCGGTCGCCCAGGCGCACACACCGGATGGCATCACTCATCGGTTGTGGGCAGTGGTCGACGCCGATGCGCTGGCGACCGTCGCGGGCGACCTTGGCACGAGACGGGCCTTGATCGCAGACGGACACCACCGCTACGCGACCTACCGGGAACGGCAACGCCAGCGCGCGGCCCAGGACGGCCCAGGCCCTTGGGACCGCGGTCTCGGCCTGGTGGTCGACTCCACCGAGTACGGACCGCAGGTGCATGCGATTCATCGAGTCATTCCTGACCTGTCGGTCGCGGAGGCGACGCGACGCCTCGACGGCTTGGCCCAGGCTCAGCACATCGCCGGCACCCCTACCGACGCGCTCGCTGCGGCAAGAGCCACGGATGGGTTTGCCGTCGTGATCACCGACGGCACCGATTCGCTCGTGGTAACCGACCCGAGCGGGACTCTGGCCGGTGCCGCGTCGCGACCTGGAGACGTCCCGGCACTGACCGAGCTCGACGTGACTGTCGTGCACCGAGGCTTGATCGAGCGTGCCTGGAACCTTCCCGACGACGTTGATCATGTGGGCTACGCCCACAGCGTCGACGAGGCAATGCAACAGGCGAAGGCCGGTGCCGGTCTCGCGGTGCTGTTGCGCCCGACCCCAGTGGCCGCCGTGGCCGCTGTCGCCGCCGCAGGCGCCCGGATGCCCCGGAAGTCCACCCTGTTCACGCCGAAGCCGGCGTCCGGACTCGTGATGCGGCGCCTCGTCGACCAGCTCGCATGATCCGCACGGTTTCCGCGTCCACGGCATAGCGGCTGGCCGCACCGCTCGGGGTTCGCCAAAATCGGCGATGCAGGCTGCCGACTACTTCAATGCGATCACCCGCCTGTGCCCGTTCGAGCGCCTTTCGCGCGCGGGGCTTGACCGTCGCGCATTCCAGGCTGTCGACCCGAGCGCGGGCACCGGGCGGGCGAGCCACGGTTACCCGGAAGACCGCCAGCACGTCCCCGCTGGGCAGGTCACGAAACGTCGCGACCTCGGCCAGGCGCCCGCGCAGCTGGATCCGGTTCTCGTCTTCCGCCAATTCGTTACGCGTGTTCATGCGGCCATGGTGCAGACCGGCGCCGACTCACAGAGGACGCGAGCGACGCCCTGTGGACACACGCCAGGGCTGTGGACGGCCGACCCGGTGCACGTCGCCTGTTCGTGCTAGAAGCAACCGTTTTCGACGAGGTTCAGAGCAACGCAGCGGCGCGTTCGGCGGAGTCGAGTTCGCCGTCAGGATCACGAGCGGCCGACGCGGCGAACCACGCCGCCGCCTCTTCGGTCCGACCCGCGGCGACGAGTGCGTCCGCGTAGGCATACCAGAGTCGCGCTGAACCAGGAGTGGGACGGTTCCGATCCAAACCGCCGCGGGACAGCACCGCCAGCGCAGCGTCAAGCTGGCCGACGTCGCGGCGGGCCCCGGCGACCACGATCAACAGCTCGGTGCGGGTTTCGGCGTCAAGCTTGGCGACGTCGGGGTCACTCAGGATCCGGGCGGCCTGCGCGGGCCGGCCCAGCGCGCGCTCGCAGTCTGCTATCAGCGGCAGATTGCGCGGATCGCCTGAGATTCGGCGGGCCGTACGGAGTTCGGTCAGCGCTTCGGCCCACTCACCAGCGTGATATGCCGCGACCCCGACGGCCTCGCGCACAGCCCCGACACGAGCGGCTCGAGCCCGGGCCGCCCTTGCGTGGGCGAGCGCCCGTTGCGGATCGACGTCGATCGCTTGACCGGCGGCCACGAGATGGCGACCGACCGCCTCAGCGTTCGGCTTGCTCAATGAGCGCAGCTCGGCCCGCACCGCACGGTCGAGTAGCGAGACGTCGGCATCCTCGGGGACCGGCGGAAGCCCGGCGACATCCGGTACGCGCAGATCGGCGTCCTCGGATCCAGCGCGGTCGCGACGGAAACGAGCAGGGCCTCGCTCAGGCCCGCCGCGACGAGGGTCGGACCTGGGGGCGTGGTCGCGGCCGCCCCGATCGTCGCGGCTCGTCGACCGACCGGCACCAGCCCGCGGTGTAGTGGCCGAATCCTCGCGACGCCGGGGGGCGGCGTCGCGACGATTCGAGGAAGGCTCGTCTGCGTCCGCGCGTCGACGACGGGGCGGTTGTCCGGTTCGCGCACCTGTTCCCCGCGCATGCGGTCCGCGGGCGGCGGCGCCCCGGGCCCCACCGCGGTCATCAGCGGCGGGCCGGCCCCGGCGGTCCGAGCTGGAGGCCGGCCGCGCAGTGCGGGCGGTCGATCCTGCGGCACCCGAAGACCGATCTGGCGCGCCGGAACGGGACGAACCACGTTCCTCGCCGGATCGGCGGCCGGCGTCGCGGCGATCGGAGGCGCCGGCCCCGCGACCACGGCCGGGTTCGACGCCCGGGCTGCGGCGTCCGGATCCGCGAGTTTGTCCATCGTCTCGAGCGACCTGTCCGCCCGTCCTTGGTGCAGCCCTGCCTGCGCCGGCTCCGCCGCGCCGCGGCACTCCGCCGGTTGACGCGACATTCCGACGCCCTGCAGAGCCGCCTTCGCGTGCAGATGCCCCTGACATAACGCAATCCATCCCGTTGACAAAAAGAAGACGAGGGTCGTTCGGCGAACCGAACGACCCTCGTCCAAAAGTGTGTCCGGCGACGTCCTACTCTCCCACGCAGTGGCCCGCGCAGTACCATCGGCGCTGAGAGGCTTAGCTTCCGGGTTCGGGATGGGACCGGGCGTTTCCCTCTCGCTATGGTCGCCGAAACT
>JAVHVH010000032.1:0-3379 GCA_032160665.1 Pseudonocardiales bacterium
CCCCCCCCCCCCCGGTCGGGGGGAATGCGCGCCGGCGGTCTGCCCTACCTGCTCATCCTGCCCGTGGTCCTCGTCCTGGTGACGATCGCCGGCTGGCCGTTGATCAAGATCATCCTGCTCTCGCTGCAGAAGCAGGAGTCAGGCAAGTACGCGCTGTTCCACAGCAACGGGACGACGTCCTTCACCGGGCTCACCAACTACGTCAACACGCTCACCGACTCGACGTTCTGGACGGTCGCGTTCCGGACGCTGGTCTTCACGGCGGTCAACGTGGTGCTGAGCCTGCTCATCGGCATGGCGATCGCGCAACTGCTCAACCGGGTGTCGAAGTGGGCCCGCGTGCTGCTGACGGCGACGCTGCTGTTCGTGTGGGCCGTTCCCTCGACGGTGTCGACGCAGATCTTCTACTGGCTCTTCTCGAACCAGTACGGCGCCGTCAACTACCTGCTCGACAAGCTCCCCGGCGTGCACATGCGCGGGCACGACTGGTTCGCCGATCCGCACCAAGGACTCGCGGTCGTCACGCTCGTCGTGGTGTGGGGCGCCCTTCCGCTGCTCGCGATCTCGCTGCACGCCGGTATCAGTCAGATCCCGGCCGAGGTGATCGAGGCCGCCCGCGTCGACGGGGCGAGCGCCTGGCAGGTCTACCGCCACGTCATGTTGCCGTTCCTGCGGCCGCTCATCGCGATCCTCGCGACGCTGTCCGTGATCTGGGACTTCGGCGTGTTCAACCAGATCTGGTTCATGCGCAACGGGCACCCGGAACCCGGATATCAGACGCTCGGCATCTACATGTATTCCAACGGCGTCGGCAGCAGCCACTACAACGTGGGTTCCGCGATCGGCGTCCTGATGATGCTCGGCCTCCTGGCCGTGATCGTCGTCTATATCAGGCAGTTGCTCGCGATCGGGGACGAGAAGTGACAGCGACCGTGCCGGCCCCGACCGTCACCGACGAGCGCCGGATCGTGCCCCAGCGGCGCCCGGCACGACCGGCTGGCGGGCGAAGCCGACGGTCGGCCACGCGAGGGTGGAACGCGCTCGCGGTGCTGCTCTCGGCGATCTTCGGCTTCCCGATCTACTGGATGTTGATCACCTCGGTCAAGACCAGCTCGGACATCAACCAGCTGGTGCCGCAGTTCTGGCCGCACCATCCCACGCTGCGCGCGTTCCGCGAGGTACTCGACGACCCGATCTTCCGCGACGACATCCGCAACAGCGTCGTGATCACCCTCAGTGCCGTCCTGGTCAGCGTCGTCATCGGCTTCTTCGGCGCGCTCGCGATCGCGCGCTTCCGCTTCACCGGCCGCCGGATCTTCGTTATCGCCGTGCTGCTCGTCCAGATGATCCCGCTGATCGCCCTGACGATCCCGCTGTCCCTGCTGCTCGACAACTACCAGCTGAAGAACTCGATCCCCGGCATCGCCATCGCGTACCTCGTCTTCACCACCCCCTACACCGTGTGGACGCTGCGCACGTTCATTGCCAACATCCCCCGGGAGCTGGACGAGGCGGCGATGGTCGACGGTTGCAACCGCTGGCAGACGTTCTACAAGATCATCCTGCCGCTCGTGGCCCCGGGCCTGATCGCGACCGGCGTCTACGGCTGGATCCTCGCCTGGAACGAATTCGTGTTCGCGAACACGCTGCTCATCGACAACGACAAGCAGACGGCCATGGTCTACCTGCTGGTCTTCCAATCCAGCCCCACGCACGGGGCCGACTACGGCGGTCTCATGGCGGCGGCCACGCTCACCGCGCTGCCGGTGGTCGTGCTCTTCGCGGTGTTCCAGAGCCGGATCTCGACCGGGCTGACGGCCGGAGCGGTGAAGGGATGACCGGCGTCGCGCCACGCGTCCTGTCCGGGGCCCGCGTCGTCACGCCCGAAGGTGTGCTCGATCCGGGTTGGGTCGAGATCGATGACGGCCGGATCGTCGGCGTCGGGCGCGGGACAGCGCCCATCGCCGGCCTCGGGCGCGGGACCGCGCCCGGTGCGGACCTCGGCGGCGGCTGGTTGCTGCCCGGTTTCATCGATCTGCACACTCACGGCGGCGGCGGGTTCGACGTCACGAAGTCTCCCGAAGCGATGGCCGGCGCGGCTCAGTTCCACCTGCAGCACGGCACGACGCGCCTGCTCGTCTCGCTGATGGCGGCACCGGTCGACACCCTGTGCGAGCAGCTGGGATGGGTCAACGCCCTCGTCGCGGGCGGGCACGTGATCGGGGCACACCTCGAGGGCCCGTTCCTGGCGCCGGCCCGCAGCGGTGCGCAGAACCGCGCCCACCTGCTGGATCCGGACCTGCTCGTTCTCGCGAAGCTGCTCGACGCGGCGCAGGGGAACCTGCGGACGATGACGGTGGCACCGGAGCTGCCCGGGGCACTCGAGCTGATCGCGGAACTGGTCGCGGCCGGCGTCGGGGCGGCGGTCGGCCACACCGACGCGACCTTCGAGCAGGCGTCGGCGGCGTTCCGCTCCGGCGCGACCTTGGCCACGCACCTGTTCAACGCCATGGGTCCGCTGTCGCACCGCGAACCGGGTGCGGCGGTGGCCGCTCTCGATGCGGGAGTGGTCGTCGAGCTGATCAACGACGGTGTGCACGTGCACGACGCGATGACTCGGCTGGTCATGAAGCTCCGGCCAGATCGCGTCGCCCTGATCACCGACGCCGTGAGCGCGGCCGGCGCGGGCGACGGCTGCTACACGCTGGGCGATCGCGACGTCGTGGTTCAGGACGGCGAGGCCCGGCTCTCCGGTTCGCTCCGGTTGGCCGGGAGCACGCTCACGATGGACGCGGCGGTGCGCCGTTTGGTCCGCGACGTCGGCCTTCCGATCGAAGCCGCAGCGGCGGCCGCGGCGAGCACGCCGGCGCGCCTTCTCGGCCTGTCGGATCGCTGCGGAGCCATCGTCGCGGGCCTCGATGCCGACCTCGTGCACCTGGACGACGCGTACTCGCTGTCCCGTGTCATGTCCCGCGGCGCCTGGGTCCGGTAAGACGCGGCGGACCACCGGCACCAGGAGGTGGCGGCGGACGCCGAACAGCAGGTGGCGTCGGCGGCGGAAGGACGAGCGGAGGCGGCCCGTCCGGACCGGCGCGGATCGGCCCGCGTCCCGGGCGGTACGGCAGGCCGAGTTCCCGGGCCCGTCCGCGCAGCCAGATCTCCACGTCGCGGGCCCAGTCCATCCGGCGCGAGCGGATCTCCGATGGCGCGAAGTGCTCCAGCGCGAGCCAGCCGGTGGTCAGCCGGTTGTGTCGGTGGCCCGTGCCCTTCCATTGCTTCTCGCCGAGGTGATACTCCCGGCTGTCGATCTCGGCGACGGCGCGCATCTCACGCCAGAGCACGTCAGCAACGGAGACGCGCACGCCGGTGTGGTCGAGGA
>JAVHVH010000040.1:0-4432 GCA_032160665.1 Pseudonocardiales bacterium
CAGCCGCCGCCCCAACATGCGAGCGATCTCGCCGAGCTGGGGGTCGGTCTGCGTCGTGTCGGCGGCTGACGGTTTCGTCACCGGTTCGTCGGATCCGGTCGTCTCACGCACGCTTCGTGTCCCGGCGGTACGCCCACATGGCGAACGCGCCGCTCGCGACGGACCACGCCGCCAGCACGAGCCACCCCTTCGCGCCCCATGGATCGCCTCCTACGCCGAGGCCGACGTGTCCAGCTTGCACCAGCCAGTAGGACGGCAACAGCTGGCAGCAGTCCACGAACAATCCGCTGCCGGTGATCGGGAACCAGGTGCCGCCGAGGAACGCGAACAGCGACGCCCCGACACCCAGGGCCGCCCCGGCCGCGTCGTCGTTGAGCAGATGCCCCATAGCGATGCCCAACGCCGCGAACGGAACCAGCGCGACGAGCACGAGAAGCGTCATGTGCAGCCAGCTCACCACCGGCAGCCGCACGCCGAGGGCAATGCCCGAGGCGTAGAGCAGAGCGATGCTCATCCCGGCCATCAGATAACCGGTCGCGATCTTCGTGCGCAGGTAGCCCGCGGCCGACAGGGGGGTGAGGCGCAGCTGCCGGTTCCACCCGATGGTGCGTTCGGCTGCGATCCGGGCGCCGCCGGAGAGCACCGCCACCATCGCGCCGAACGCGAGCAGCCCGACCATGTAGTACTGCGGGGCGAACAACCCGGTGTGGTGCGTGCGGTCGCCGCCGAAGTTGTGGTCGCTCTTCTTCGGCCCGGCGAGCAGGAAGTACATGGCGATCGGGAACACCACCGTGAAGATCATCGCTTGCCGGTTGCGCACGGTGCGGAGCAGTTCGTAGCGCGTATAGGTGAGGGTGTTCATCGGACGGCCTCCTCGGCCAGGTCGGCCTCGCCGGTCAGGTGCATGAAGGCCTCCTCCAGGCCGGCTCCGCGCACCTCGATGTCGCGTGCCGTCGGGAACGCCGCCAGCAGGGCGCGCAGCGCCGCGTCGGAGTCCGAGCAATTGATGACGACGCCCTCGCCGCGGGTGTCGACGTGGGTGACGCCGGGCAGCGCGGCCAGTGCATCCAGGTCGGCGTGTGGAAGCGTGGCCCGGATCGTGCGCATGCCGACGGTCGCCTTGATCTCGGTGGCCGGCCCGTCGGCGACGATGCGGCCGTGTGCCATCAGGATGATCCGGTCGGCGAAGGCGTCCGCCTCCTCGAGATAGTGCGTGGCGAAGACGACGGTCTTGCCGCGGGCGGCGAACGTGCGCATCGTCGCCCAGAAGTCGCGCCGTGCTTCCACGTCCAGGGCGACCGTGGGCTCGTCGAGAACCAGCAGGTCCGGGTTGCTGACCAGGGCGATCGCGAACCGCAGGCGCTGGGTCTGCCCGCCCGACAGTGTGGTGGTCCGACGCTCCGCCAGATCGGTGATGCCGGTCAGGTGGAGGACCTCGTCCGCGTCGAGCGGCGCCGGGTACAGGCTCGCGACCATGATGATCAGCTCGCGCACGGTGAGGTACTGGACGACGCCACCGACCTGCAGCATCGCGCCGATCGAGCCGGCCGCGATCGCCTTCTGCGGCGTCATCCCGAACACGCTGACGCTCCCGGCGTCCGGTTCGGCCAGGCCGAGCAGCAGGTCGATCGTGGTGGACTTTCCGGCCCCGTTGGGCCCGAGCAGTGCGACGGTCTCACCGGGCGCGATCGAGATGTCGATGCCGCGGACGGCGCGTACCGGGCCCTGCGGACTCTTGAAGGACTTGGTGAGCCCGGTCAACAGGATGCCGGGAGTTGTCTGGACGGACGTATGTGAGGTCACGTACTGAGACTGCCCGATGCCCGAGGCGCCCGGAATGGACATCCTGGGGTGATGCCAGGTGACATTCGTCAGTCGCGCCCGCAAGTCGCCGCGGCGTCCCGACTAGGTTTGTCGCCGTGGATGACGTCGACGACCTGCCCGAGCAGTTGCGGGTACGCCGCGAGAAGTACGACCGCCTGATCGCGGACCCGCAGCGCGCTCCGTTCCCGCGCCGCGTCGGCCGGACCGCGACGTTGCGCGAGGTCCGCGCCGCCCACCCGGACCTCGAGGCGGGCACGGAGACCGGCGAGTACGTTGGCGTGACCGGTCGGGTGATCTTCATCCGCAACACCGGCAAGCTCTGCTTCGCCGTGCTGCGTGAAGGTGACGCAGAATTGCAGGTCATGCTGTCCCTCGACCGCGTCGGCGAGGAATCACTGGCGGCGTGGAAGGGCGACGTCGATCTCGGTGATCTGGTATTCGTCCACGGCGAAGTCATCTCATCCAAGCGCGGCGAGCTTTCCGTTCTCGCCGATGAATGGCGAATCACCGCGAAAGCGCTGCGGCCGCTGCCAGTGGCACACAAACCACTCTCCGACGAGACGCGGGTCCGGCAACGGTACGTCGATCTGATCATGCGTCCCGAAGCCCGGCAGATGGTGTTTGCGCGCGCTACGGTGTTGCGTTCGTTGCGTACCACATTGGACACGCAGGGTTATCTCGAAGTGGAGACGCCGATACTGCAGACTGTGCACGGAGGCGCGGCAGCGAGACCTTTTCACACGCATCTGAATGCCTTCGATCTGGACATGTCGCTGCGGATAGCGACCGAGTTGTACTTGAAGCGTTGCATCGTCGGTGGCATCGAGAAGGTGTACGAGATCGGTCCGGTGTTCCGCAACGAAGGCGTCGATTCGAGCCATTCTCCGGAATACACGCTGCTGGAAGCCTACGAATCGTACGGCGACTACGACACGATGGCGCAGCTGACGCGAACCCTCGTGCTCGACGCCGCCGCGGCGGTCGGCGTCGAGACGCCGGTGACCTCCGACGGCACCGAGATCGACCTCGCCGGCGAGTGGCGCGCGGTGACCATCCATGACCTGGTGTCCGAGGCGGTCGGCGAACAGATCACGCCGGACACGACCGCGGAGTCCCTCCGCGGCCACGCCCAGCGGGTGAATGTGGCGCTCAAGCCCGACTGGACCGCGGGGGAGATCGTGCTCGAGCTCTACGAGAAGCTCGTCGAGCACGCTCTGGTGCAGCCGACATTCGTGAAGGACTACCCGGTCGACGTCCGGCCGCTGGCCCGCCCGCATCGCGACGACCCGCGGCTGGCCGAGGCGTGGGACCTCGTCATCGATGGCGTCGAGATCGCGCCCGCCTATTCGGAATTGGTCGACCCGGTCGAACAGCGCCGCCGCCTGGTCGAGCAGTCGGTCGCCGCGGCTAAGGGCGACCCCGAGGCGATGGAGTTGGACGAGGAATTCCTGCGGGCCCTCGAATACGGCATGCCGCCCACCGGTGGAATGGGCCTGGGCGTGGATCGGCTGATCATGATCCTCACCGGCCGGGGAATTCGCGACACGATCCTGTTCCCGTTGCTCAAGCCGTTGTAACTTTTCTCCGCTGCATCCACAAGGTGTACTCCCCAGCGGTCGCCGCTGGAGTAGTGTTTACCGTTGTCAGTTCCCTTCGGAAAGAAATGGTCGCAGCAATGGCGCAGAAGCACATCGTTCAGCTCATCGACGATCTGGACCAAGGCGCTGCTGACGAGACCGTGAGTTTCGGTCTCGACGGCACAACGTATGAAATCGACCTGTCCGCGAAGAACGCGGCTAAACTGCGCGATGCGCTCGCGCAGTACGTCGGGAACGCGCGCCGTTCCTCGCGTGGCGGTGGCCGGCCGTCCGGCCCGTCCCGGCGCGGACGCGGCGTCCGTGGCGACCGCGAGCAGACGCAGGCAATTCGCGAGTGGGCCCGAAAGAACGGTCACAAGATCGGCGAGAAGGGGCGCATTCCGGCGCAGATCCTCGAGGCGTACCACTCGCAATCCTGATTTCCCGAGCCACGGCCCGGATCGCAGCGCGGCGATCCGGGCCGTTCTGTTCGCGGCGGCTCAGCCGGCCAGGTGCTCGGCGAAGAAGGCCTCGATCCGTTTCCAGGCGTCGGGGGCGGCGACCGGGTCCGGGCCGAGGTGTGCGATGCGCTGCAGCTGCTGCACTGGCCGCGGTCCGTAGTACGCGTCGTTGAGGAAGGCGTGTCCGGCCGTCGGGTACTCCTTGACGTCGTGCGGGATCCCGAGGCCGGTGAGCGTCCGCTCCAGCTTGCGAGCTGCGCCGCGCAGCGTCACGTCCTTGGCGCCGTAGCTGGCAACGACGGGGCAGGCCCCGGACAGCGCGCTCTCGAGGTTTCGTGGCGGCTGGCCGTAGTTGACCGCCGACGCATCGAAACCGCGGTTCGCGGCGACGAGGGCGAAGCCGCCGCCCATGCAGAAGCCGATGATCCCCACTTTGCCCGTGCAGTCCCGATGACCGTGCACGAACGTCCGCGCCGCCTCGATGTCGGCGAACGGCTTGCCGTGGCCGGCGAACATCGCGCGAAACGTTCCCATCACGCAGCGCGCAGCGCCGCCGTCGCTGAACAGGTC
>JAVHVH010000051.1:0-7698 GCA_032160665.1 Pseudonocardiales bacterium
GTGCTGGCGGCCTGGTCCGCGGTGACGGTGCAGCTGCCGGCGTGGACGAAGGAGACGACGCTTCCGCTGACCGTGCAGGCCGCCGGTGTCGTC
The DNA here is from genome assembly GCA_032160665.1 of Pseudonocardiales bacterium. Lineage (GTDB taxonomy): Bacteria > Actinomycetota > Actinomycetes > Mycobacteriales > Jatrophihabitantaceae > Jatrophihabitans. Next base: position 94 of record JAVHVH010000051.1, read on the forward strand.
GTGCCGAACGTGACGGGGTTGCCGGAGTCGCCCCCGGTGGCGGTGACGGTGTAGCTGCCCCCGAGGGTCGGGGCGCCAGGCGTTGAGGTGAAGGTGATCGTTTGGCTCGCCCGGGCAACCGTGACCGCGGAGCTCGGCGCGGACGGTGTTGTCCAATTGTGATAGACCGCGATGACCCGGTAGGTGTATGTGCCGAGCGGGACTGTCGAGTCGCTGCATGTGGTGTTGTTCGTCGTGCTGGCCGAGCTCGTCCCGCACGCCGGTGAGCTGACGTTGCTCGAATCGGTACGCGTGATGTAGTACCTCGGTGCACTCGTGCCGGTCGAGGCGGTCCATGACACGGACACGGTCCCGGTGCCGGCGGTCGAGCTGCCGGTCACGCCTTGGGGTGCGGTGAGGTTGCCGGTGGTTGCGGTCGCGGTTCCGGATCCCGATGAGGTCCAGTACGCCAACGCGAGTCCGCCGGTCGTCCCCACCGCCGCCGCGAACGCGAGAAGGCCGATGAGAAGACGTCGCATCGAAAAGCGGCCGCGGCGCGTGGCTTTGCTTGCCCGGTGCTCGGTCATCAGCCGCCCTGCCCGGTTCCGGAGTAGGACAGCACGAGAGCGGCGCTCTTGCAGGCGTCCTGGTTGACCGACAGGTTGTTCATCGTGATCTTCGGCCAGGTGCTTTGCGCGGTCAGCTGCGACAGCGTCCGGGTCGAGTTGGCCGGCACGGTCAGGGGGTAGGTCCCGCTGAACTGCACCGCCGAGAAGTTGCCGCTCACCGCGCAGCCGGACTTGTTCGTGGCAGTGATCGCGACGGTCAGGTTGCTGACGCTGAGCGACTGGTTGTTCGGGTTCGTCAAGGACAGATTCAGCAAGCCGGTGACGCCTGGTGCGAGCGAGCGGTCGAGCGTGCCGGCGATCGTGAACGGGGTGCCCCCCTGAGAACCCGACACCGTGAGCTGCGCGGTTGTGCTGGCCGAGGTGCCCCCCGACCCGCCGGCGATGCTCAGGGTGTACGAGCCGAGCGTCGTCGTCGCTGAGGTCGAGACCTGCAGCGACGTCGTGTTCCCCGTGGTCGAGGCGGGCGTGAAGCTCACGCCCGCGCTCGCGGGTGCACCGGTGACCGAGAAGGTGATCGCACCGGTGAAATTGGTACGTGTGACCGTCACGGTGTATGCCGCGACGGTGCCGGCCGGGGCGTTGATGCTCGTCGGGCTCACGGTGAGCGAAAACTTCGACGGCGGCGCGGTCACGGTGAGGCTCGCGGGCACGGAGTGACTGAGCGACCCGCTGATGCCGGTGATCGTCACGGCATAGCTGCCGGTCGCCGTCGAGGACGACGTGTGCAAGGTGATCGCGCTGGTGGTGTTCGTGACCGGGTTGGCCGAGAAGGTCGCTGTCGTGGTCACGGGTAGGCCGGAAACCGACAGCGTGACGGGGCTCTTGAAGCCGTTCGACCCGTTCACCGTGACTGAGTACGCCGCGGTGCCGCCGGCTGTGGTCGATACGCTCGACGGGCTGAGCGTTAGCGAGAAGTCCGCCTGCGGTGCCGCCGCATACACGGACGCGCCGACGCCGAGGAGCAGCACAAGGCCGACGAGTACGAGCGAAGCTCGCTTCGTCATAATCCTCATGGCTGCCCCTCGGTGTCGAACACGGACTGGATCAACAGGTCATACGACGAACCGGGTCAGCTGACGTCGACCTTCAGGTGGACCGTGACTCCCTTGCACGCGTCCTGGCCGACGCCGGTGTCGATCATCTGCAGCTTGAACGAGCCAGCGACCGTCGCGCTCGGGTCTAGGTTGCCGTAGGCGGCAGTGGTAGCCGTGATCGCGAAGTCGGCAGCGGTGCAGCCCGAGTTCGAGGTGTCGACGACGGATGCGAGTGCGCTGGTGAATTTCTGGTGGCCGGTGCTCGGATTGGTGACGTGGAAGGCCACAACGTCGGTCGGGCCGCCGGGCGTGAGATCGGCCAGGGTGGTCGAGTCGATGAGAACGGTGAAGTTGCTGCTGGTGCCGGTCGTCGCCGAGCCCGTGCCGGAGCCGGTGCTGGTCCAGTACGCGAGGGCGGTGCCGGCACCGGCGGCGACGATGACCGCGGCCGCTCCGGCGGCGATGTAGTTCTTCCTGCTGAATTTGCGCATGACGTATCCCCCAAGAGAAGTGTGTTTGGGGGTATCCGAAATAGACCTAACCTCGCTGAGTATTCAGCGCCCCCGGTGCCGGTTAGCGAGCGAATCTTGACCCAGAATTTATATGCCGTCAAGCCGCTCATCAGGTTGCACATACCCCGAATGTCCATATTGCAGGAGTTTCCGCTCATGTTCGCTGTAATCGCCGATTACGGCCAGTTACAACTGCACGTATTCAGGACGAACGTCCCAGGGCCTATCAGGCCCTTGGTCCCGCTCGGGTTAAGGTATTCGGCGCCAACCCGCGCATTCCCGAGGGCCGCGCAGGCTCCCCATTGGGATTTCGCGTCCGGGTCGAGGTCGCTCGCGCTAGGCCTTGCGCGGCTCTTCAGCTGTCGGTCTTGGCCTGCAGGAGGAACGACGCACCTCGGGTGCGCAGTGAACCCCCCATGGGGGCATCCAGGTGACCTGGCCCTGAGCCCGGACGGGACGCGCGCTTGGCGGGCATGACCGCACACCTGATGGGTCGCTTGCGAACCGCCGTAGTCTCCATAATGCGAAGCGTCGGGTGAAGGTCTCATACGTACTATCGGGCTAGGTCGCCATTCTCGATCTTGCCAGCTATAAACGTAATAACGAATGCATCCGCTTGGCACGACGCGCGCCCACAGGTGGGCCTGCCCGAGCGGTAACCCAGCGCATTCAACGAGAATCATCGATTGAACGGCGCGAATGCTTCGATGCGCACGCCGAGATGGTGTTATCGAGGGAAGGCGTTCCCGAATTGGCGGCGCCGGGCACTTCGCGTTTTTCAAGAGGAGTACGGCACTGTTTCATCGAAGGTCTAGACAAGATCAAAGGCGATCCTGCAGGAGGTGCGGGCGCCGGGCAGTCGCAAGCGTGAGGCTCCCAGCGGCGGATGCGGCGAACGTAGGCGAAATCGTCCAAACGGATGAGGCGTCCGGCGCGTGGCGACGTTAGCGTGTCGGCTGCAGCCAAAGAGGGTTCGCCCTCACCTTCCGGCATCGCGATCTCCCAGTCGAGCAATCTGTGCGCGGGACCGGCGTCGGTCGCTGAAACGCCAGCACCGGTTTGCATCTACGTCATGACGGTCGCCGACCGCAGGTAGTCCGGGTCGAAGGAGAACGACTCAATTGACCTGACGAAACAATCGTCCGAGCGACTCCGCACACTTCTGTTCACGTCGGCTGGGTGCCGAGTTCGTGGGAGGGCGGACCCGCCTTGATTTCATGATCGTTAGGGACAGCCATGCATGGTACGCACGGTTCTCGACGCACTCGGCCGTTTCTCTCACTGGTGATGGTGTGGTTGGCCATCTTCTTCTGGGCGGCGAGTCCAGCGTCGGCCGCCACATGGTCCAGGCAGGCCAGCCCGAACCCGTTCCCTCAACAAGACGTGCTGGTCGACGTGGATTGCGTCTCCGCGGCGTGGTGCATGGCGGTGGGATCCGGAGTCAATTCCGCCAACAGCATTCGCGGGTTCGCTGCCCGATGGAACGGGTCGTCGTGGCAGACCGTGAGCCCAAGCACCGACGCAGGGTTGCATGACGTTGGTTGCGTGTCGTCGAGCAAGTGCTTCGCGGTCGGTCAGCGTGTTGCCCTGAGCACCGGGCACCGGCTTCCGGTGCTGCTGCGATGGAATGGCACCGGCTGGACGTCCGTGGCGCTTTCGGTGCCCGCCGCGCAGCAGTACGCAACCCTCGACGGAGTCGACTGCGGAACCAGCACGAGTTGCCTGGCCGTCGGCGGCACCTCCAATGGCTCCGGAACTCCGTTTCACACCTTGGCCTACCACTACAACGGCACCAGCTGGGCGCGGCTGACCTCACCGAATCCGAGCGCGGGGCCGGCCGGCAACTACTTCACAGACGCGTCGTGCACTAGCGGCTCGAACTGCTACGCCGCCGGCACAGCGGAAAACAAGACGCTCGTCGAGCGCTGGCGCGGCGCAAGCACCTGGAACCGGCTGCCCACGCCGAGCCCGCGGGCATGGAACACCTTCCGGGCCATCTCGTGCACCTCGACCACCAGCTGCTACGCGGTGGGTGAGACCTACACGGCGGACCGCAATGTCGAAAACGCGTTCGCCGAACATTACAACGGCACGTCCTGGTCGACGCGGACATTCACCGCGTCCAACACTTCGTACCTCAGCGGCGTCAGCTGCGTTTCCGCGTCAACATGCATCGCCGCCGGCGGAGCCGGGCAGCGCACGCTGGCCGTCAAGCACACCGCCGCCGGCTGGGCCACCCTGTCCACCCCAAATCCTGGCGTCGCCAACTACTTCCAGGGCGTCAGTTGCTGGGCCGGCCCGTCCTGCGAGGCCGTCGGCTCGTACACCACGGCAGCATCGCCCGGCGGCCGGTCCCTCGCCGCGCGGTACAGCTGATCCGGGAGCTGCGGACACATGCCCCGCGAGACGGGCGGCGCTCAGCTGGTGACGGCCGCGTACGTGAGCGTCCGGGCGGCGGCTGCGGTAAGAGTGAGCCGGCCCGCTGTGACCTGCCAGGTCGCCGGCGAAGACAGCACCGCGACGACCGCGCATGCATGGGCCCGGTGCGCCCGGTCCGCCCGGTCCGTGCACGACGGCACCGACGCGGGCTCCCGCCGACGTCGAACGGTCGGCGAGGCCTGCGCGATCTGACCGGACAGAACGTGGCGCGGGTGGGGCGCGGGCTGTCGGCCGGGTGTGGGGCGGGTGGGGCGGGTCGGACTCGAACCGACGGCCCAGGGATTATGAGTCCCCTGCTCTAACCAGCTGAGCTACCGCCCCTGACTGGCACAACCTATCGAGCCGCCCGGGCGGACCGGCAAACACCACTGGCCGCGGACTCGAGGTCCGCGGCCAGTGCCGTTGTTGCGTGGGGCTAAACCATCAGACTCAGGACACCGAGACTCGGGTGACAGCCACCTGGATCTCCGCGCCGACCGGGAAGCCGTACGCAGCTGTGGTGAGCTTGATGTCCAACGCACGGACGATCATCGAGCGGTTGTTGGGTCGGATCTGCTGGTTGATCGTCACCGTTGCGATGTTCAGCAGGTTGATCGTCGTGTTCTTCGACGTGTTCACCGAGATCGGCTTGCCGTTGATGAACAGGTTCAGCAACGTGCTGCCGCCCGTGACGGTAGGCGTGGTGGTGGAAGCCAGGCCTTGTACCCGAGCAAAGCTGCCGATTACATCCGCCCTGATGAGCCCATTGAAGAGGTTCACCGCGCCGATCCGGGATCCGGCGCGTCCGTCATAGGCCGTGCTCGTGTTCGTCCCGTAGATACTGTCGGTGATCGCTCCGACGGAGGCCGCCGGGTCGAGGTGGACACCGGCGATCTGGCTCGTCACGGTCTGACCGTCGGTGCCGGCCGCCGCCATCGTGATCGGCGCGGTGGGGTCGGACTGGATGCCGGCGAGCGAACCGACCTTGACGTTGACGCTCGTCCCGTACGCGTTGGCGTAGAGGAAGTGGCCGGACGGCGGCACGGTCACCGGGCCGAGCGCCGCGTACGTCGGGCTGATCGCGAGTTCGGCGCCGATCGCGTTCTCGCCGCGCGGCTTGAGCAGGCTGACGTACGCACCGATGCCGATGTTGAACGACTTGTTGGCCTGGGCGAAGGAGAGCTCGTAGTTGAGCGCCACCGTCGCGATGTTGGGGATTCGGATGATCGTGTTGGGTGCCACGTTGACCGGCACGTGGGTCGAACCGACCTTGAGATTGAGGAACGTGCTCTTGACCGAGTGCGACGCCACATTGTTGACCACCGTGGCCGTCGAGATCGTGTCGATCGCATCGGCGGTGATCAGGCCGCCGAGGGCGCTCACGTGCGCGGTCTTGGCCTCGGATATGACGCTATAGCCGCCCGGAACCGCGACCGACTTCGTCGACGTCACAGCGGCACCGGTGTCGAGAAGGTTGGCGACGGTGACCGACGCCGCGCTGTTGCTGTCGGAGACCAGACCCTCGTTGTTGATCGAGGACGCCGCGGTGAGATCGGATGTCACCGTGTTGTTCGCCGCGCGCACGAGCGAGCCGCCCGCCCAACCGACGAATGAATAGCCCGTCGAGACCGCCGCCCCTGCGCCCGAGCCGCCGACGACCGTCGCGGTTACTGTCGCGCATACGCCCAGTACCGCCGTGAACCTTGTGGATTTCCGCATTCCCCGCCCCTTTGATCACACTGTTGCGCGCAGACATCCTGCGGCGTGAAGCTCCCAGAACATCGCTTCTGCCTAACAACAGTCTGGTCGGTCCCCCGTGGAACCTGTTCTATTTTGCTTGATCGGATTGATCCTCATATCCCTAACGACGAGAAGGAGCTTCCGTTACTGCGGAGCGAAACGTCCGCCATTACATACAAGCGTCAATGTATGTACGATCGCGAGATGCCTGTCGACGGTCGGGCTCGTCGCACCCAGGACGAGCGCAGCTCGGCGATGCGTGAGCGGTTGCTGGACGCCACAATCGATTGCCTCGTCGACTATGGCTACGCCGGTACCACCGTCACCCGCATCGCGGAGCGGGCCGGTGTGACCCGCGGTGCGCAGGTGCACCACTACCGCACCAAGGACGACCTGGTCACCGCCGCCGTCACGCATCTCGCGACCCGAAGTGCCGAGTTCGGCTGGAGTCAGATCGCGCGGGTGGCCGACGCCGACGACCCGGTCGGCGAGCTGCTCGACGTGCTGTGGGACATGCACAAGGGACCCACGTTCACGGCCACGGTCGAGCTCTGGGTTGCGGCCCGAACGGACGAGGAGCTGCGCGCGCACGTCGCCACCGTTGAGCCGGTGCTGCTCTCGAGCCTGCGCGAGGTCGCCGAACGCAGCGGGAGCGCGACGGACGGCGCTTTCGCCGACGCCGACCTGTTGGACGCGGTGTTCACGGCGATGGACACGATGCGCGGGCTGATGATCTCGGTGTGGCACCTGCCGCCGCGGCAACGCAGCGCTCGCTGGCGGCGGGCCCGCGAGGGCCTGCGGGCGTTGTTCCCGTCGAACGAGCGCGTGGTCCGGGCGATCGCGAAGGCCACGGCTGCTACTCGGGCCTGACCTTCAGCGACCGAGCAGGCCCTTCGCCACGTGGGTCACCTGCACCTCGTTGCTGCCGGCGTAGATCATCAGCGACTTCGCGTCACGGGCGAGCTGCTCGACCGGGTACTCCGACATGTATCCGTTGCCGCCGAACAACTGCACAGCCTCCATCGCCACGTCGGTGGCGGCCTGCGACGAGTACACCTTCATCGCCGACGCCTCGGCGAGCGTCGGCTGCTTGCCGTCCTTCGCCATTTCCAGTGTCCGGAACACCATGTTCTGCACGTTGACGCGGGCGATTTCCATGTTGGCGAGCTTCAGCTGGACGAGCTGGTAGTCGGCGATCGGCCGGCCGAACTGCACTCGTTCCTTCGCGTACCGCACGCACTGGTCGACGCACTCCTCGATGATCCCGAGTGCCATCGCCGCAACGCCGGTGCG
>JAVHVH010000168.1:0-14768 GCA_032160665.1 Pseudonocardiales bacterium
AACGTCGAGGCGACGCAGTACGACTTGGGCGCGGCTCGATGGCACCGCACCGGCGAGGTCCTGCCTGATTCCGTCCTCGACGAGATCCGCGGGCACGACGCGATCCTGCTCGGCGCGGTCGGCGACCCGACCGTCCCGTCCGGCGTGCTTGAGCGCGGGCTCCTGCTCCGGCTGCGCTTCGAACTCGACCATCACGTGAACCTGCGCCCGGCCAAGCTCTATCCCGGTGTCGCCACGCCGCTGGCCGGCGAACCGTCGATCGACTTCGTCGTCATCCGCGAAGGCACCGAGGGCCCCTATGCCGGCAACGGCGGCGTGCTGCGCAAGGGCACCCCGCACGAGATCGCCACCGAGGTCAGCGTCAACACCGCGTACGGGGTCGAGCGCGTGGTGCGGGACGCCTTCGGGCGCGCGGCGGCGCGTCCGCGCAAGCACCTGACGCTCGTGCACAAGAACAACGTCCTCACCAACGCCGGCGATCTCTGGTTCCGCACCGTCGCCCGAGTGGCTGAGGAGTTCCCGGATGTCACGGTCGCCTACAACCACGTCGACGCCGCCACGATCTACCTGGTGACCGACCCCGGTCGCTACGACGTCATCGTCACTGACAACCTCTTCGGCGACATCATCACCGACCTCGCGGCCGCAATCGCCGGGGGGATCGGGCTCGCCGCCAGCGGCAACCTCGACGTCAGCCACACCAACCCCTCGATGTTCGAGCCCGTGCACGGCTCGGCGCCCGACATCGCCGGGCAGGGCAAGGCCGACCCGACTGCGGCGGTCCTCTCGGTGTCGATGCTGCTCGCCCACGTCGGCCAGGCCGACGCGGCCGCGCGGGTCGAGAAGGCAGTCGCAGACGACCTCTCCACGCGCGACGCGCGCCAGCCGGGGTCGACCAGCGAGATCGGGGAGCGCCTCGCCAAGGCGGTCAGTTGACGGCGCGATGAGCACGACTCGCTCGCGCCGCACGCCGTCGGTACTGCAGTTCGTCGTGTTGGCCTGCGGGCTGCTCGTGGCTGCGTGCAGCGCCTCGGGGCCGGGGCGTCCGCAGCAGTCGACCCCGCCGCCACCCCCGGCCGGGACGGTCCCGAACATCGTGTTCGTGCTCACCGACGACCTGTCGACGAACCTGCTGCGCTACATGCCGAACGTCGCCGCGTTGGCGAAGCAGGGCACCTCCTTCACGAACTACTTCGTCGTCGACTCGCTGTGCTGCCCGTCCCGGTCCGCGATCTTCACCGGCCAGTTCCCGCACAACAACGGCGTCTTCACGAATCACGGCCGGGACGGCGGATATCACGCCTACAACGACCACGGTGATCCGCAGAAGAGCTTCGCAGTAGCGCTGCACCACTCGGGCTATCGCACCGGGATGATGGGCAAGTATCTGAACCAGTACCTGCCCGAGGACCGTCAGCCGATCGGCTGGGACGAGTGGGACGTCGCCGGCAATGGTTATGGCGAGTTCGACTATCAGCTCAACGAGAATGGCGACCTGCATCGGTACGGCCACCGCCCGAGCGACTACCTTACCGACGTGCTGAGCGCCAAGGCGGCTCGATTCGTCGACGGCGCGGTCAGCCGAAAGCGCCCGTTCGCGCTCGAGGTTGCGACGTTCGCCCCGCACCTTCCCGCGACCCCGGCCCCACGCGACGCCCGCGGCTTTCCGCACCTGACTGCGCCGCGCTCGCGCGCATTCGATCGGACACCCACCGCTGCCCCGCGCTGGCTGGCGGCAATGCCACCACTCTCGCCACTGGATCAGCGGCACATCGACGAGATGTTCCGGCAGCGGGTCCGATCCGTGCAGGCCGTTGACGCCATGGTCGGCGCGCTCCGCCGGCAACTGCAGGCCAAGGGCCTGGCCGACAACACCTACTTCGTGTTCAGCTCCGACAACGGGTTCCACATGGGCGAGCACCGGCTGTTGCCCGGGAAGCAGACCGCGTTCGACACCGATATCCGAGTCCCGCTCATCGTCGCCGGGCCTGGCGTTCCGGCGGGGCGCACGGTCACGGCGATGACGTCGAGCATCGACCTCGCGCCGACGTTCGAGGACCTTGCCGGGGCACAGCCGACCGGCCTTCGGGACGGCCGGAGCCTGGTGCCGTTGCTGCACGGGCAGGGGCCGCCCGCCGACTGGCAGCAGGCCGTGCTCGTCGAACACCACGGGCCCACGGTCGGGCCGGGCGACCCCGATGTACAGCCGCGCCGAGCCGGGGACCCACCCAGCTACGAGGCGATCCGGACAGCCACGTCGCTGTACGTCGAGTACGCCACGGGCGAACGCGAGTATTACGACCTCCGCACGGACCCGGCCGAGCTGCACAATCTGGTCCCGACCGTGTCCGCGCGTCGGCTCGCGCCATTCCAGCAGGCCCTCCACCGCCTCGAGACCTGTCGCGGCGCCGGTGCTTGCGGCTCGGCGGCCCGGATCACCTGAGCGGCGCAGCGCGTGCACGTCACGACGACGTGTGGCACACTCGGCCCCGTGAACCTCAGCTCGCTCATTATCAGTTAGCGCGTCGGTACCCAGCCAGCCACCGACGCGCAGACCCTCCGCATTCGCGGGGGGTCTTTTGTTTTGACTTCGACGTCCCACTCCGACGGCAAGGATGACCGATGCAGACCGACGAGTTCCACGTCTTCGACACGACGCTGCGCGACGGGGCCCAGCGCGAGGGCATCACCTACTCCGTCACCGACAAGTTGGCCGTCGCCCGGCTGCTTGACCAAGTGGGCGTGGGCTTCATCGAGGGCGGCTGGCCGGGAGCGATGCCCAAGGACACCGAGTTCTTCGCCCGGGCGGCATCGGGGGAACTGGTCCTGCAGCACGCCGTCCTCGTCGCCTTCGGCGCCACGCGCAAGGCCGGGGTCCGGGTCGAGGACGACCGCCAGGTACGCGCCCTGCTCGAGTCGCAGGCGCCGGTCGTCACCCTCGTCGCGAAGTCCGATGTGTGGCACGTCGAGCGCGCGCTGCGGACCACCCTCGAGGAGAACCTGGCGATGGTGCGCGACACCGTCGCCTTTCTCCGCGCTGACGGCCGACGGGTCTTCGTCGACTGCGAACACTTCTTCGACGGCTACAAGCACGAGCCCGACTACGGGATCCGGGTCCTCGACGCAGCGGCTTCGGCCGGCGCCGACGTCGGGGTTCTCTGCGACACGAACGGCGGCATGCTCCCGATGGGAGTGCACGACGTCGTGTCGGATGTGGTCGGTCGCGCCGGCATCCGGCTCGGTATCCACACCCAGGACGACACGGGTTGCGCAGTGGCCAACACCCTGGCCGCAGTGGATGCCGGCGCGACACACGTCCAAGGCACCGCCAACGGCTACGGCGAGCGCGCCGGCAACGCCAACATCTTTTCCGTCATCGGCGGACTGGTGACGAAGATGGGTCTCGACGTCCTACCCGACGGCTGCCTTCAAGAGATGATGCGCGTCGCCCACGCCGTCGCCGAGATCGCCAACCTCGCACCGGACGCGCACGCGCCCTATGTCGGGGCGTCCGCGTTCGCGCACAAGGCCGGCCTGCACGCCTCGGCGATCAAGGTCGCGCCGGAGCTGTACAACCACCTAGACCCGACGATCGTCGGCAACGACCAGCGGATCCTGGTCACCGAGATGGCCGGTCGGGCCTCGATCGAGCTGAAGTCCAAGGAGTTGGGGGTCGATGTCACCGACCGGCCCGAGGTCGTCGGCAGCGTTGTGGATCGGATCAAGGAACGCGAGGCCGCGGGGTGGTCGTACGAGGCCGCCGACGCGTCGTTCGAACTGCTGCTGCGCGACGAGCTGGCGGGCGCGGACCTGCCGGAGCCCTTCACCCTCGAGTCCTATCGCGTCATCATCGACCGGCGCGAGGACGGCACGATGATCAGCGAGGCGACCGTCAAGCTGCAGGCGGCCGGGGTACGGGTGATCTCGACCGAAGAGGGCAACGGCCCAGTCAACGCGCTCGACCGGGCGCTGCGCAAGGCGCTGGAGCGGGCATTCCCGCAGCTGGCCAAGATGGAGCTGACCGACTACAAGGTGCGGATCATGCCCGGCAAGCACGGTTCCGACGCCGTGACGCGCGTCCTGATCGAGACGACCGACCACGAGCGCGAATGGACGACCGTCGGCGTGCACGGCAACGTCATCGAGGCGTCCTGGCTGGCGTTGCACGACGCCGTTCGGTACGGCTTGCTCCACATGAAATGACCGGCCGAGGCGGATCTCCTCAAGGACCGCTCACTTCGCTCGGGCCCTTCGTGGGCGAGGGGCGGCGCGGGCCTGGGCGAGGGCGCCGAGCCTGCGTGTCGGCGCCCGGACGCATCCGGGCGAGCACGCAGGTGTCGCAGGAGTGCGTGCAGTCGTGGCCGCGGCCGTCCTTCTCGCACGGGTCGTCTGTGACATGCAACTCGTCCGGGTCGTGCTCGTGCCCACAGCTGCACATCGAGCCGCCCTGGGCCTGGACGGCCTGGTCTATGACGGCGTCGAGGCGCTGGTCGGCGAGGTCGATCTTCACCGACCGCGCCACGCCCCATGCCATCAGGGCGAGCAGGACCGCTACCAGCAGGGCGATGACGACGAAGGACTTCACGACGGCGGTCGCAGCGCCGGTCGCGGCCACCGCGCCGACGGCGATGAACAGCACGGAGAAGAGCCCGAGGGTCGCAGCCAGTTGCCTGCGCTTCTCGACCGAGATGTTCGACATCGGGGACGTCACGCGCTCGATTATGGACGACCGACGCACCGATCCGGCGACGGACCCCGCCCGGTAGCGTGGAGCATCGTGCGCATCGCCCGCTTCGTCCATCCTGGTTCAGCCTCTGCGGAGGCCGGCGTCGCCTGGGGAACCGTCGAGGGGCCGCTCGGAGCGCCGGCCGAGTCCCTGACGGTCGCCGCGATCGACGGCCATCCGTTCGGACCGATCGCGTTCACCGGTGACAGGTGGGCGCTGCCCGACGTCCGGCTGCTCTCGCCCTTCTTGCCCAGCAAAGTGGTCGCCATGGGCCGGAACTATGCCGATCACGCGAAGGAGATGGGCGGCGCTGCCCCCACCACGCCGTTGATCTTCATCAAGCCGTCGACGGCGGTGATCGGCGAGGGCGACGCGATCCGGCTGCCGGCGTCGAGCACCGAGGTCCACTACGAGGGCGAACTCGCGGTCGTCATTGGGACGCCGGCCCGCAACGTCGCGCCCGAGAACGCCTTGCGGCATGTGTTCGGCTACGCGGCCGCCAACGACGTCACCGCCCGCGACCAGCAGCGCGCCGACGTCCAGTTCACCCGCGCGAAGGGCTACGACTCGTTCTGCCCGCTCGGCCCATGGGTCGAGACCGTCCTGGACGCGTCGGACCTCCGCGTCGTCACTCGCGTCAACGGTGAGGTGAAGCAGGACGGCCGCACCAGCCAGATGATTCACGACCTGCCCACGCAGATCGCGTTCATCTCAGCGATCATGACGCTGCTTCCCGGCGACGTGATCCTCACCGGGACGCCGGCCGGCGTCGGGCCGATCGTCGCCGGCGACTCGGTGAGCGTCGAGATCGAGGGCGTCGGCACACTCACGAACCCGGTGGTGGCGGCGTGACGTCGCCGGTCCGGGTGCGCTTCTGCCCGTCACCGACCGGCAACCCGCACGTCGGCCTGATCCGGACCTGTCTGTTCAACTGGGCCTACGCGCGGCACACCGGCGGCACCTTCGTGTTCCGCGTCGAGGACACCGACGCGGCGCGCGATTCCGAGGAGTCCTACCAACTCCTGCTCGACGCGCTGCGCTGGCTGGGCATGGACTGGGACGAGGGTCCCGAGGTCGGCGGCCCGTATGCGCCGTACCGGCAGAGCGAGCGGCGCGCGATCTACGACGGCGTCGTGGCCAAGCTGCTGAGCAGTGGGCACCTGTACGAGTCGTTCACGACGAACGAAGAGACCGAGGCGAGGCACCGCGCCGCGGGACGGGACCCGAAGCTCGGCTACGACAACTTCGACCGCAACCTGACCGGGGAGCAGCGGGCCGCGTACCGCACCGAGGGCCGCCTGCCGGTACTGCGCCTGCGGATGCCTGACGAGGACGTCAGCTGGGTCGACGTGGTCCGTGGCGAGGTCAGCTTCGCAGCCGGGTCGGTGCCCGACTTCGTCGTCGTGCGCGGCAACGGTGACCCGCTCTACACACTGGTCAACCCGGTCGACGACGCGCTGATGCGCATCACGCACGTGCTGCGCGGCGAGGACCTGCTGCCCTCCACGCCGCGTCAGATCGCGCTGTATCGAGCGCTGGTGGACGTCGGCGTCACCGACTTCGTTCCGCAGTTCGGCCACCTGCCCTACGTCATGGGCGAAGGCAACAAGAAGCTGTCCAAGCGTGATCCGCAGTCCTCGCTGCAGCACTACCGGGATGCCGGCTACCTGCCCGAAGGGCTGCTGAACTATCTGGCCCTGTTGGGCTGGTCCATCGCCGACGACCACGACATCTTCTCGATGGCCGAGATGGTCGCCGCCTTCGACATCGGCGACGTCAACGCCAACCCGGCGCGCTTCGACCCCAAGAAGTGCGAGGCCATCAACGCCAGTCACATCCGGCGCCTCGATCCGGAGGACTTCCAGGCCCGGCTCGTCGGCCAGGTGCTCGCGGCCGGTCTGTCGGCCGACTCCGACGTCCTGGCGGCCGCCGCTCCGCTCGTCCAGGAACGGATCCAGACGCTGAAGCAGGGCGTGGACATGGTGCGCTTCCTGCTCGTCCCGGAGTCGGAGTTCTCCGTCGACGAGACCGCCGCGGCCAAACAGCTGGGGGATGCCGGGCAGGCGGTTGTCGCCGCGGCCATCCCGGCGCTCGAGAGCGTGGCGGAGTGGACGGCGGCCGAGATCGAGGCGGCCCTCAAGAGCGCGCTCGTCGAAGGCTTGGAGCTCAAGCCGCGCAACGCCTTCGGGCCGGTGCGGGTGGCGATCACCGGCAGCACCGTTTCGCCCCCCTTGTTCGAATCGATGGAGATCCTGGGCCGGGAGCGCTCGCTGCGCCGGCTCCGGGAAGCCCGGCCACGCCACTGACTCCGCGCGAACCGACCGCGCCGCGAATCGACGTCACGGCGGACCGGCGCGGGTACGATCGCGGCACTGCGTCGGGGGTGCCGCGCGTCTGTTTCGGCAGCCGAACCCCAGGACCAGAGCCGTGCCGCGACGGATGGAGGCCATGACGTGGAGGGGCTCTGCTCAGCGTGTGGCGCTCAGAACCCGCCCACCGGCAAGTTCTGCGGCCAGTGCGGGACGAGTCTGGCCGCGGGCTGTCCGTCCTGCGGCGCCCCGGTCGCGTCCGACCAGAGATTCTGCAACGAGTGCGGCACCTCGCTGGCCGTCGCTGAGCCGAACCCGGGTGCCGTCGCCGTGGCCGAGCGCCGGATCTGTTCGGTGCTGTTCGCGGATCTGGTCGGCTTCACTCCGCTGTCGGAATCGCGTGACCCGGAACAGGTTCGCGAGTTGTTGTCGCGCTATTTCGAGATGTGTCGGACGGTGATCGGTCGCTACGGCGGCGCCGTCGAGAAGTTCATCGGCGACGCCGTGATGGCGGTCTGGGGTACGCCCGTGGCGGTCGAGGGTGACGCCGAGCGCGCCGTGCGGGCGGCAATCGATCTGGTGGCGGCGGTGGCGGATCTCGGCACCGAGGTCGGCGCTCCCGGCCTGGCCCTGCGCGCCGGTGTGGTCACCGGCGAGGTCGCGGTCACTCTCGGGGCGACCGCCGAGGGCATGGTGGCAGGGGACGCGGTCAACACGGCGGCGCGGGTGCAGTCCGCGGCGGCTCCGGGGACGGTGTGGGTCGACGTTCCGACACAGCGCCTGGCCGCGGCGGCGATCGGGTTCAGCGACGCCGGCGAGCACCTGTTGAAGGGCAAGAGCGAGCCGGTCCGGCTGTGGCAGGCCGGGCGAGTGCTGTCCGGGGTGGGTGGTGCGCAGCGCGTCGACGGGCTGGAGGCGCCGATGACCGGCCGCGACGCCGAGCTGCGCACGGTGAAGGAGCTCTTCCACGCGACCGCGGAGCGGCGAACGCCGCGCATGGTGCTGGTGTCCGGTCCCGCCGGGGTGGGCAAGTCCCGGCTCGGTTGGGAGTTCGAGAAGTACATCGACGGCCTCGCCGAGGTCGCGCTGTGGCACCGCGGCCGCTGCCTCTCCTACGGGGAGGGCGTCGCGTTCTGGGCGTTGGCCGAGATTGTGCGGCAGCGGTTCGGGATCGCGGAAGAAGACGCGTTGGACCTCGCGGCCGCGAAGCTGGTGGACGGGTTGGCCGCCTTCGTCCCCGATGCGACCGAGCGGAGCTACGTTGGCCCGCGGCTGGGCCGGCTGCTCGGTGTCGCGCATCCGGACGACAGCGACGCGCCGCTGAGCCGAGAGGAGCTGTTCGCCGGCTGGCGGTTGTTCTTCGAACGGCTGGCCGACGCCAATCCGGTCGTGTTGCTGGTCGAAGATGCGCACCACGCCGACCCGGCACTGCTGGACTTCTTGGATCACCTGGTCGACTGGGCGCGCACCGCGCCGATCTACGTCCTCGTGTTCGCCCGACCCGAACTGGACGAGCGACGACCCGGCTGGGGGACGGGCCGTAATCGCACCGCGCTCACGCTGGACCCGCTCGACGCCCGTTCCATGGACGCGTTGCTTTCGGCGCTGGTGCCGGGCCTGCCGGCCGACGCGGCGGCAGCCATTGCCGCCCAGGCGCAGGGCAACCCGCTGTTCGCGGTCGAGACGGTCCGCTCGCTCATCGATCGTGACGTCGTGATACCGATCGAGGGTGTCTACCGGCTGGTCGGCGACGTCGGAGCGCTCTCGGTGCCCGACAGCCTGCACGCGTTGCTCGCCGCTCGCCTCGACGCGCTGGACCCGGAGCTGCGTTCGCTCATTGCCGACGCGGCCGTGCTGGGCCTGACGTTCCCGCCCGAGGCCCTCTCGGCGGTCTCGGCGCGGTCGGAGGATCGCGTGCAGGCGGCGCTGGGCGAATTGGTTCGCCGCGGCGTCCTGGAGATCTCGGCCGACCCGCTCTCACCGCAACGCGGCGCGTACAGCTTCAGCCAGAGCATGCTGCGGCAGGTCGCCTATGACACCCTGTCCCGCCGGGACCGCAAGGCACGTCATCTGGCCGTCGCCGGGCACCTGCGCGCCACGTTCGCCGGAGACGGCGACGAGGTGATGGACGTCGTCGCCCGGCATTACCTCGATGCGCTGGCCGCCGTCCCCGACGACCCGGACGCGAATGACATCCGCGAGCGGGCGATCGCCGCCCTGGTGCGCGCGGGGGAGCGAGCCGGTCGGTCCGGCGCGGCCGCCCGTGCGACCGAGGCCTATTCGGAGGCCGCGAAGCTGGCGGAGCACGGCACGGGCCAGGCCGGGATGCTGGCCGCAGCCGGATTGTGGGAGCGCGCTGCGGCCGCGGCCGTTCTCGCCGGTGCTAATGCCCGAGGCATCGCCAACGCCGAGCGGGCCCGAGAGCTGTATCTGGAACAGGACCATCCGCGCGACGCGGCCCGGGCCGACACGTGGATCGGGCGGGCGTTGCGCTTCGTCGGCCGCCATGCCGAAGCGCGCGAGACTCTCGCCGCGGCGCTCGCCGTGCTCCGTCCTGAGCCGGATCACAACACGGTGATCGCGTTGGGCGAACTCGCCGCTCTGGAGAACTTCGCCGACCTCCAGTCCGGCCAGGCGCTCGCCGAGGAAGCCCTCGTCCTGGGCCAGGCCCTCGACGTGCCCACGCCGGTGCTCGCCAACATGTTCGTCATCCGCGCCATCGGCTACGCGTTCTCCAATCAGAACGACCAGGCCATCTCCGCAGTCGAATATGCGGCGAAGCTGGCCGAGCGCGCCGGCGACAGTGACACGTGGGCCCGCGCTCTGCTCAATCTGTCGAACATGCTCCATACCGTGGATCCGAGTGCGGCCGCGGCCGCGGCCCGCGCGGCGGCCGACCACGCGCGGCGCACCGGCGGGCGCGGAAATCTCTCGATCGCCGTGAACAACCTGGTGTACGCGACTCTGGTGATGGGCGAGTGGGACGACGCGAGCGCTGCCCTGGCTCGCGCCATGGAAGGAGACGGACTGGATGACGACGCCTACTTGCGGTTGGCCGTGGCGATGCTGGCGGCCCTGCGTGGTGACGTCGAGACTGCCGCCGCCGCGAACTCCGCGGTGACCACCCTCCGTCGCAGCGACGACCCGCAGGACCTCGCCTGCGCCATATCCATAGACGCGTGGCTCGCTGCGGCGTCCGGCCAGTACGGCGAGGCGCTTCGTCATGCTCGCGAGGTCCTGGGCTACGCCGACGCGATCGGCATGGTGCACGAGCACATCTGTTGGGCCTGGCCGCTGGCCGCGCGGTCTGCGTTCCTGCTCGGTGACACAGACCAGGTGGCGGAGCTGATCGCGCTGCTGGATGGCCACCCCGTAGGGCACGTGCCACCGCTACTCCGGGCCGAACGCGCGCTCGCTCGAGCCCGCCTGTCGGCGCGGCCGGGCGCCCCCGACGCCGACGTACAGTTCGAGGACGCGATCGCCCAACTGCGTGCGGTCGGCAGCCCGTATCACCTCGCCCACGCCCTGCTCGACCTTGTCGAGCACCGCCGCGCGGTGGACGGAGCTACGGATGTCGCCCCTCTCGTCGACGAGGCGGTCGGGATCGCCGAGCGGCTTCGTGCGCAGCCGCTCCTCGACCGGGTCGAGGCGAGCCACGCTGCACGTTCGGAATTTTCTACGCGCTAGGCCGGTCTTGCTGCGATGTGCGTTTGCCGCGCGCCGCGGTGCAGCAAAGCGTACTTCGGGGTATGGATAGCTCATGCGAGGTGGCGAACGCGTAGCCGTCGAGTTGCGGGTCGACGACGTGAACTACACGATCACCGGCGACGGGGAGCACACGGTCGTCCTGCTGCACGGGTTCGCAGACAACCTCACGACCTGGGATCGGATCGTGCCGCCGCTCGCGGTCAGCCACCGCGTGATCGCCATCGACCTGCCCGGCTTCGGCCGGACGACCAGGCCGTGGGCGCGTCCGCTCCTGTCCGACTACGTCGATGTCGTGCGATGCGTGCTCGCGGCCGCGGGCGTGGACGGCCCGGTGTCGCTGATGGGCAATTCGATGGGCGCCGTGGCAGCGGCGCTCTTCGCGGCGCAGCACCCGGACGGCGTCGCCGGGATCGTCCTCATCGACATGCCCGGGCTGCATCACGTGCCCCGCGTGTGGCGGCTCGCGATGTCCAAGCCCGCAGAGGTCGGCCTGCGCGCGGCGCTGCGCTGGGTGCCGCACCGGACCGCGCAGGCGGGGATTGGCTGGGCCTACAGCCGGCTCGCGACGGGTCATCCCCGCGACCTCGATCCGTTCGTGCGCAGCTGCTTCAGCTCGCCCTATGCGATCCAGGACAGCATCCCGGCGCTGCTTCCGCTCGGACGCGTGCTCCTGCGAGAACTCCGCTCCGCGGAGCTGGGCCCGCTCGTGGCCGCGGCGACGGTTCCGGTCCTCGTCGTGTTCGGCTCCCGCGACGTTCTGACTCCCGCCCGGGTGCTGCGTCGCATCGGCCGGCCAGGTGGGGCGGTCGTGCTGCCCGGCTGCGGCCACTGTCCCCAGATCGACCAGCCCGATGCCCTGCTGTCGCAGGTGCTGCCGTTCCTGCGGTCGGCCGGTCGGCAGCGCTCGGAGCTGACCGCCTGACTGGCGTGCTCTTGGCCGCGAAGTAGCCTGCGTCACACCGGCGAGTCGTCGTTGACGGTAATACTGTCACAGTAAAGAGGGAAAGGTCTGCGTCATGAGTTCTGTCCGTCCGGCCTGGAGCGACGACGACGTCGAGGCGTTCCGCGATCTCGCCCGCTCGTTCCTGGAGAAGGAGTGCGCGCCGAACGAGGAGCGCTGGGCCGAGCAGCAGCACGTCGACCGCGAGATCTGGAACAAGGCCGGCAAGATCGGGCTGCTGTGCCCGTCGATCCCTGAGGAGTACGGCGGCGGTGGCGGCACGTTCGCCCTCGAGGCGGTGATGGCCGAGGAGCAGGCGCGCGCGCTGGCGCCCAGCCTGGGCACGGCGGTGCACAGCACGATCGTGGCGCACTACCTCAATGCCTACGGCACCGAGGAGCAGAAACACCGCTGGCTGCCGCGGATGGCAACCGGCGAGCTGGTCGGCGCGGTCGCGATGACCGAGCCCGGCACCGGGTCGGACCTGCAGAACATCAAGACCAAGGCCATCAAGACCGGCGACGAGTACGTCATCGACGGGTCAAAGACGTTCATCTCCAACGGCCTGCTCGCGAACCTCGTCATCGTCGTGGCCAAGACCGACCCGGAAAACGCCGCGAAGGGCATCTCGCTGCTGGTCCTCGAGACCGACGGGCTGGCCGGTTTCAGCCGGGGCCGCGTGCTGAAGAAGATCGGCCAGCATGGCCAGGACACCGCGGAGCTCTTCTTCGACGGCGTGCGGGTCCGGGAGTCGAGCCTGCTGGGCACCGAGGAGGGCCAGGGCTTCGTCCAGCTGATGAACCAGCTGCCCCAGGAACGGCTGGTGCTCGGGGTGGCCGCGATCGCCGCCATCGAGGAAGCCCTTGCCCACACGCTGAAGTACACGAAGGACCGGCACGCGTTCGGCAAGCCGGTGTTCAACTTCCAGAACACCAAGTTCAAGCTCGCCGAGGTGGCCACGACCGCGAAGATCGGCCGGGTGTTCCTGGACGACTGCGTGGTCAAGCACCTCAACGGTCAACTCGACGTCCAGACGGCTTCGATGGCGAAGTGGTGGCTCTCCCAGGCGCAATGCGACGTCGTCGACGAGTGCCTGCAGTTCTTCGGCGGTTACGGCTACATGCAGGAGTACCCGATCTCGCGTATGTACACCGACTCGCGGATCCAGAAGATCTACGGCGGGACGAACGAAATCATGAAGGAGATCATCTCCCGGTTCCTCTGAGGAGATCCGCCGAAGGCGGGTCTGCGCGCGTGCGGGGTGGGGCTGCGGCGATCTTCCTGCGCCGGGTGCCCCCGAGCGCACATGGTGCAGGAAGGTCAGCTTGCGTGGCCGCGCGGGCGTTGATGTTCCTGCGCATTGCGCGCCCGGACGTTCCCCGTGCAGGAAGGTCAGCTTGGGTGGCCGCGCGGGCGTTGATGTTCCTGCGCATTGCGCGCGCGGACGTTCCCCGTGCAGGAAGGTCAGCAGGCGAGCTGTCGGCGGACCTGGATCCCAGGCCGTGCGTACCCGGCCAAACTGGGTCTCCTATTGCCGGGCGCAGCACAAAACTATAACGTGTTCTCGTTCTCCCGAATCGATCGAGGACGGCATCCATGACCGCTCAGCTCAAGCCAGTCGCGTCCGACCGCGAGACATTCGAGGTCCGGAATCCGGCGACGGGCGAGAGCGTCGGCAGCTATCCGGTTCATACCGTCGAGGATGTCGCCGAACGCCTCGCGAAGGGGCGAGCGGCCCAGACGTGGTGGGACGACCTCGGCTTCGATGGCCGCAAGAAGCGGATGCAGCGCTGGGTGCGCTGGCTGGCCCGCGACTGCGACGCCCTGTATGACATCGGCTTCCGCGAAACCGGCAAGCCGAAAGCCGACGTCCAGTTGGAACTGCTCGCCGGCCTAGAGGACATCCGGTGGGCCGCCAGCCACGCCAAGCGGGTGCTGGCCCAGAAGCGGGTCGCGCCCGGACTCGCGATGCTGAACTTCGACGCCCGGGTCTCGTACGAGCCGCTGGGCGTCATCGGCATCATCACCCCGTGGAATGCGCCGGTATACACGGCGTTCTGCGGCATGGCCTACGCGCTCGCGGCCGGCAATGCCGTGATCCTCAAGCCCAGCGAGCTGGCCGCGGCGACCGGCGTCTACGCCGTCGAATCGTTCAACAAAGCGAACCCGGATGCGCCGGAAGGCCTCGTCAGCTGGATCACCGGCTTCGGTGAGACCGGCGCGGCGCTGTGCAAGTCCGGCGTCGACAAGCTGGGCTTCACCGGTTCGGTCCCGACCGGGCGCCGCGTGATGGCGGCCTGCGCCGAGAACCTCACCCCGGTTCTGCTCGAGCTCGGCGGCAAGGACGCGACCGTGGTCGCCGGCGACGCCGACCTGGACGCCGCCGCGTCGTCGATCGTGTGGGGCTCCATGTGGAACGCTGGCCAGGCGTGTGTGGGCGTTGAGCGGGTCTACGTCGTCGAGGACGTGCGCGACGAATTCCTGCGCAAGGTCGAGGAGCGGGCCCGGCAGGTGAGCGTGGGCATGGACGAGCTCAGCGACATCGGGCCGATGACCGTGCCCAACCAGATCGACATCATCCGCCGCCACGTGACCGATGCCCTCGATCGCGGCGCGACGGCCCTGGTGGGCGGGCTCGAGTCCATCCAGCCGCCCTACGTCCACCCGATCGTGCTCGTCGACGTGCCCGAGGAGTCCTCGGCCGTGCAGGAGGAGACGTTCGGCCCGGTCGTCGTCATCAACACCGTGCCCGACATCGACGAGGCCGTCCGCCGGGCGAACGCCACGTCGTTCGGGTTGGGGTCATCGGTCTTCTCGGGTTCACGGGGCGACGAGATCGCGGCCAGGTTGCGCGCGGGCGGCACCACGATCAACTCGGTGCTCACCTTCGTCGGCATGCCCTCGCTGCCGTTCGGCGGCGTCGGCGACAGCGGGTTCGGTCGCTTCCACGGCGACGACGGGCTGCGCGAGTTCACCCGCGCCAAGGCGACGACCCGGAAGCGGTTCTCGATGGGCGAGGACATGCAGCAGTTCCCGCGGACGAAGGAACAGTTCGACGTCGTCTACAAGGTGCTGAAGCTGCGTT
>JAVHVH010000185.1:0-18660 GCA_032160665.1 Pseudonocardiales bacterium
GACGTCTGCAGCGGTGACGCCGACTGCACGCAGGCCCAGCAGGAGCTGTCCGCCGATGAGCAGTCGCCGTGGGCCGTCGTCGCGCATCGCGGGCCCCATCCCGGTGTCGACGAGGATCGTCCGATCCCCGGTCCTGACCAGGAAGCAGCCAATCGGTAGCCAGGCCATTCCGTTGCGGGTGAACAGGTCCTCGTGCCCGTCAGGACGCGCGTGGTCTCCGAAGTACGCCGCCGACGCCCGGAACGTCCCATCAGAGAGGGGGTGGACGTCGATCTCGCCCACTAGCATCCGCGACCCCCACCGGGCGTTGACTCGACCGCACGAAGGCTGACGCGACGTCGGTCCAGTTGACTCGTACTGGCATATTGCCCCACCGGCCACCGGTGCACCCTGATCATTCGCAAGCGATTCGTTGGCCTACACCCAACTCGACCCTGCAGTGTGCGTTCCGCTGCACCCGACGAATCCATCTATGCCGCTCACGGGCACCCAGCCGGGAGCTCAGATCAACGGCTCGCGCGCGCGTTCGCCATCGGGTCCGCGCGAGATCGGTGGTCGGCCAACAGAAGCCACGGCCCGCAGGGGCCGATGGTCGAAAGTCCCGTGATTCCTGGCAAAGCCTCCTTTGAGGTCGTCCACGACGCAGGGAACGCAACCTGGCTGAGATCGCTGATTCCGTTCGTACACCAGGCTCGTCGAGGCGCTGATCGAACGTGGCGAGCTCGACCAGGCGTCCGGGGAGCTCGCTGAACGCGGGCGCGACGGCGAGCTGCCGCTCGCCTGCGCAACCACACCGGTGTTGCTGACTCGCGGTCGACTGCACGCCGCGGCCGGCGACCACCGCGCCGCGATTCGCGACCTGTTCGCCACCGGACAGCGATGTGCGGCATGGCAGTCGCCTTCGGAGTAGCGCCGCTGTTTCCGCGACACCGCGCACCGCACCCCGCGGCGGGCCGCCTCCCACTTGCCGGCCTGGAAGATTCGCCGACGGTCATCGATCGCGTGCTGGACCTCATCGACCACGACGTCGAGCCCGGTGTTACGCATTGGCTCGAGAGCGACCAGTGTGTGTTTGGTTAAGCGCCCGGACTCCACCGGCTCCTTTGTCACCCTCCGCGGGTGAGATGTCGGGGCAGGATCTGTCACCCCAGGACCGGGAATTGCCGCCACACAGCGCCTGCGATCGCCGTCGCGCGATGTCTTGGGCCCGTGGGTCGAGACGCCTGGTCGATCTCGCCGCTCGGGGTCGACGCAGCAACCGCCAGTCGGTGCCAGCGTCGATCGATGGGCGCACGGAACACGCCGCAGCAACGCAACCGCCGAGGGATGCCGACGATGACTGGTCAGACGGACAAGCGAACCGTCGCGACATTTGCGTCCTACGGCGAGGCCGAGCGGGCGGTCGACCGTCTTACCCGAGCCGACTTCACGCGCGACGCGTGGCGCCCGGACGATCGTCAGCTTGCCGGATTCGCCGTGTAGCGCCACTACCTGAAGGGATTGTCGTCATGCCCAGAGCAGTTGGGATCGACCTCGGTACCACCAACTCGGTCATCGCCGCCTGGGAGGGTGGCGAGGCCACTGTCCTGCCCAACTCCGAGGGCGCCCGCACAACCCCGTCGGTCGTCGCATTCACGGACACCGGCGAACGGCTCGTGGGCCAGCTCGCCCGCCGGCAGGCGATTCTGAACCCCAAGGGGACGATCTATTCCGCCAAGCGATTCATCGGCCGGAACTTCGATGAGATCAGTGAGGAGGCCAAGGCCGTCGGGTTCGACATCGTCCCCGGCCCGAACGGGGTGGCGCGCTTCGAGATCCGCGGCAAGCACTATGCGCCCGAGGAGATCAGCGCCCTCGTGCTGCGCAAGCTCGCCGACGACGCGGCGAAGTACCTCGGCGAGAAGGTGACCGAAGCAGTCATCACCGTGCCGGCGTACTTCAACGACGCCCAGCGCCAGGCCACCAAGGACGCGGGAAAGATCGCCGGGCTGGAGGTCCTGCGGATCATCAACGAGCCGACCGCGGCGGCCCTCGCCTACGGGCTCGACAAGAAGGGACACGAGACCGTCCTGGTGTTCGACCTCGGTGGTGGCACCTTCGACGTCAGCGTCCTCGACGTCGGCGACGGCGTGGTAGAGGTACGCGCAACCGCCGGCGACACGCACCTCGGCGGTGATGACTTCGACCGCCGGATCGTCGACCACCTGGCCGACCAGTTCCAGCGCGACCAGCGGATCGATCTCCGCAATGACCCGCAGGCGCTGCAGCGGCTGTTCGAGGCGGCCGAGAAAGCGAAGGTCGAGCTCAGCTCAGTCAGCCAGACGCAGGTCAACCTGCCGTTCATCACGGCGGACGCGGCCGGACCGAAGCACCTGACCGCGACGCTCATGCGCTCGACGTTCGAGGAGATCACCCATGACCTCATCGAGCGTTGCCTGGGACCAGTCGAGCAGGCAATGACTGACGCCAAGGTGAGCCAGAACGACCTCGACGAGGTCATCCTCGTCGGCGGGTCCACCCGGATTCCGGCCGTGCAGAATTTGGTGCGGCGCTTGACCGGCGGCAAGGACCCCAACATGACGGTCAACCCGGACGAGGTCGTCGCGCTGGGCGCGGCCGTCCAGGCCGGGGTGCTCAAGGGCGAGGTTTCCGACGTCCTGCTCCTCGACGTCACACCGCTGTCGCTCGGGGTCGAGACGCGCGGCGGCGTCATGACCAAGATCATCGAACGGAACACGACGATCCCGGCCCGGCGCAGCGAGGTGTTCTCGACAGCAGAGGACAAGCAGCCGGCTGTGGAGATCGTGGTGTTGCAGGGCGAACGCGAGCGCGCGGCCGACAACCGGGTCCTCGGGAGGTTCCAGCTGACCAACATCCGGCCGGCGCCGCGCGGCGAACCGCAGATCGAGGTCACGTTCGACCTCGACGCCAACGGCATTCTTAGCGTCACTGCGCGCGACCGCGACACCGGCGCCGAGCAGGGCATCACGATCACCCAGTCGTCGAACCTCGATCAGTCCGAGGTCGAGCGAATGCTCGCCGAGGCCGAGCAGAACCGCGCCGCGGATCAACGTCTGCGTGAGCACATCGAGGCACGCAACCAGCTCGACAGCGTTGCCTACCAGCTCGAGCGACGGCTCGGCGAACTCGGCGATACCGCCGCAGTGCACGAGAAGGCGCGCGCCGAGATGTTGATCTCGGACGCCCGGGAAGCCGTGGCGGACGACAACGCACCGCTCGACCGAATCAGATCATTGACCGGTGAGCTGCAGCAGGCGGCCCAGGGGCTCGGGACCAGTGCGGCGTCGCGCGCGACCAACGGCGGTGGCACCGGACAGCGCGACGATCAGCCGGCCGACGACGACGTGATCGACGCCGAGTTCGACCGGTCGTGAGGTGGGACGGATGGCGCAAACCCAACGCCCAGAAGAGCCGGATCCGGCCGAGTCGGCCGGCGTGCGAACCGACGCCGACTCGGCTCCGGACGCGCGACCACAATCGGGTGACAAGGGGAAGGGACCGAACGGACACGGCGCGGATGACGCCGAACGGGACGAGAGGTGGCTGCGGGCCTTGGCCGATCTCGACAACGTCCGCAAGCGCTGCGTCCGCGAAATCGCCCAGGCGCGCAGTGCCGAGCGGGCCCGCGTGGCCGGCGCGTTCCTGCCCGTGATCGACAACCTCGAGCTTGCGCTCACGCATGCGGACTCGGATCCCGACTCGATCATGGAGGGCATCCGGGCCGTGCGCGATCAGGGGATCGCGATCCTCGCCGCGCTCGGCTACGCCCGCCGCGACGAGCCGGGCGTGCCGTTCGACCCGGCCGCACACGAAGTCGTGACGGTCGTCGACGATGCGGACGTGCCTCCGGGCACCGTGGTCCGAGTGGTGCGACCCGGGTACGGCGACGCGGAACATCAGCTGCGTCCCATGGCGGTCGCTGTCGCTCGGCAACGGGGATAGGCCGACGTGGCGGGCGAATATTACGAGGTACTCGGCATCGCTCGCGATGCGTCTGCCGACGAGATTCAGCGAGCCTTCCGGACGCTCGCGCGCCGGTATCACCCCGACGTCAATCGCGATCCGGGCGCCGAGGAACGGTTCAAGGAGATCAACGAGGCGTACCACGTACTCGCCGACCCAGCGACACGATCGCGCTATGACCGCTTCGGACCGGACTTCCGGCGGATTCCCGAGGACGTCGACGTGGGTGCCGGGCCCGGCCGGGGTCAGGGGTCACCGTTCGGAGGGGCTGGCGGCACCCGGCGCGTTCGCCGTGAGGACGTCGACGTCGAGGACCTGTTCGGCCGCATGGGCGGCTTCGAGGACTTCTTCGGCGGCTCGTGGCGGGCGGGCGGCACGATCCCGGGAGCCGATCAGGAGGCCGAGCTGCCGTTGACGGTCGAGGAGGCGTTCACCGGCGGCAAGCGTCAGGTGACGCTTGCCGGGCCGGACGGTCAGCGCCGCTACGACGTCACCATCCCGCCCGGCGTCATCGACGGGCAGCGGATCAGGCTCAGCGGGCAGGGCGGGCAGGGCATGGGGAACGGCCCGGCCGGCGACCTGTACCTGCGGGTCAGGATCCAGCCGGACTCCCGGTACCGCCTCGACGGGCGAGACATCCACGTCGACCTGCCTGTGGCGCCCTGGGAAGCGGCGCTCGGCGCGACCGTCCCGGTACTGGCACCCGGCGGGGAACTGAAGGTCGTCGTGCCGGCCGGCTCGTCCAGCGGGCGGAAGCTGCGCGTCGCGGGCGAGGGGATGCCGAACCGACGCGGCAGGCCGGGCGATCTCTACGCCGAGGTGCGCATCGTCGTGCCACAGACGCTGAAGCGTCGCGAGCGGGAGCTCTTCGAAGAGCTTGCCCGCGAGTCCACGTTCGATCCGAGGAGCGCGAGATGACAAGAGTTCAGGCGCGCTACCCGTTGCTTCTGGACGAGCGATCGGCGCGGCTCAGCCTCGACAGCTTCGCAGCCCGCGCGGGACTGCACCCCGAGGTGATCAGGCGCTTCGTCGCGCTCGGGCTCGTGACGGCGAAACCGGACGAGGCGGGGCGGCTGTGGTTCGCCCCGCGGGAACTGGCAGTCGTCGCGCGCATCCGCCGGCTGCGCGAAAGCCTGCCGCTGAACTACGCGGCGCTCGGTCTGGTGCTCGACCTGCTCGATCGCATCAGCGAACTCGAGAACACTGCGCGGAGGACATCGCGATGGACATGAACCGGCTCACGCAGCGATCCCAGGAGGCCTTGGGGGAGGCGCAGAGCCTCGCCGGGCGCATGGGGCACATTGAGGTGGACGGCGAGCACCTGCTCGTGGCCTTGCTGGCCGACCATGACGGGCTCGCGTCCCGTCTCATCGACCTCGCCGGGGCAGATGTGGAGGCACTGCGATCGGCGCTCGAGAACGAGCTCGCGCGGCGGCCGAAGGTCGGTGGCCCGGGCGCCTCGCCGGGCAAGGTCTACATCACACAGCGGCTCAGCCGCACGCTCGACGCGGCCGATCGCGAGGCGCGACGACTCAAGGACGAATACGTCTCCGTCGAGCACCTGCTTCTCGCACTGACCGAGGAGTCCACCGCAACCGTCGCGGGCAGGCTGCTGAAGGAGCACGGTCTCACCCGCGACGCGTTGCTCGGGGCACTGACAAGGATCCGCGGCAACCAGCGGGTCACGTCCGCGACCCCGGAGTCGGCGTACGAAGCGCTCGAGAAGTACGGCCGCGATCTCGTCGAGGATGCCCGCGCCGGATTGCTCGACCCGGTCATCGGACGGGACACCGAGATCCGGCGAGTCATCCAGATCCTGTCCCGCAAGACGAAGAACAATCCCGTCCTGATCGGCGATCCGGGGGTTGGCAAGACCGCCCTCGTCGAGGGACTCGCGCAGCGAATCGTGCGCGGCGACGTGCCGGAAGGGCTGCACGACAAGGTCGTGTTCTCGCTGGACATGGCGTCGCTGGTCGCTGGCGCCAAGTACCGCGGCGAGTTCGAGGAGCGGCTGCAGGCCGTGCTCGCCGAGGTCAAGGCGGCCGAGGGACGGATCCTGCTGTTCGTCGACGAGCTGCACACCGTCGTCGGCGCGGGGGCGACCGAGGGCGCCATGGACGCCGGGAACATGCTCAAGCCGATGCTGGCCCGCGGTGAGCTGCACATGATCGGCGCGACGACCGTGGACGAGTACCGCAAGCACGTCGAGGCGGACGCCGCTCTCGAACGGCGCTTCCAGCCCGTCCTCGTCGACGAACCGTCGGTGACCGACACGATCTCGATCCTACGCGGGCTGCGGGAACGCCTCGAGATCTTCCACGGCGTCAAGATCCAGGACAACGCACTGGTCGCCGCCGCGACGCTGAGCCAGCGCTACATCGCCGACCGGTTCCTGCCGGACAAGGCGATCGACCTCGTGGACGAGGCGTCGGCTCGACTGCGCACCGAGATCGACTCGATGCCGGCCGAGCTGGACAACCTCACGCGGCGCGTCATGCAGCTCGAGATCGAGGAAGCCGGCTTGTCCAAGGAGGATGACGCGGTCAGCAAGACGCGGCTCGCGGAACTGCGCCGAGAGCTCGCGGATCTGCGCTCCGAGGCCGATGCCAACCGCGCCCAATGGGACGCCGAGCGGCAGGCGATCCGCCGCGTTCAGGAGCTACGTGGCGATCTCGAGCGGATGCGTCAGGAGGCGGAGGAAGCCGAGCGCCGGTACGACCTCAACCGCGCCGCTGAGCTGCGTTACGGCGAGATCGCTGAACTCGAGCGACGGCTGGCTGCCGAGGAGGAGCAACTCGCCGCCAAACAGGGCAGCCACCGAATGCTGCGCGAGGCCGTCACGGAGGACGAGATCGCCGAGGTCGTCGCGTCGTGGACGGGCATCCCGATCAGCCGCCTGCAGGAGGGCGAACGGCAGAAGGTCCTGAAGCTGGACAAGATCCTGCACGAACGGATCATCGGCCAGGACGAGGCCGTACAGGCCGTCGCCGACGCGATGATCCGGGCGCGCTCGGGCTTGAAAGACCCGGACCGGCCGATCGGCTCGTTCATCTTCCTCGGCCCCACCGGTGTCGGTAAGACCGAGCTGGCTCGCACGCTGGCAGCAGCACTGTTCGACACCGAGCAGAACATCATCCGCATCGACATGAGCGAGTACCAGGAGCGGCACTCGGTGAGCCGCCTCGTCGGCGCCCCGCCGGGTTATATCGGCTACGAGGAGGGTGGTCAGCTCACCGAGGCCGCCCGCCGCCGACCCTTCTCGGTGATCCTGCTCGACGAGATCGAGAAGGCGCACCCCGACGTCTTCAACACCCTGCTCCAGGTGCTCGAGGACGGCAGGCTGACCGACGGCCAGGGCCGCACCGTCAGTATGCGCAACACCGTAATCATCATGACCTCGAATATCGGGTCGCAGTACCTGCTCGACGGCGTCACTCCGCACGGTGAGCTCAAGGCCGAAGCGAAGGACTTGGTCATGGCCGAGCTGCGGGGGCACTTCCGCCCGGAGTTCCTCAACCGGGTCGACGACATCGTGCTGTTCAAGCCGCTGGTGCAGGACGAGATCGAGCAGATCGTCGAGCTGATGCTCGACGAACTGCGCGAGCGTCTCGCCGAACGCAGGATCGCGCTCGAGGTGAGCGAGGACGCGCGAGGGGTCATTGCCAAGGAGGGCTTCGACCCCGTCTACGGTGCGCGGCCTCTGCGCCGCTTCATCGCCCGTGAGCTGGAGACGCGCATCGGGCGGGTTCTGCTCGCTGACGAGGTCCCTGACGGCTCGACGATCCTCATCGGTGTGCGCGACGGTGAGCTGGAGATCACCTACCGACCGGGTGCGGAAGCCGCGCCGTGAGCACCGCCGTCCAGACGAGGATCGTCACGTGCCCGAACTGCGGCCGGCGCAACCGGGTGCCACCCGCAGGCGAAGGCAACCCGCGCTGCGGCCAGTGCCATCAGGCGCTGCCGTGGATCGTCGACGCCGATGACGGGACCTTCGCAGATATCGCTGAGAAGTCCTTGCGCTACGTGCTCGTCGACTTCTGGGCGACCTGGTGCGGCCCCTGCCGGATGGTCAGTCCGGCGCTCGAGAAACTTGCCGTCGAATTGGCCGACAAGCTGAAGCTCGTCAAGGTCGATGTCGACGCGTCCCCGGAGCTTTCGACGCGTTTCGAGATCCAGGCGGTCCCCACGCTGGTGATCATGCGTGACGCCAAGACCGTCGCCCGCCGGTCGGGCGCATCCCCCGTCGCCACGCTGCGTGACTGGGTCCAGGACGCAACACAGCCAGCCAGTTAGGAGTCCGGTCATGAGCACGTCGTTTCTCGGGCAGCCGCCGCCACCAGAAGGCGCTCACCCGGCCGGGACGTCCCATGGCGTTCTCCTCGACACCCATCTCGCCATGGCCCGGCCGGTCCATCCGCTCACGCCGCAGGGGTGCGAGGAGTGTCTTCGGATCAACTCGACCTGGCTGCACCTCAGGCTGTGCTTGACCTGCGGGCACGTCGGCTGCTGCGACTCGTCGCCGATGCGGCATGCGCGTCAACATGCCTTTGGTGTCGGGCATCCGATCATCCGCTCCTTCGAGCCCGGGGAGTCCTGGCGGTGGTGCTACGTCGACCAGACGTATGTCTGACGGAGCGCCGGACGACCTGCCGGAGACTCCTGATCTGCACGGCGCATACCCGCGTCTCAGCGACGACCAGATCAGCGCGCTCGCCGAGCACGGTCATCGCCGAGCGACCAGCGAGGGTGAGGTCCTGCTGCGCACCGGCGAGCGCAGCGACAACTTCTACGTGCTGCTGAGCGGGCAGGCCGTCGTTGTCGACGACGCCGCGGAGCAGCCGCGCGTCCTGCGCGTGCACGGACCCGGACGGTTTCTCGGCGAGCTGAGTGTCATCACGCGCCAAGTGGAGTACGTGACGACGCTCGTCCGAGTGCCGGGCGAGGTTCTCGTCGTGCCGGCCGATCGGCTCCGCGCGCTGGTGCTGGGCGATCCGCACGTGGGCGACCTGATCCTGCGCGCCTACCTCGCGCGACGAGGACTGCTGATCGAGGAAGGCTCCGGCATCCGCATCATCGGATCACGCTTCTCGCCGGACACGTGGCGCCTTCGCGCGTTCGCCGCACGCAACCGGGTTCCGCACCGATTCGTGGATCTCGAGGGCGATGCGACCGCGGAGTCGGTATTGGAGCGTCTCCAGGTCGCGCCGTCGGATTCGCCGATCGTGGCATTGGGACGCGGTCGACTGCTGCGCAATCCGAGCAATCTCGACCTGGCCCGGGCGCTCGGCCTGCGGCAGATGTCGGCGGAGCACGTGGTCGCCGATCTCGCGGTCGTCGGCGCCGGGCCGGCCGGCCTCGCAGCGGCGGTCTACGGCGCCTCGGACGGTCTGAACACGGTCGTCCTCGACGCGGTCGCCACCGGAGGACAGGCCGCGACGTCTGCGCGGATCGCGAACTATCTCGGTTTCCCCTCCGGCATCTCGGGGTCTGAGCTGGCCGAGCGAGCGGCGATCCAGGCGACCAAGTTCGGTGCTCGGATCGTCGTCCCCGCCGAAGCGACCGCCCTCGATCACACCGGCGACCACTACACGATCCGGACCGCGGCCGGCGAACTCATCCTGGCTGAAACCGTCGTGATCGCAACCGGAGCCTGGTATCGCAACCCGGCAATTCCTGGGTTGGCGAAATTCGAGACCAGCAGCGTGTACTACGCCGCCACGCACGTCGAAGCTCGCGCATGTGCGCCGGGGCCGGTCGCGGTCATCGGCGGAGGCAACTCGGCGGGCCAGGCCGCGCTGTTCCTCGCGCAACGCGGGACGCCTGTCCACCTCATCGTCCGCGGCGACGACCTCGGCAAGAACATGTCGCGCTATCTCGTCGACGACATCGCGAGATGCGGCCCGCACGTCGAGGTGCTGACGAGCACCGAGGTGCGAGAGCTGATCGGGGACGCCACGCTCGACGCGATCGTGGTCGAGAACACCAGGACCGGACGACGTGACCGGCTCAAGGTCCACTCGCTGTTCGTGTTCATCGGCGCGCAACCGTGCACGGGCTGGCTGGCGGGGACGGTCGCGCTCGATCGCCACGGATTCGTCGTGACCGGGGGTGCGGCAACGACGGCGCTCAATCCAGAGGACGACGACGCGCGACCGCTCATGCTGGAGACCGATCACCCGGGCGTGTTCGCCATCGGTGACGTCCGCAGCGGTTCGATCAAGCGGGTCGCGTCAGCGGTCGGCGAGGGTGCGATGGCCGTCCGCCTGGTCCACGAGCGCCGCCAGACGCCGGCATGCGCGCCAGTCGGCCCGATGGCCGCGATGCCGACGTGACGCCTATGCGCCGTCGCTGTCGAGAATCGCCAACGCGCGCGTCGCGACGTG
This sequence comes from Pseudonocardiales bacterium, assembly GCA_032160665.1. Classification (GTDB taxonomy): domain Bacteria; phylum Actinomycetota; class Actinomycetes; order Mycobacteriales; family Jatrophihabitantaceae; genus Jatrophihabitans. The sequence goes on from JAVHVH010000185.1 coordinate 10,368, forward strand.
CGCGTTGAGGCGCGCCTCGACGTCACCGAGGTCGAGTCCTCCGACGTCCCGGATTCGCCGCAGCCGATAACGCAGCGTGCTCCGGTGGATCGTGAGCGCGGTCGCGGTCTGTTCGTAGCGGCCGCCGCAGTCCAGGAACTTCGCGAGCGTCTGCACCAGGTCGGAGTGCCGGGCCTCGTCGTAGTCGATGAGCGGCCCGAGCCAGCGACGGACGAAGGAGTTCACGTTGCCGCTGGACGCGGGATCCTCGAGGATCTGATACAGGCCCAGGTTTGCGAAGTTGGTGCCGCCGTCCGGTGCCGGCGAGTGTTCCCTGACGTGCAGAGCTCGCAGCGCGTCGGCGTAGGAGCGCGGCATTTCTGCCACGCCGGTCGCGTCACTCCCGACTCCGACAGAACTCGTTGCGTCACCTCGCACCTGCTTGAGCCCGGCGTGCAGCTCCTGGGCATCGGTGTCGGCCGGCACCACCGCCAGCAGCAGGCCGCGGCGGCGCCCGACCAGGGGCGGGTGCTCCTGCGGTGAGGTCGTCCTGCGCAGAGCCACCTCGATCCACGAGTCGTCGAGGTCGGCGTCGGACCTGATCGCCGCGATCCGGTGCGGACGGCGCAGATCGTGACCCAGGACTGCCGCGCGAGCAGCCGCGTCCGCCTCGTCAGCGCCGTCGACCAGCTCGGCGACCAGTTCGCGGCGAAGCCGCATTTCGACCTCGGCCAGTGTTCGTCGATGTGCGAGCTCACCGTTCAGCATCGTCGCTGTCTGCTCGAGGACGTAGAGCTCGAAGCCTCCCGCGACGCGCTCCGCGTCGACGATGACGACACCGCCGAGGATCTCCGTTCCAGGCCGCACAGCGGCCACGAGCATGTCGTCCAGTCGGATCGATTGTCCTGCGGACGCCGCCTCGGCCAGGGCATGGTCGATGGGTGCCGACGGATGTTCCCAGCTTGCGTCGTCCGATCCGGCGACGGCTTGTATCTGGCCGAACTGGTCGCTGATCGCGACCGGGAGCCCGGTCAGCTGATGCGCGGTCGTCGCGAGCCCCGACAAACCGTCGCCGTCGACCGCCGCCTTGGTCATCAGTTCGTGTGCGCGAGTGCGCCGCGTCAGCTCGGCGACCGTCGCTTCGAGCCGTTCGGCGGCCTGCGCGCGCGCGTCGTCGGCGGCAAGCAGACGTTGGGTCTGTGCCACGGTCGCCAGGGCCGTCGCCATCTGCTGGGCCAGCATGCCGAGCAGGAAGCGTTGCGATGAGTGGGGTAACCGGTCGGCGCGCACCACCAGGTAACCCTGGTGTCCGCCCGCGCTGTGCATCGCGTTTGCCCACAACCAGCTGTCGTCGGCGCTGGTCAGCGCCGAGTCGGTGCCCGCCAACGCGTCCAGCTCGCCGATCGGCGTCACGGGTCCAGACCATCCGCTGTGAGTGAGGGCGCCATCATCGTCGGTCGCCGCGAGATAGATCCCGTAGAGCGCGAAATCGCCCATGGTCGGCAGCGCGGCTGAGGCGAGCCGGAGCACGTCGTCACGCGAGCCTGCGTTGACCATCAGGTTTGAGAGGACGAACAGGCCGCGCAACGCCGAAAGCTGGGTGCGAAGAAGGCGCTCGATTTGGGACTTGCCTTCCTGCATCGTCCGTATCACCTGGCTCCGATGCGGCCCGTACAGGGTGCGCGGTTTGCCCCTGCAGAGGGACCACCTCTGCACAATGCTCCCCACGCGCGGCTGAGGCAACCAAACTGGGCCAGTTAGGCCTGATCTGCGGCTCGCGTTTGGCCCCGCGATGACGACGACCGCAGGGGCGTGCGGGCACATCATCGAAGCATGACGTTCGTGATTGCCTTCGGCGGGCCGAACCAGCTACCGACCCGGCAGGTCTTCGTTACCTTGATGATGCTTGCCTCCCTCGCGTTCCTGTTCGGCGTGGTCACGATCGCGTGGCCGGCCGTCACTCTGGTGGCCCTCGCGATCCTGTTCGGCCTCTACGCGATCATCAACGGCGTCATGCTGATCGCCGCGAGCGTACGCATGTGGGTCCCGAATCGGGTGATCGGTGCAGTGCTCGGCGTAGTCGACCTCGCAGCAGGCGTGATCGCGCTCGGATGGCCGGAGTCAACCGTCGTCGCGCTCGCCGTCGTCGTCGGCGCGTGGGCACTGGTCACCGGTGCCGTCGAGGCCGTCGTCGTGTCACGGCTATGGCGCACGTTCCACGAGGTACGCGCGGTGGCCTGGCCCGCTGTCCGGGCGATCCTCGCGCTCGTGGCGGGGATCCTGATCCTGGCCCGGCCGGTCGCGGGCGCGTTCGGCGTGGCGTTGCTGGTCGGCGTGTACTCGTTGATCTGCGCGGGCGTCTTGTTCGGTCTGGCGTGGCAGCTCCGCCGCGCCACGACCGAGTGGCAACGACCGGCCGGTCGACGCGCAGTACGCAGACGCGCAGTACGCACTGGAGCGGGCGCCTCATCTGCCTGACTCCGTTGCCACGAAATATGGGGCAACGCGCATGGTGATCCCGATCCATGACGTCAGCCGGCTGAGCCGGATCCCCTGGGTCACCTACGCGCTGATCGCGGCGAACGTTGTCGTGTTTCTCCTGACGCCCGGCACCTCCGCGTCGCCGAGCGGCTCAACCACAATTGGCCAGCAATGCCGCCAACTCGAGTTCTACGACCACTACGCAGCGATCCCGCGCGAGCTGACGCACAACGAGCCGCGACCGCTGGTGGCAACCGGGTTCCCAGTGGTCGTCGGAAACAAGATCGGTTGCGCGCTGGGCAAGCCGAGCTACCACAAGGTGCCGTTCCTGTCGGCAATCACCTCGATGTTCCTGCACGGCAGTTGGCTGCACCTGCTCGGCAACATGCTGTTCCTGCTGATCTTCGGCAACAACGTCGAGGACCGGATCGGCCGCGTCAAGTACCTGCTGTTCTATGTGCTCAGCGGCATCGTCGCCGCCTACGGTTTCGCGCTGGCCAATCCGAACTCGCCCGAGACACTGCTCGGTGCCTCCGGAGCGATCGCAGGCGTCCTCGGGGCGTACTTGGTGATGTTCCCGCGGGCCAAGGTCTGGAGTCTGGTCCCGTTCTTCTTCTTCATCCCGCTACCCCTGCCCGCTTGGTTCGTCCTCGGCCTGTGGTTTCTCATGCAGTGGGCTTACTCAAGTGGCGCCGCGGTGTCTTCTGCGGGAAATGTCGCGTACTTCGCGCACGTCGTCGGATTCGTCTTCGGCCTGCTCGTGGGGCTTGTCGTTCGCCGTGCGCGCGGACCGAGCGACACGCTCGTCACCCGCTGGCGAAGACCCGCATGGTGACCGACAGTCGATCACCGCCCGCTCGACCTGGCAGCGGTCACCGCACAGCGCCGAGGGGTAGATGGACTTCGTTGGAGAGCAGCCAGGGCCGAGGCGCACTTGCCGCGTTCGGCTGCTCCTGGTCACGGTGGTGATGGATGGACTTCACGCAGACCATCTGGTTGATCTTCCTGTTGTCATCGCTTCAGCCGTTGTTGCAACAGCGGATCGTGCACGCCCGCAGGGTGCTGGCGCTGCGGCAGATAGAGCGCAGCCGCGGAAGCCGGGTCATCACCCTAATTCACCGGCAGGAGAGCTTCTCGTTCTTCGGTCTGCCGTTCGCGCGCTACCTCGACATCGACGATTCCGAGCAGGTGCTGCGCGCGATCGAGCTGACCGATCCCAAGGTGCCGATCGACCTGGTGCTGCATACGCCGGGCGGGCTCGTGCTCGCCGCGGAACAGATCGCGCAGGCGCTGCAACGACACGAGGCGAAGGTCAGCGTCCTGGTGCCGCACTACGCGATGAGTGGCGGAACACTGATTGCTCTCGCCGCGAACGAGATCCTTCTCGCTCCGTCCGCGGTGCTCGGCCCGGTCGACCCGCAGATCGGCCAACAACCTGCCGCCTCGATCCTGGCAGCCGTCGCTCGCAAGAACGTCGATGCGGTCGACGACGACACACTCGTTCTCGCCGACGTGTCGCGCAAAGCTCTCACGCAGGTGAAGGAAGCAGTTTCCGCCCTGCTCGTCGGCAACGGAATGGCCGCCGGCCAGGCGGATCACGTTGCGCGCATATTGTCCGAAGGCCGATGGACGCATGACTTTCCCGTCAGCGCGGAGATGGCCTCCAGCCTCGGTCTGCCGGTCTCCATCGACCTGCCCGAGCCGGCGCGCTTGATCATTCGCCTGTACCCGCAACCCCGCGCGCGCCGTCCGTCGGTCGAATACGTTCCGCTGCCTTACGGCCCGCCCCGCGAGCGGCACAGCGGGCGTGAGCGATGACGTCCCTCGACAGCCGCGGCAACTGACCAGGAGCCGAGCGAGGGCTCACATGAGCAGATGGTTCAGACAACCGTGACGTGAACACCTTCGGCCCGAATTGCGGCGAGCATGTCCTGGTTGGCGTCGTTGGTCGTGATCAGGTGTGTGAGGTCGCTGATCGCGCCGAAGCGGAAGGTGGATGCTTGGCTGAGTTTCGACGCGGTAGTGATGAGGATGCGTTTGGTGGCTGCCTCGATGCTTGCGTGTTTGAGCTGCGCATCCTCTAAATCGGCTGAGGTCAGGTCGCCGGTCGCTGACATGGCACAGGTGCCGAGCACCAGGGTGTCGACGGTGACCCCGCGAACGGCGTCGACGGCTTGGCTGCCGTATATCGCGAGCGTGTCGGGCTGCACCGGGCCACCCGGAACGATGACTCGCGCACCGGGCACTGCCGCCATCGCGCTGGCAGCATGGAGCGACAGACAGAGCGCGGTGACGGGCCGACCGGCGAGTTCGGCGGCTACCGCCTCGCAGGTGGTGCCGTTGTCGATGATCAACGAGTCGTAGTCATTGATCATGGCTGCCGCGGACTCGGCCAGACCGGCTTTCGCCTGCTGGTCCTCGGTAGCACGTACGCGGTAGGGCGTTTCTTCGCCGAACTTCACGGCCCGGGATGCACCGCCACGAGTCCTCCGTAGCGACCCGTGCGCCTCCAACTCGACCAGGTCGCGCCGGATCGTCACGGCCGAAGCTCCGGTCAACTCGACCAGCTGGTCGATGCGGAGCTGCCCGCTAGAACGCACAGATTGAACGATCAGTTTTTGGCGAAGTGATCGCTGCATCTGATCATTTGATCACCTACCGTCGAAGCCATCAACATCGAGACGGATCAGGAATGACGAGCACCCCCCGGACCACCCAGCCAGACGTGCGCACGCGTAACGCTGTCCTCGCCGTCTTCGGCGCGAACGGCTTCATGTTCGCGTCATGGGCGTCGCGCCTTCCAGACGTGAAGGCGGCTCTGTCGCTGACGCCCGGACGGCTGAGCCTCCTTCTGCTCGCCCTCTCCTTGGGCTCCGTCATCGGGCTTCCGCTCGCCGGACGGCTGACCCATCGGCTCGGCGCTGCGACCGGAGTCAGGTTCGGCACCTGCATCGGGACACCCGGAGCTGCGCTCGCCGCACTCACTGTCCAAGTACACGGACCTTTCGTTCTCGCCGCCGCCGGGCTGTTTCTCCTCGGTTTGGGCATCGGCATCGCGGACGTCGCGCAGAACTTCGAAGGCAGCGTCGTCGAACAGTCGATCGGCAAGGCGATCATGCCGTGGTTCCACGCCGCGTACAGCCTTGGAACGGTCGGAGGGGCACTACTCGGCGCGGTCGCGACCGACCTGCGCGTTCCCGTCGGCGTACACGTCACCGCCGCCGCGATCGCCACGCTCGCCACGATCGTCGTCGGTACCAGTAACTTCACACCGAAGGCAACGGCCGAGGCGTCGCAGCAGCAACACGCGGATCGTTCGGACGCCGATATCCGTCCGCAGTCGGCCTGGCTGGAACGCCGCACCCTGCTCATTGGCGTCATGGTGTTCGCCGCTGCTTTCACCGAGGGCAGCGCGAACGACTGGATGGCGGTGGGCTTCGTGGACGGTCACCACGTCACGAAGGCTCTAGGCGTCGTGGCCTTCGCGGTCTTTCTCACTTGCATGACCATCGGGCGCATTCTTGGCACTCGTCTCCTCGACACTTGCGGACGCGTCGCAGTCCTGCGGACTCTGTTCGTGCTGGCGATCTTCGGCTGCGTACTGGTCGTGTTCGGTTCGATCTGGCTCGCCTACGCCGGAGTGGTCATCTGGGGCGTGGGTGCGAGCCTGGGCTTCCCCGTCGGCATGTCCGCCGCAGCCGACGACCCGCAGCGCGCAGCTATGCGCATCAGCACCGTCGCCACCATCGGGTACCTGGCCTTCCTCGCAGGCCCACCGCTGCTTGGCTTGCTCGGCGACCAGTTCGGCATCCTTCACGCGCTACTCGCCGTCGGGGCAGTATCACTGCTTGCCCTACTCGTCGTACCCGTCGCAGAACCGCCTACTGATACCCAGTAGCGCCTGAACGGAACCACGCACGAACATCGGCTACGGAGAGCCATGAGAGCGCGCTTCGACCAGCACATAGCAACCCATCTGCGTGGCGGGTGCAGCGTCCGCTCGCCGCGCATAGCAGACGGATATCGGTCGGCCCGATCGCGACTATGCGGGTTGGGCTCTCCTTAGCGGCAGTCGGACGCTCGATCCTCGTAACGTATCTGAATGGATACGCTGCCGGGTGTGCGCGGAGGTGGATCATGGCGGATGGCTCAGGGCAGGGGCGCTTGCGCGGTCTGACCTCCGTCTACGGTGATCGTTGATCCGGTGAGGAAGGCGGGTGCGTCGATGACGAGCCATCGGATGACCTCGGCTATTTCGTCGGATCGTCCAAAACGCGCCTGTGGGTTGAGTCGCCGTAGTCCTTCGGGGGTGGTGGCGGCCAGATCGGTCTCGGTCATCGGGGTTGTCACCCACCCGGGCGCGACGGCATTTGCGGTGACGCCAGTGTCGGCGAGTTCGACGGCGAGCGACCGCACGATGCTGATGACGGCGGTCTTCGCGGCGCAGTAGGCGGAGGTGGCTGGCTCGGCCTGGTAACCGTTGACGGACGAGACGAGCACAAGCCGCCCGTGCCCCGCGGCGATCATGTGTCGGGCGGCGGCTCCGGCGCCGAGCACCGCCCCGCGCACGTGGACGCTGAGCGTCGCGTCCCAGGCCGCGGCTGTCATGTCGAAGATCGACTTCGACTCCCATGCCCCGGCGCCGGCCACGAACGCGTCAATGCCACCGAACCGCTCGACGTGGGCGTTGACGACATGCGACGGTGCCTCCGGGTCGCCCATGTCGGCGACGTGCGTTTCGACCGCCACCCCGGCGGCGCCGATAGTGACTGCTGCTGATTGGAGGGCGTCGCGTCGACGGCCGACGATCGTGATGTGGAGGCCGGCGAGGGCCAAGGCGACGGCTGTAGCCAGGCCGATTCCGGTGGACCCGCCGGTCACCACGGCGCTTCGATATCGCTGCACGGCCTTACCCTGCCATTCTCACGGCCGCGCCGTGCAGTTGACCACGAGTTCGCGCAGACCGGCTCGAACTCGAGACGTTGTCGGTCCATCGGTGCTACCGCTGGCAGCGGCGAAGACTGGGTCTATGGACGGAACGGCGCTTCAACATCGGGACAGCGAGCAGGGTGACGTCCCGCAGGCGGCCAGGCCAGTCCATCGCGAATACGCGCACATCGGTGCCGGGCGGGATGGACTGAGCGGCTTGAATTCGTGGCCGGTTCGGTGCTTCAAAGCCTCTTGACCAGAGGGCAGCGACAGTCGGGGAGTCGGCTGAGTTGCTCGAGCGCCAGGGTCTGACTCACCGCTGACCACCCACATCCGCTACCGCCGTGTCAGCTGACTTCGCGGCCCGCCGCTCGCTGCGCACCGGGCACTGAAACGGCCACGCGGTAAATGGGTCCTCACACGGCACGTACCCGACGGACGGCGTCGCCGGCACGCGCACGCATTGGACCGGCGACGTCGACGTCTACGTCGGTGAGCTGGCAGTAGCAGCCGACCACACCACGCCCGGCATCGGCAGAGTGTTAGTTGCCGCCGTCGAGAGATGGGCGCGCGAATCGAGACGCGTCCGCATCGCGCTCGAGACGGATGCGGCCAACCACCGAGTCCGAAGGTTCTACAACGAACTCGGCTACACGGACCAGGGCGTCGTACTGACGCGAGCACTGAACTGACAAGCACGCGCACCGCATCGGCTCAAGCAATATCGTCACGTCAGATCAAGGGACCCGAAACGCCGCGTTCCGGCTCGAGCGACGTCGGCAGGGCTGGGATCCGAGCTGACTCCTGTCGCGTGGTCCAACCCGGTGCGCACGCTAACGCCGCTGTCATGTGCGGCGGGCTCGCGCTGCCTCCCAGATAACCCTGGTTGCGAGAGGGCTCGTCC
>JAVHVH010000191.1:0-13393 GCA_032160665.1 Pseudonocardiales bacterium
TTCCGCCGTTATCCACAGACCAATTCAGAGAAACGCAACAATGACCCGAGTTGTCCACAGGCAAAGACCGGACCAGCACAAAACAGCAAGCCGAACAACGCGACTCAGCCGAGAACCCAAACTCCTCGTCGCCGCGCCTTTGAGAAAACCCAATCACGAACAAAACAGCAAACCGAAAACGAGACCCAGCCCAGTCCCACCCACCGGCGCATTCGCCGGCAACGCCGAAGACCCCCGACTGCTGCCTCTACCTCACCGACCGGACCTAACCCCCGAAGGACTCACGGGCCGGGACCGCTAGCCGGGCAGCGCGAACCGTCCATCGGGCAGCGGGTCGATGAGCCCGTCGGCGACCAGGGTGTCGAGCGCCCGCTCGCGCTGTACCGGATCCGCCCAGACGACGTCCAAAGCCGCCTTGCCCACCGGGCCGGGCGCGCCCCGCAGCACCGTCATCAGCAGCCCGCGCACCTGCCGGTCCGTCCCGGCGAAGCGTTGCGGACGGACGCTCGGCCCGTCGTAGACCGGCTGGCCGGCCAGCACCCAGGCGCACCGATCGACGATCGGACAGGCGGCGCAGCGCGGTGCCCGGGCGGTGCAGACCAACGCGCCGAGCTCCATCAGCCCGACGCTGAACCGCGCCGCCGTCGCGGGTGCCGCAGGCAACAGAGCCTCGACCGCGGCGTGATCGCGGGCGGCCGAGGGCGGCCCGGCGGCGCCCTGGCCCAGTACGGCCCGCGCTACGATCCGGCGCACGTTCGTGTCGACGACCGGGACGCGCCGGCCGAACGCGAACGCGGCGACGGCTCGAGCGGTGTAGGCGCCGATCCCGGGCAGCGCGAGCAGGTCGTCGACGTCGTCGGGTACCGCACCGTCGAACCGCGCGGCGATGGCGACCGCGCAGGCGTGCAGCCGAAGGGCGCGACGGGGGTAGCCGAGCCGGTCCCACATCCGAACCGCCTCGCCGGGAGGATCCGCGGCCAGCGCGGCCGGCGTGGGCCATCGTCGCAACCAGGCGTCGTAGACCGGCAGGACACGAGCGACCGGCGTCTGTTGCAGCATGACTTCGCTGACCAGGACGGCCCACGGGCTCGCGTCCGGCGCACGCCAGGGCAGATCGCGCGCCGAACGCCCGTACCAGGCCAGCACCGGACCCGCGATCTCAGCCATCGGCAGGCATCCTCGCACGCCCGGCGATCGCGACTTGAGCGAGTCGGCACGGGCGTCTAATCGGCAGACGCTAGCGTGACGAGGTCATGTTTCGTCCCGTTGGATCCCAGCCGCCGTCGGTGTATTGGCGACGCCGGCTGCTCGTGTTCGGCTCGGTCGTCCTGCTGCTCGTCCTCGCCGTCCTCACGGTCAAGACCGCGACGTCGGGCGGCGGGGGCGGCGCCGCGGCGGGCGCCGGGCCTTCGGTCACACCCTCGGTCACTCCGTCGGTGAGCTCGCCGGCGCAGTCCTCGCCGAGCAATACCGCGACGTCGACCAGTTCCCAGTCGGGCTCGTCGTCGCGTTCGGTGTCCGCTTCGGCGCCAGCGGCGCGCTGTGTTGCGGCAAACCTCGCGGTGACGGCGGTCGTCGGCAAGACCAGCTACCACGTCGGCGATCAGCCGCTGCTCGAGCTGCAGGTGACCAACACCGGCACGAAGCCCTGCGTGCAGGACCTCGCCGACCGGCAGGTCGAACTGCGCGTCTACAACGGCGAATCACGGGTGTGGGGCAGCCACGACTGCAAGATCGAGCCGGGCACCAACGACCGGACCCTGGCCGTGCGGACGCCGGTCCGGGTGGCGATCCCGTGGTCAGGGCTGACGTCGCAACCCGGCTGCGCCGGCACCCGGCAGCGCGTGGGTGCGGGCACTTACACGCTGTACGCGCTGCTGTCGGGCAAGACCGGCAACGCCACCCAATTCTCGATCAGCTGAACCGATCGATGATCGACACCTCGGCCAGCCGGGAGATGCCTTCGCGCACGGCTCGGGCTCGGTTCTCGCCGACGCCGTCGACGACCTGCAGGTCCTCGACCGACGCGGCCAGCAGCTTTTGCAGGCCGCCGAAATGCTCGACCACACGATCCAGGATGGACGGCGGGATTCGCGGCACTCGGGCCAGCAGTCGGTACCCGCGCGGGCTGACCGCGCTGTCCTGCGCCTCCGGGGTGCTCGGCAAGCCCATGGCCCGAGCGACCTGGGTGAGGTCGAGCAGGTCGACGGCGGACAGCTCGCCGAAGTCGCGCAGCACGTGCCCGACCGCGCGGGCCCGGCGACCGCTGGGCACGTAGTCACGGGTGATGAGCTCACGGTCCGCGTCGACACCGGCCATCAGCTCGTCGAGTTGCAGCGCCAGCAGCCGGCCGTCGGTGCCGAGCTCGACGACCTGGCCGGTGACCTCGTCGGCGATCCGGCGCACCATCTCGAGGCGCTGGGCCACGATCGCGGCATCGCGCACCGTCACGAGATCCTCGATCTCCAGCGCCGAGAGCGCGTGCGACACCTCGTCGAGCCTCGCCTTGTACCGCTCCAGGGTGGCGATGGCCTGATTGGCCCGCGACAGCAGTTCGCCGGTGCTCTCCAGGACGTAGCGGCGCTCGCCGATGTACAGGCTGATGATCCGCATCGACTGGGACACCGAGATCACCGAGAAGCCGGTCTGCAGAGCGACTCGCTGGGCGGTGCGGTGCCGGGTGCCGGACTCCTCGGTCGGGATCGCGGGATCGGGCATGAGGTGGGTGGCCGAACGCAGGATGCGCAGCCCGTCAGTGCTGAGCACGACCGCGCCGTCCATCTTGCACAGCTCGCGCAGCCGGGTGGCCGAGAACTCGACGTCGAGCGGGAAACCGCCGGTGCACAGGCTCTCGACGACCCGGTCGTGGCCGATGACGATGAGCCCGCCAGTGTTGCCGCGCAGGATCCGCTCGAGCCCGTCGCGGAGCTGGGTGCCGGGCGCGACCGTGGCGAGAACGCCACGCAGGGTCTCGTCATGCTCGGTGCTCGCCACGTCGGCTCCCTGGTGGATGGGTCGGCGCGGCCAGTGTATGTACCGGATCAGGAATGTTGCTGGGAATTCACCGGATCGGTATGAGGCCGGCTCGCCGCATGGCGGTGATCGCGTCGCCCAGCGTGGCGACCTCGACCAGTGTCGCCTTGGGGATCCGTCCCGCCAGCCGGGTCCGGCTGCCCGGCGGCACGAGCAACCGCTGGAAGCCGACGCGGGCGGCTTCGGCCGTCCGCTCGGCCAGCATCGGGACCGGACGCACGTCCCCCGACAGCGCGACTTCGCCGATCGCGATGAGGTCGAGCGGAACAGGCTGGTTCTGCGCGGCGCTGATGACGGCCAGGCAGACGGCGAGGTCGGTGCCCGGGTCGGAGACCCGCATCCCGGCGACGGTGGCCAGGAAGACGTCCTTGTCGAACAGCCGAAGCTTGGCCGCGCGTTCGCTGATCGCGATGAGCATCGCCGCCCGGGCGTTGTCGAGCCCGGACACCGCCCGCCGCGGATTGGGGTTGTTGCTGCCTGCGACGAGGGACTGGATCTCGGCCGTCAACGCCCGATGACCCTCGATCGTGACCGTGACGCACGTACCGGGAACGGGTGCGTCGCGTTGCGCGCGGTACAGGCTGCTGGGGTCGACGACCTCACGCATCCCCGTGTCGGTCTGCTCGAACGCCGCGACCTCGAGCGAGCCGAACCGGTTCTTCACCGCTCGCAGCAGCCGCAGGGACGTGTGCTTGTCACCGTCAAGGCTCAGCGTGGTGTCGACGATGTGCTCAAGCGCGCGGGGACCGGCGACGGTGGAGTCCTTGGTGACCTGGCCGACCAGGAACATCGGAATGCCGTTCGCCTTCGCGACCCGGCTCAGGGCCTGGGCGACCTCCATCGTCTGGGTGACCCCGCCGGCCCGCCCTTCGACATCGCTCGACGCGACGGTCTGGACGGAGTCGATGACGACCAGGGCGATGTCGGGGCTGTGCGCATAGATGTGTCCGATGACGCTGGCCAGATCGGTGTCGTCGGCCAGCAGCAGGTGCGGGCTGGTAGCCCCGATCCGCTGCGCGCGCACCGCGATCTGCTCGACGGATTCCTCGCCGGACACGTACAGGACAGTGCGGTTCTGGCGGCTGGCGACCGAGTCGGCCACGGCCAGGAGCAGCGTGCTCTTGCCCGAGCCGGGCGGACCGCTGCACAGGCAGACCTGGCCGGCCACCAGGCCGCCGTTCAGGACCCGGTCGAACTCGCCGATCCCCGTGGCCAGGCGGCGGGCCGGGGCGACCGTGACGACCTCGGAGACGGGACGGGCCGGGTGGGTGGGCGCGCTGCCTCGTGCGTCAGCCCGCAGACCCGGGGTCGAACGGGCTGGTGCCTGCTCGACGATCGTGGAGAACTCGCCGCACTTGGGGCATCGGCCGTACCACTTGCCGGACTCGGCGCCGCAGGACTGGCAGCGGTAGGACGTGGCGATCTTGGGCACCGCTCAGTCCGCCCAGGTCGTCCGGTGGCCGGTCACTCCGCGACCGTAACGGCTGCGACCGACAGATCAGCCCGCTTGGCCCGTGGCCGACGGCCCGGGAACGAACGACGTGCCGGGCGACGAGCTCACCTGGATCGGGACGGGGATGGTGATTGTGCCCGCCAGCTCGAAGGTGAAGGTCACCTGCACGATCGTGCCGGGGTAGAGCCTGCCCTGCGTACCGGTGAGCAGCAACGCGCCCTTCGCGTCGGGCACGCCCCACGAGACCCGGCCGCCGGGCGGGATCGGGACCGACGTCAACGGGGTGGGGACCCGCGGCGCCGCGGCCGAGGACGGTGCGGTCGAAGCCGAATTCGACCTGCCGGCCGACTTCGACGTGCTGGCCGAAGCGGATTCACTCGCCGAACTGCTGCTTGTCGACGGGCTCGCCCCGGTGCTCGACGGCCCGGCGGCGACGGCCCGGTCCGCGGCGGCGATCGTGCTGTACGCAGCCCAGCCCGTGGCGGCGGGTGACGTGATCGAGGTGAGCTTGTCGGTCGTCTCCCCGGTGTTCACGATGACCAGCAGGAGACGGGCGGAACTGCCGGGGGCGTAGGACGTGCCTGACGGAGCCTCGACGGCGAGCCCGCGCAGCGCCATCGACCCCAGCGTGCGGTTGACGCCGTCCAGCGTCGCCTGCTCGTTGGCGGTGGCGGCCTGCTGACCGGCGGCGCAGGCCGTGGTCAGCAGTGCTACGGCGACGGCAAGGCCGAGCCCGATGCGCCGCACGGTGACCGGCTCTGCATTCACGTCGACTCCTGGCGGACGGGCGGACGGGCGGACGGGCGGCGGCGGCCGTGCGCGGACCTGCGCGGCGACCGGCTGACAGCCTAGCGAGCGCCCTCCGCGCGCTGATGCGCGGCGTCCGGATGGCTCGTTCCCGCAAACGCCCGGCGACCGTCCGTACGGGCACCAGGGGCCGGTGGCAATTCAACTCGCCGGGCGTCTCGTCAATGTGCTGCGTGTTACCCTTGGGATAGCGAAAGGGGCTTCATCACATGACTTTCAAGGTCGGCGAGACCGTTGTTTACCCGCACCACGGCGCCGCTCTGATCGAGGCGATCGAGGAACGACTGCTCAAGGGAGTGAAGAAGACCTACCTCCGTTTGAAGGTCGCTCAGGGTGATCTGACGGTACTTGTCCCGGCCGAGAACGCCGATGTCGTGGGCGTCCGTGACGTCGTCGGCCAAGAGGGCCTGGACAAGGTTTTCGAGGTGCTGCGCGCGCCGCACACCGAGGAGCCGACCAACTGGTCGCGCCGGTACAAGGCCAACGGCGAGAAGCTCGCGTCCGGTGATGTCAACAAGGTGGCCGAGGTCGTACGTGACCTCTGGCGCCGCGACCGGGACCGCGGCCTGTCCGCCGGCGAGAAGCGCATGCTGGCCAAGGCGCGGCAGATCCTGATCAGCGAACTCGCGCTCGCCGAGGGCACCAACGAGGACAAGGCCGAGGTCGTCCTCGACGAGGTGTTGGGCGAGGCAGTGGCCTGAGTCCACCAAGCACAACCGCAGCAATGGCGGCGCACGGTCCCCGGACCGTCGCCGCCATTGTCGTTGCTGCGGGGTCCGGTGCGCGGCTCGGCGCGGACGTCCCCAAAGCCTTCGTCGACGTCGCCGGCAAGACGCTGCTCGAGCACGCGGCCGGCCCGTTCCTCGCCCACCCGGACGTCGACGTCGTGGTGGTGGTGGCACCGGCTGAGCACCTCGACCTGGCCCGCACGCTGACCGGCCTTGACGTGGTCGCCGGCGGAGGCACCCGGCAGGCGTCCGTGGCGGCCGGCCTCGCCGTCCTCGACCCGCAGATCCAGTTCGTGCTCGTGCACGATGCGGCCCGCCCGTTCGTCCCGGGCGCGGTCATCGATGGCGTCCTGGCCGCGCTGCGCGACGGCGCCCAGGCGGTCGTGCCCGTCCTCGGGATCCACGACACGGTGCGCCGCGTCGCCGCCGACGGCACGCTCGCCGACACGGTGGATCGGTCGACGCTCGTCGCGGTCCAGACGCCGCAGGGCTTCCGGCGCGCCGTCCTGGTCGAGGCGCACGAGCACGGCATGGGGCTCGCGGCCACCGACGACGCCGGCCTGGTCGAGGCGCACGGCGGACGAGTGACCGCCGTGCCCGGAGCCGAGGATGCGTTCAAGGTGACCACGCCCGCTGATCTGGAGCGGGCCGTGTCTATCGCCCGGCTACGCTCGGCGGCGCAGCCGACCATGCCAGGAGGTACGCCGTGATCGCCAGCACCATGCAGGACGACTTCCAGCTCACCATCACCGCGCTGCTCGAACACGGCATCACGGTGTACGGGGCCAGCGAGTGCGTCACGTGGCAGGGCGACGGCAGCCGCCGCGCCACCTTCGCCGAGGTGGGCGCCAACGCACAGCGGCTCGCGTCCGCCCTGGCCGGGCTCGGAGTGCAGCGCGGTGACCGCGTGGCGACGCTGTGCTGGAACTCGCAGGAGCACCTCGAGGCGTACTTCGCCGTGCCGTGCATGGGGGCCGTGCTACACACGCTGAACCTGCGGCTGCCGCCCGCGCAGTTGGCGCACATCGTCAATCATGCCGAGGACAAGATCGTCCTGGTCGACGGATCATTGCTGCCGCTGCTCGCCGCGATCGCCTCGCAACTCAAGACCGTCGAAGCCTTCGTCGTCATCGGTGCCGGCGACGTGTCCGCCCTGGGCGCGGACGTGCCGGTCCACAGCTACGGCGACCTCGTGGCGGCCGGGTCCCCGTCCTTCGACTGGCCGGAGCTGGACGAGACGGCGCCCGCGTCGATGTGTTACACCAGCGGCACGACCGGCGACCCCAAGGGCGTCGTCTACTCGCACCGGTCCACCTACCTGCACGCGCTGTCGACGCTCGCGAACACGGTCACCGGCGCCACCGAGGCCGACCGCGCGCTCGTCGTCGTGCCGATGTTCCACGTCAACGCATGGGGGATCCCGTACGCGTCGATGCTGTCCGGCTCCTCGATGCTGATGCCGGGCCCGCACATGACGCCCACCGGGTTGTGCGACATCGCCGAAGCCGAGAAGGCCACACTCATCGCGGCCGTGCCGACACTGTGGGCGGGCATCTTGCAGCTCGGCCAGGAGCGCGAGCTCGACCTGTCCGCCGTGCGGATGGGGACCTCGGGCGGGGCGGCGATCCCGCGCTCCCTGATGGAGGCGTTCCAGCAGAAGTACGGGCTGCGGATCATCCAGGGCTGGGGGATGACCGAGACGTCACCGGTCGGGGGCATGGCGCACCCGCCGGCCGACGTCGAGCGCGGCACGCCGGACGAGATGGACTGGCGGATGAAGTCGGGCCGGCTCGTCGCCGGCGTCCAGATGCGCATCGTCGCCGACGACGGCGAGGTCCTGCCGTGGGACGGCGCGGCGGTCGGAGAGATCGAGGTGCGGGGACCGTGGATCACCGGGTCGTACCACCTCGACGCCGCGCCGGAGAAGTTCGACGACGGCTGGCTGCGCACCGGCGACATCGGCACCATCGACCCGCGCGGCTACTTCCAGATCACCGACCGCTCGAAGGACGTCATCAAGTCGGGGGGTGAATGGATCTCGTCCGTCGAGCTCGAGAACCTGCTCGCTGCTTCGCCCGACGTCCTCGAGGCCGCGGTGATCGGCATCCCGGACGACAAGTGGACCGAGCGCCCGCTCGCCTGCGTGGTGCGCCGCGGGGACGCCGCGCCGGCCGACTTGGCCGCCTTCCTCGACGGCAAGGTCGCGAGCTGGCAGGTGCCGGAGAACTGGACGTTCATCGACGAGGTGCCCAAGACCAGCGTCGGCAAGTTCGACAAGAAGGTCCTGCGGTCGCGGTTCCAGGACGGCGAGCTCACCATCGAGCACACCAAGGCACCCGGCGGGAAGTGAAGCCGGTGCCTGATGTTCGGACGGGCATCGGGGTCGACGTCCACCCGGTCGAGGCCGGCCGCGACTGCTGGCTGGCCGGGCTGCTCTGGCCCGGGGTGTCGGGTTGCTCGGGGCACTCCGACGGCGACGTCGCGGCGCATGCCGCGTGTGACGCCCTGCTCTCCGCCGCCGGGATGGGCGACGTCGGCGCGGTGTTCGGTACCGACGACCCCAAGTGGGCCGGCGCATCGGGGGTGACGCTGCTCGGCGAGGTGGTACGCCTCGTCGCGGCGTCCGGGTGGAGGGTCGGCAATGTCGCGGTGCAGCTGATCGGCAACGAGCCGCGGATCGGGCCGCGTCGCGCCGAGGCGCAGGCGACGCTGGCTGCGGTCGTCGGCGCGCCGGTGTCGCTCGCGGCCACGACCACGGACGGGCTCGGGCTGACCGGCCGCGGCGAGGGCCGGGCCGCGATCGCGACCGCGCTGCTCACCCGCTGAGGCGTCGGACCGCCGGCTTAGGTCTGGTCCAAGGCCTGTGCGAGGTCCGCCCAGAGGTCCTCGACGTGCTCAATCCCGACCGACAGCCGGAGCAGGTTGACCGGCGTGCCGAATTCAGCGTCGATCTCGTGCCGGGCCCGTCGCTCGATCAGCGACTCGACGCCGCCCAGGCTCGTCGCGTGGCTGATCAGCTGCACCGACTCGCACACCCGCTCGGCGTCCTCGGCGCCGCCGGCGACCTCGAAGCTCACCATCGCGCCGAAGCCCGCATGGTCGCGGACGGCGATGTCGTGTCCGGGGTGTGCGGGCAACCCGGGGTAGCGCACCCGAGCGACGCGCGGATGGTCGGACAGGCGGACCGCGAGTTCCCCGGCGTTGGCCTGGGCGCGCTCCATGCGCAGCGCCAGCGTGCGCAGGCCGCGGGTCGCGAGGTAGCACTCGAACGGGCCGGGGATCGCGCCCGTCATCGTCCGGCGCTCGTGCAGGTCGTCGGCGAGTGACCTGGAACGGACGACCAGCACGCCCATCAAGACGTCCGAGTGTCCGGACAGGTACTTCGTCGCCGAGTGCATGACGACATCCGCGCCGAGATCGAGCGCGCGTACGACGAGCGGCGTCGAGAACGTCGCGTCGACGCAGACCAGCGCGCCGACCTCGTGTGCGGCGGCGGCGAGCGCCGGGACGTCGGGGATCGTGATGAGCGGGTTGGTGACGGTCTCGAGCCAGAGCAGGTCGGCGCCGTCGAGCGCAGCCACGACCGCGGCGGTGTCACCGATGTCCACCCGCCGGACGGTCATCCGACCGAGGGCCTCCTGCCCGCGGAAGATGCCGACCGTCCCCGAATAAGCCTCGGACGGAACGACGGCGACTGCCCCGGACGGCCGGCCCTCGATGATCGCGGCCATCGCCGCGACGCCGCTGGCGAAGGCGAGCGCGGTGCCGCCTTCGAGGGCGCCCAGGACGTCCTCGAAGGCGGCCACGGTCGGCGTCTGGTCGTGGCGGGCGTACTGGTTGGCATCGGCGGTGTGCCGGTACGGAGCGGTCAGGACGACGGGCGTGTTGAGTGGCGCGCCCGGCTCGTGCGGGCGTCCGGCAGCGACGACGATCGACTCGGGGCGCAACTTGTCCTCGTCCACGCCATCACGCTAACGGTCGGACTGCACCAAGGGGCGGCGTGGACGGGCAAGGCCGCGCGCCATCCAGGCCGTAGCGTTCCGCCATGGCCATTCCCGATGTGCACGCCGTCCCGGAATCGGATGCTGCCTGCACGGAATACGTCCAGGAAGCAGACCAGGCCTGGGATGGTGGCAACCCGGACCACGCGTGGGATCTCTACCACTCGGTCTACCAGTCCGGCTTCACCACCCCGGACCAGCGCAGTCACGTCGCGTACCGGCTGGCGCTCATCGCGGTCAACCGCGGCCAGCACGACGTCGCCTTCGACTTCGCGAGCGCCTCGCACGAACCGGGTGCCGCCGACCTGCTGCGGTCCACGGACAACGCCACTCCGAACGACCCCACCGCCGACCCGGACACGCCACCCGCGACGATCGAGCAGACCGAGGACTGGTGGCAGGCCGGGGTGGCGGCGAAGGCGGCGGGTGACTGGGATCTTGCGCGTCGGTATTTCGCGTCCATCGCCGCGTCGACCTGCAATCCGCCCAACGTCATCGCGAAGGCCGAGGTCAACGTCGGCGACGCCACCCACAAACTCGGCGACGCCGAAACCGCGCGGCTGTGGTTCGAGAAAGCTCTGCCCAATCTCGACGACCCGGAGGCGGTAGCGCTGGCGCGGGAGATGCTCGGCGACGTCGGGGTGCACGCCCACGCCGACACCAGCAGTCCCGCGGCGACGCAGGTCGTCAACGGCGTCGAGTCCTATCAACTCGGCGACCTCGCCGCGGCGCGCGCGGCGTTGGAGGCCGCCCTGCACCTCGACGGGCCGGACGACGTCAAGGGTCGCGCGCGCTACTACCTCGGCGCGATGGACTACCAGGACAAGCATTACGCCGACGCCCGCAATCACCTCGAGGCCGCGGCCGCGAGTGCTCCGGACCAGGAGAAGGCGTGGGCGAGTGAGATGCTGACCTGGCACTGGGAGGAGACGCCGACACCCTGATCGGTGCGGCAGGAGGTACTCCGGCCGGTCCGTACGATGGGCGGGTGAGTCTGCAGCTCTACGACACCGCGACCCGGTCGCTCCGGGCGTTCGAGCCCCTCGAACCGGGCAAGGTGTCGATCTACCTGTGCGGGCTCACCGTCCAGGGCCCACCGCATATCGGGCACGTCCGCAACTGGGTGACGTTCGACATCCTGCGCCGCTGGCTCGAGCTCGACGGCCTGGACGTGACCTTCGTCCGCAACGTCACCGACATCGACGACAAGATCATCACCAAGTCGGCCGACGCGCACGAGCCGTGGTGGGCGCTGGCCTTCCGCAACGAACGCACGATCATCGAGGCCGAGCGGATCCTCGGCTGCCGCGCGCCCAGCTACGAGCCGCGCGCCACCGGTCACGTCACCGAGATGGTCGAACTCATGCAGCGGCTCATCGCGGGCGGGCACGCCTACGAGGTGGACGGCGACGTCTACTTCGACGTGCGTTCCTTCCCGGACTACGGCGCGTTGTCCGGTCAGCGGATCGACGAGATGCACGCGGCGGGCGACAGCGCCGGCGACTCGCGCAAGCGCGACCCGCGCGACTTCGCGCTGTGGAAGTCGGCGAAGCCGGGAGAACCGTCGTGGGCAACGCCGTGGGGGCGCGGCCGTCCCGGCTGGCACCTCGAGTGCTCGGCGATGGCGACGAGGTACCTCGGCCCGACGTTCGACATCCACGGCGGCGGGCTGGACCTCGTGTTCCCGCACCACGAGAACGAGCTCGCCCAGTCGGTCGCGGCCGGCGACGGCTTCGCGAGGTACTGGATGCACAACGGACTGCTCACGATGGCCGGCGAGAAGATGTCGAAGTCGCTCGGCAACACGCTGCAGGTCGGCGAGATCGTCAAACGCTGGCGCCCGGTCGAGGTGCGCTACTACCTCGGTGCAGCGCACTATCGCTCGACGGTGGAGTTCTCCGAGTTGGCGCTGGACGAGGCTGCGTCGGCGTACCGGCGGATCGAGAATTTCGTCGAGAAGGCCGGCGCGGTGATCGACGGCGTCGTCGGAGAGGTGCCCGACGCGTTCGGTCGGGCGATGGACGACGACCTCGGCGTCCCGGCGGCGCTCGGCGTCCTGCACGACACCGTGCGGGCCGGCAACGGCGCGCTCGCCGACGGGGCGATGGAGACCGTGCGCGAGGCGTACGGGCAGGTCGCCGCGATGACGCAGGTGCTGGGCATCTATCCGGGCGACTGGAGTGCCGAGACATCCTCGGATCTGATCTCCGTCGTCGATCGGCTGGTCCAGGTGGCACTCGAACAGCGCGCCGCGGCCCGCGAGCGCAAGGACTACGCGGCGTCGGACGCGATCCGCGATCAGCTGGCCGACATCGGCGTCCTCGTCGAGGACACTCCGGACGGACCGCACTGGACGCTGAAGGGCCGTTGATGGCAGGCAACTCGCAACGCCAGGGAGCCATTCGCAAGTCGAAGAAGGGGCCGCAGGTCGGCTCCGGCGGGCAGGTCAAGCGCGCGCTCAAGGGCAAGGGCCCGACCCCCCCGGCCGAGGAGCGCAAGGGTCACCCGGCGGCCCGCCGGGCCGCGGCCGCCACGCGCCGGGATCAGGGCGGCCGCCGGCCGCGCGACACCCAGGCCGCCGAGCTGCTGGTCGGACGCAACCCGGTCGCCGAGGCGCTGCGGGCCAAGGTGCCGGCCACCGCGTTGTACCTGGCTCACGGACTCGAGACCGACGAGCGTGTCACCGAGGCGGTGCGGATCGCGGGCAACCGCGGGATCGCGCTGCTCGAGGTCAGCCGGGCCGAACTCGACCGCCGTACGGGTGGAATCCTGCACCAGGGCATCGCGCTGCAGGTTCCCCCGTTCGCGTATCACGCGCTGCCCGATCTGCTCGCCGAGGCGCTCGAGGCCGGCTTGCCTCCGCTGCTCGTCGCGCTTGACGGTGTTACCGATCCGCGCAACCTCGGCGCGGTGATCCGCTCGGCGCTGGCCTTCGGGGCGCACGGCGTGGTGATCCCGGAGCGCCGGTCGGCGGGCATCACGGCGACCGCGTGGCGGACCTCAGCCGGCACGGCGGCACGCCTGCCGGTGGCCCAGGTGACAAACCTGGTGCGCGCGCTGAAGGACTGCAAGGACGCCGGGCTCTACGTCATCGGCCTGGACGCCGACGCCACGACGTACCTCGACGATCTGGAGATGGCTACCGAGCCGCTGGTGGTCGTCGTCGGCTCGGAGGGGCGCGGGCTGTCGAGGTTGGTCGGCGAGACCTGCGATCTGACCGTCTCGATCCCGATGTCCCCGGCCGCGGAATCGCTCAACGCCTCCGTCGCGGCGGCCGTGACGCTGGCCGAAGTGGCCCGCCGCCGGCGCCGCGAGCTCTGACCGCCTGGGCCCCCCCGCGCTTTGCACCATTAACCAACCCATTTAGGCCC
>JAVHVH010000233.1:0-5018 GCA_032160665.1 Pseudonocardiales bacterium
GCCTCCGCGCGGAACGGACGTGCGGCCTGTCACGACGTGGCGGCCGGTACGACCGCGCTCATCACGCAGTTGCCCTTGCCCTTGGAGCGCTCATAGCTGAATCCGAGCCGCTCGTACATGGTCCGAGTGGCGTTGTAGAGGAACGACGCCGAGGTCTTCTTGCCCTCGGGCAGGTCGTGCGGGTACGCCTCGACGAGGCCGCCTCCCGCTGCGGCGATCAGCGCCAGCGCACCCCGTACTGCGACCGCGGCCATTCCCGCCCGCCGGTATCCGCGGTCGACGAACAGGCACGTGATCCGGTAGTCCGGCATCCGCGCGACGCCCTGCTCCCACTCCTTGCGGTGGTGAATGTTCGGTAGCTCCGGGACCGTCCCGAACTGGGCCCAGGCGACCGCGACATCACCGTCGAATACCAGCGCGGCGTGCGCACGGCCAGCCTCGACGAGACGCCGCTTGAACTCGCGATGGCCAAGCGCCCTGCGCTCCTCCTTGGGATCCGGGTGGAGGTGGAAGTACGTGCACCAGCACCCGCCCCACACACCGTTGTGCCGCTCGGCCAGATCCGCGAACGCGTCCCACGTCCGCATGCTCAGGGGTTCGATCCGGTGGCCGTCCATCGTCAGGGTGCCCATGCAAGAACGGTATCGGCGGTTCCGGACCTATCGTGCGCCTAAACGGTCGGGTGCCCGGGGGAATCGCACCCCTGGGCTCCCACGGAACGGAGCGTGACAGTCTCCTGTCACTCCGCTCTTCTCAACTGTGTTATGCGAAGGTGCGCGCCCAGCGCCAGTGCGCGAATGGTCCGGGGGCTCAATCGAGGATCCTGTCGTCGCCGAGTGCATCTGGCCCGAGGTGCCGTCTCGACCGTCGCACGCGTGCGCGGCGCCTTGCCGGCGGAGGCGCTGCGGATGCATTGCCCGGGATGGCGGGCTGGGTCGGGAGTCCGAAGACTGTCAGCTTTCCCGCGAACTGTTCTCGTTGAGCGTTCTCATGGACCGTAATGGACCGAGAGTTCCCAGAACGTGCGGAATCAATCGTGGCAAGCCATCGAAAGGCCCGAAATCCGGGGCCTGTAGCGGAGCGGGTGACGGGAATCGAACCCGCACTGTCAGCTTGGGAAGCTGATGTTCTGCCATTGAACTACACCCGCAGACCCGCCAGATGCTACCCGTGGACCCGGATTCTGGGACCTCGGGGTGCCGCGCCGATACGACGAGGCGAGCGGCGCGGACGGTCGTGCAATCCACGTGCAACATCGCAACCGGGCTTCTCGCCTCCGCGGGTGCCGAGTTCGATTTCTGCGGCGAGGGACGTCGGCGAGGCTATCCGTTGTTTCCGGCGCGTCGCCACGCATTGTTGCGCAGCAGACGCAGGCCATTGAGACCGACAATCACGGTGGAGCTTTCGTGTCCGGCGACGCCGACCGGCAGTGGGAGGTGGCCAGCGAGGTCCCAGATGACGAGGCCGGTGATGACGGTGGCGGCGATGACGAGGTTCGCGGTGACTAGGCGGCGTGCGCGGCGGGACAGGCCGATGACTTTGGTGAGGGTGGTCAGGTCATCGCGCACGATGACCGCGTCGGCGGTTTCCAGGGCGAGGTCGGAGCCGTGGCCGCCCATAGCGATGCCGAGGTCGGCGGCGGCCAGTGCGGGGGCGTCGTTGACGCCGTCGCCGACGAGTAGTACCCGCCGGCCGTCGTGCTGAAGGGCGTGGACGTGGGTGACTTTGTCGGCGGGGAGTAGCCCGGCGTGGACGTCGGTGATGCCGACGTCCGCGGCGAGTTGCTGGGCGGCGCTGGCGTTGTCGCCGGTCAGCAGAATCGGGGTGTGGCCGGTGAGCGCGGCCAGCTCGGCGACCGTCGCGGCCGCGTCGGGACGCAGTCGGTCGGCCAGGGCGAGCACGCCGATGGGCCGTCCGTCGCGAAGTACGACCACCGCCGTGCGGCCGCTGGTCTCGGCCGCGGCCACGGCGCCCTGCACGTCGGCGTGACGGTCAGAAGGCACCGCAGAGAGGGCTTCGAGGATGCCCGGCGAGCCGACCTGGATCGTGTGTCCGTCGACCCGTGCGGTCACACCGCGCCCGGGGGTCGAGTTGAATTCGGTTGCGGTCGGAAGGTTCAGGCCCCGTTGGTGCGCCGCGGCGACGACGGCGGCGGCCAGTGGGTGTTCGCTGGGCCGTTCGGCTGCTGCGGCCAACGTGAGCAGGTCGTGCTCGGTGATTCCCGCCAGCGGGTGGATCGCAGCGACGCGGGGTGTGCCTTGGGTGAGGGTGCCGGTCTTGTCGAAGGCGACCGTGTCGGTGAGACCAAGTTGTTCCATGACGACCGCGGACTTCACGAGCACGCCGTTGCGGCCGGCGGTGGCGATCGCGGACAGGAGCGGCGGCATGGTGGCCAATACGACGGCGCACGGCGAGGCGACGATCATGAAGGTCATCGCGCGCAGCAGGGTGACCTGCAGGTCCGCTCCGATGGTGAGCGGGATGAAGAACAGGCCGAGCGTCGCGGCGACGATGCCGAGGGAGTACCGCTGTTCGACCTTCTCGATGAACAGTTGGGTCCTCGCCTTGGTCGCCGAAGCTTCCTCGACCAGGGCCGCTATGCGGGCGATGACTGACTCACCCGGCGGGCGGTTCACGTTGACGCGTAGCGCGCCGGTGCCGTTGAGGGTGCCGGCGAAAACCTCGTCGCCGAGTTGTTTGAGCACCGGCAGCGGCTCGCCCGTGATCGAGGCCTGGGCGACCTCGCTGGCGCCGGCGACGACCTCGGCGTCGGCGCCGATCAGTTCACCGGGACGCACGAGCAGCAGGTCCCCGACCGCCAGATCCGCGGTGTCGACCAGCTCTTCGCCGCCGTCCGGCCGCAGCCGGGTGGCTTGCTGCGGGGCCAGCTCCAGCAGCGCCCGCACCGAGTCCGCGGTCCGCTTGGTGGCCACCGACTCCAACGCGCCAGAGGTGGCGAAGATGACGATCAGCAGCGCACCGTCGAAGACCTGCCCGATCGCGGCGGCCACGATCGCGGCGACGATCATCAACAGGTCGACGTCCAGCGTCTTGTCGCGGAGCGCGCGCAGGCCGGCCAACCCCGGTTCCCACCCGCCCGCGGCGTAGGAAGCCAAATAGCTGGCCCACCACAGCCCGGCCGGCGCACCGGCCACCTGCAACAGCCCGCCGACGCCGAACAGGACTGTCGCCAGGGCGGCCCAGCGCACTTCGGGCAGCGCCACCAGGTCGGGCAGCCGACCCAGCCGCGAGGGCTGTGGATGCGCGAGAGTGGGCCGCACCGAGGTGGTCAACGTCGATGACACGAACAGAGTCCTTCACTGGCGGCTGCCCCCGCACGGCACGGCGAGAACTCTCGACACTACAGGATCACATGAACACGTCTTCATGTTCGAACTCGGATAGGCTAGTGCCATGGGTCACGGTGTCGAGGGACGCGACACGCCTGCCGCGCGACTGGACGCGGACAGCGCCGCGGCGGTCGCGGCGACCCTGCAGGCGCTCACCGCACCGAGCCGGCTGCTTATCCTTGCCCAGCTGCGCCATGCACCCGCGACCGTCTCCCAGCTGACCCAGACCATCGGGATGGAGCAATCCGCGGTCTCCCACCAGTTGCGGCTGCTGCGCACCATGGGGCTCGTCGCCACCCAGCGCACCGGGCGAAACATCACCTACTCGCTGTATGACAGCCATGTCGCCAGCCTGCTCGACGAAGCGGTCTACCACGCCGAACACCTCCGTCTCGGGGCACCGGACAGGCCAACGGAGTTGTCTGGCTGAGCCGAGAACCGTGGCCGCCACGGCGATCCTCGCCAGGTGCGATGCCCGCGCCAGCCGGTCGGCGCGGCCAGCACGCGGACGGGCACCTGACGCTGATCTCCGCGGTCACGCATCGCCCGGCCGGGCCTGACGGTCGCGGTCACGGCCGACTGGCCGATCGCCGTACAGGGCCGGGTGAGGATTTAGCGCACGCCCGGTGTACGTCAAGGCCCTTGGCACGAGCCGGCCCAAGCGCACCGCCGCCGCGCGCACGCACGCCATCCGAGCCCGCGCGGCACGAGAGCAGGCCGTCGCCGACGCCAGCCATCCACATGTACGACCCCTTCTGGGCTCCGGCGGGAACGACGCTGAGTGCGATCGCTGAAGGGGCCGCTGGACAGCGACTGACCGGCCCCGCCGTATCAAGACCTATCCAGAGGACGATGGAGCCGACGCCGCCCCGAGCAAGGGCACGGCCGGTGAGCGTGACGGCTGTCGCGGGGGTAGCCCCTCTCGCGGGATTTCGGCTCGCGCCCCGATCTAGGCCAACACATTCGGCGGGACGCTCGGCGAGTGCAGAGCGGATCGCGGCGAAGCCGGGCGACGATCGCGGCCGTGCCCGATGGAGATGGGGGAGGCCAGGGGCAACGCGAGCGGGGGGTGCTTGGCGATGCTGCTCTCGGGGCTGGCTCGTCGAGTCCATCGAGACCGCCACCGCGTTTCGGCTGGCCCGAAGACAGATCTCCAGCTGGCGCCGCGCGAACCGAGACGGTCGTCGGCCATCTCTGCTCCCTCCCGATGTCACGCCCGACAGAGGTTGTCCGGCGGGTTGGAGTGCTCCGGTTCAGTACAGAACGGGCCCGGCCGCCTGGTGGTCGCAATCTGAGACGGCGGTATTGGGCGATCGGATGGCGACCGAGATCGCCACGCTCGACCGTCATGTCTCACGCTGTGAAGAGGAGCCCGACGGCGAACGCGGCATAAAACCCGGCCGCAGTGGTCAGCTTGACCGCGGTGAGCCTGCGGGTGCGCAGTAACCACAGCAGGTAGACGACGGCGGTCGCGGTCACGACCCCGGCCAGCAGCAGCGGCCCGTCGAACTTCCATGGCGTGAACAGGATGCCGATCCCGGACGGGACGGTCGCTTGGATCATCATGGCCCCGGAAATGTTGGCCAGCGCCAGTTGGGTTTTGCCGGCCCGCACCCAAATTATCGCGTTGAGGATCTCAGGCAGTTCGGTGGCGATCGGGGACAGCAG
>JAVHVH010000015.1:0-3964 GCA_032160665.1 Pseudonocardiales bacterium
CCGGGCGGACGCTCGACGAGGACCTTGGGGTCGACCCGGCGCTGTACGCGGCGCACGGCGGCTGCTTCCCGTTGCGCATCCGCGACGTCGGCGTGGTCGGCACCGTTACCGTGTCGGGTCTACCGCAGGTGCAGGATCACGCGCTGGTCGTCGAGGCCATCGAGAGCGTCCTGCGAGCCGGCCCCATCGGTCAGGACTGACCGAC
This sequence comes from Pseudonocardiales bacterium, assembly GCA_032160665.1. Classification (GTDB taxonomy): domain Bacteria; phylum Actinomycetota; class Actinomycetes; order Mycobacteriales; family Jatrophihabitantaceae; genus Jatrophihabitans. The sequence continues at coordinate 206 of JAVHVH010000015.1, forward strand.
GAGAGCCGCGCGGACACCAGCCGCGGCAAAACCACGTACGCAGATCCCGGCCCCAACCCATCGGAAACCAAGTCCGATCGCCCGAAGTGCGAGACACAGACTCATCTGCGCGACAGCTTGCGCGACCGTAGGGCCGCACCTATCAGACGGGTATCGCGCGCTCCGACTCCGGACGACGTTCTCGTTGCGGGCAGCCCAGCATGAGACCAACATCGATGCGACACCACACCAGGGAGGATGTTGATCAAGTCTTGGTTGCAACTTTGGGTGCGATCAACACGGTTCTTCCGTGCCCGCTGGGTCCGCCGAAGTTCGCCTAGGTCGCCGCAGGTCAATGTTTACCGGATTTTTGAAATCGGCCTGCGGACAGCGACGGGCACGGTAGCGGCCGCGTCGCATATGGGTAGTGGCAGTCGCTCGGACTCGTCCAGTTCAAGGCGCGTCGTTTCCACCTGACGCCGGGCCGTGCCCGACTGCCGGGCCCCCGTCGTCAAGCGTGTGCTGTCTACCCCGGCCGCGAGCCCGGCGACCTCTAAGCGCGGCGAACGATCGTCGCGAGTGGTGTCGGATATCGCCCACTACCGACGAGATATACATCGGAGGTATCTGGTTGATCTGGAGTGCACAATGCGCGCTACTGCGCGCAACCATCGGATAAATCCATAAATCTCCGGCAAATGGTAGACGCGACACATCGGGTGACGGTATACACATCGGATGTATCGCGGTCGCGGTACTCGTCAAGCGCAGGGGAGAACCCGATGTCCCGGTCGATGTGGGCGGCAGCTTTCGTCGCGGTCGCGATGCTCGTTACCGGGATCGTGGTGCCGACTAGCGCGTCTGCGGGCCCGCCGGCGAAGGTCCTTTATGCCGCGCCGAACGGCACAGGTTCGGTGTGCAGCCAGCCTCGGCCGTGCTCGCTGACCGGCGCACGGCAGCGCGTCCGTCACGTGCTCGCCACCGGCGAGGGCACGGTCAAGGACGTCGTCGTCGAACTCTCGGGCGGCACTTACCGGCTGGCGGCGCCGCTGCAGTTCGGCCCGCAGGATTCCGGCCGGGACGGCCACACGGTGACCTGGACCGCTGCCCCCGGGGCACAGGTCACGATCAGTGGAGGTCGGCTGCTGCATCCGGACTGGCAGCCAGTCGCTACCGGAAGCAAGATCATGCAGGCGACTGTTCCGACCGGCCTGAATTTCGATGGCCTGTTCGTCAACGGGCAGCGCCAGATCCTGGCGCGGTATCCGAACTATGACCCCACGGCTTCCCGCCTGGAAGGGTCGACGACGCTCGCAAACCTCAACCAGGAGTCGGCCAAGTGGGCGGATCCGTCGACGGCGCTGGTGCGCGCGATGCACTGTGGCGACTGGGGCAGCGTCTCGTTCACCGTCAGCGGACGCACCAGCAACGCCCTTGATCTGCACTACGTCGGGGACAACAACCGTGGCCAAGACTGCGGCCTGAGCGTCGGTAACGGACCCGGCAGAGTGGGCCCGGTCATGGTCGAGAACGTCAAAGAGGAACTAGATGCGCCCGGCGAGTGGTACTACGACAGCAAGAGTGGCCAGCTGCTGTACTACCCGCCGGCCGGCACGGATCTGCCGACCGCAACCGTCGAGACCGCCGAACAGGATCAGTTGATCACACTGACCGGCGATTCCGTCGGGAACCCGGTGCACAACATCACCTTCGCCGGGCTCCACTTCACTGACACGCACCGGACGCTGTTCGACAGCACCTTCGAAAGCGACGCCAAGGGTGACTGGGCGATCGTGCGTAAGGCCGCGGTGTACATGAAGGATGCCGCCGACATCACGGTCACCAACTCGTTCTTCGACCAGCTCGGCGGCAACGGCGTGTTCATGGACGGTTACAACAACGGCAATGTGATCAGCAACAGCAAGTTCGAATCTGACGGGGCCACCGACGTGCAGATCGTCGGCTCTCCGGACGCGGTGCGTGACTACTCGCACAACTACTACGACATGGTCGCCGTCAACGACACCGGCACCGGACCGAAGACCGAGGACTACCCGCGCGCCATCGAGGTGACGAACAACGTCATGGAGAACATGGGACGCTTCGAGAAACAGTCCTCGGGTGTGAACATCTCCATGAGTGAAGACGTCACCGTCGACGGAAACACCATCGACGGGAGCCCCCGCGCCTGCCTCAACATCGAGGACGGCACCTGGGGCGGGCATCTCATCGAGAACAACGACATCTTCAACTGCGTCCAACAAACCGGCGACAACGGGTCGATCAACGTCTGGGGCCGGTCTCGGTTCTGGGCAAGCTCGGGCAACAACACCCTCGCGGCAGGAACCCAGTTCGAAGGCGCCACCGGCACCAAACTGACCGATCAGCAGGCCAAGGACCTGATGAAGCTCGACGTCACCAAGCCAATCACCATCGAGCACAACCGGTTCTGGCACGACGGCGACTGGGCCATCGACCTGGACGACGGTTCCTCGAACTTCAGGGTGCTGGACAATCTGATCCTCAAAGGCGGAATCAAACTCCGCGACGGCTACAACCGAACGGTGCAAAACAACCTGCTCGTCAACGGGACCATCTTCGAACAGGTCAGCCACAGCGACTGCGGTGATGTCATCGAGAACAACATCACCCTCGGCCGGACGGCCTACAACAACGTGCTGAACAACCCGGCCACCGCGAAGTACACGATCGACAAAAACCTGTTCTGGAACGGTGGCAGCGCGATCGTCGACAACCCGAACGGCAGCGGCAACGAGAACTTGTCCAGCGATGGGCACACGGTCAACACGCAGTCGAAGTGGTACCTCGCCGGCATGGACGTCCACTCGCTGGTCGCCGACCCGAAGTTCGTGGCCGCCGACCCGACGGCCACCTACGACTTCACCGTGGCCGCCGACTCCCCTGCGCTGGGCCTGGGCTACACGAACATCGCGATGACCGGATTCGGCGCAACGGGCGCGCCGCTACCACCCAAAGCGGTCCTGCCGTACGGACCTGGTTCCGGCGGCGGGACCCCGCCCCCGTCCGGCCTGATCACGCAGCCGGAGACGTTGATGGGTGCCACAGCCACCAACATCCCGTCAGCCGCGGTGCAGTCGTCGCTAGGTCTCACCGACGACTTCGGGCTATACCTGCCCACCGTGCCGAGCGGCTCATACGCGGTCCAGAACGGGCTGCAGGCCGGCGACGACATCCGCAGCATCAACGGCGCGGTCGTCACCGACGACCGCAACACTTTCTGGAAGCCGTACAACTCGCTGGCGGCGGGCGCCGGCATCACCCTCGGGGTACGGCGCGGGCAGAACAACGTGACGGTCACGATGACCAAGACCGGCCAGCCCGAGGAGCTCAACGACACCTCCGGTGTCGTCTATACCAACACCGGGGCCGCGACGACCGGCTGGATCTGGCGCGGCGCGTCCACTGGCGGGGCGAACTCCTATCTCAACGACATCTGGGCGACCCAAAACATCGGTGACTCGTGGAGCCTCACCTTCAACGGCACCGGTATCGACATCATCTCCGAGACCAACACAGACGAGGGAGACGTCGCTCTCGGGATCGACGGCGTGGCCGACAAGACCGTTAGCTTCGTCAGCCCGTCGAGGGCCTACCAGAGCACCGTCGTCTCTATCTCTGGTCTTCAGCCCGGCGTGCACACGATCACCGGCACCATGAAGAACGGCAACTACATGATCGTCGACGCGTTCCTCACTCACCCGACACCTTCGACGTAGCTGTCCACGGCCGAAACGATCA
>JAVHVH010000251.1:0-4184 GCA_032160665.1 Pseudonocardiales bacterium
GCCGGATCTGCGGCGCGTTCGGGTACTACCGCGAGACGGGCAACTTCGTCCTGTTCAAGGCCCCGGCCGTCATCCTGGCCACCGGCGGCATCGGCAAGTCGTTCAAGGTCACGTCGAACTCCTGGGAATACACCGGCGACGGCCACGCTCTGGCCCTGCGCGCCGGCTCGACGCTGCTGAACATGGAGTTCGTTCAGTTCCACCCCACCGGCATGGTCTGGCCGCCGTCGGTCAAGGGCATCCTCGTGACGGAGTCCGTCCGTGGTGACGGCGGTGTGCTGCGCAATTCCGAGGGCAAGCGATTCATGTTCGACTACGTCCCCGACGTCTTCCGCAAGAGCTACGCGGAGACCGAGGGCGAGGGCGACCGCTGGTACACCGACCCGGACAACAACAAGCGCCCGCCCGAGCTCCTGCCGCGTGACGAGGTGGCGCGGGCGATCAACTCCGAGGTCAAGGCCGGCCGCGGGTCTCCGCACGGCGGCGTCTTCCTGGACGTGTCGACCCGGCTGCCGGCGGCCGAGATCCTCAAGCGGCTGCCGTCGATGCACCACCAGTTCAAGGAGCTGGCCGACGTCGACATCACCGCCGAACCGATGGAGGTCGGCCCGACCTGTCACTACGTGATGGGCGGCGTGGAGGTCGACCCGGACACCGCGGCGGCCACCAATGTGCCGGGGCTCTTCGCTGCCGGTGAGGTCGCGGGCGGCATGCACGGGTCGAACCGGCTCGGCGGCAACTCGCTGTCCGACCTGCTCGTCTTCGGCCGCCGCGCCGGCGACGCCGCGGCCGAGTACGTGGCCAGCTTGAAGGGCCAGTACCCCACCATCACCGCGCCCCAGGTCGCGGCGGCGGAGAAGTCGGCGCTCGCCCCCCTGGACCTGGCCGACGGGGCCGACGCCGAGAACCCGTACACGATTCACGCCGAGCTCCAGGAGACGATGAACGACCTCGTCGGCATCATCCGCAAGCCGGAGGAGATCGAAGAGGCGCTCAAACGGCTCGAGACCTTCAAGGCGCGCGTCCCGAAGGCCGCGGCCCCGGGCGGGCGCGCCTTCAACCCCGGCTGGCACCTCGCGCTCGACCTGCGCAACATGCTGCTGGTCAGCGAGTGCGTGGCCCGCGCCGCGCTACTGCGGCAGGAGTCGCGCGGCGGACACACCCGCGACGACTTCCCGGCGATGAGCGCCGAGTGGCGGCAGAAGAACCTCGTCTGCTCGGCGGAGGGGGACGCGGTGGACGTCGTCGAGCAGCCCATGATCCCGATGCGGGAGGACCTCATCGCTCTCTTCGACCGCGACGAGCTGGCCAAGTACCTGACCGATGCCGAGCTCCCCCAGGAGGCGACGTCATGACCTACGACGCGAAGTTCCGGGTCTGGCGGGGGGACACCGACGGCGGCGAACTCGTCGACTACGCGGTCGAGGTGAACGAGGGCGAGGTCGTCCTCGACATCATCCACCGCCTGCAGGCCACCCAGGCCGGTGACCTCGCGGTCCGCTGGAACTGCAAGGCCGGCAAGTGTGGGTCGTGCAGCGCCGAGATCAACGGCCGCCCGCGGCTGCTGTGCATGACACGGATGTCGACGTTCTCCGAGGCCGAGACCATCACGGTGACGCCCATGCGGACGTTCCCGGTGATGAAGGACCTGGTCACCGACGTCTCGTTCAACTACAAGAAGGCGCAACAGGTGCCGGCGTTTGCGCCGCCCGCCGGCGTCGAGCCCGGTGAGTACCGCATGGCGCAGGTGGACGTGGAGCGCTCGCAGGAGTTCCGCAAATGCATCGAGTGCTTCCTGTGTCAGAACGTGTGCCACGTCATCCGCGACCACGAGGACAACAAAGAGGCGTTCTCCGGCCCCCGGTTCCTCATGCGCGTCGCCGAGCTCGACATGCACCCGCTCGACGCGCTGGACCGTCAGCACGCCGCCCAGGAGGAGCACGGGCTGGGGATGTGCAACATCACCAAGTGCTGCACCGAGGTCTGCCCGGAGCACATCAAGATCACTGACAACGCGCTGATCCCGCTCAAGGAGCGGGTGGCCGACCGCAAGTACGACCCGCTGGTGTGGCTCGGCAGCAAGATCCGCCGCCGCGAGTGAGTTCCGGGCAGTAAAGGTCCAGGCGGCGATACGGGGGGAACGGCCGCCTGGACTGGTCCACGTTATGCCCCCCGCGATCCCGACTCAAACCCACCCGGCCGTGTTCTCAAGCGGCGCCGCCCGCTCGTCGTCGTCGCGAGGTGGACGATCGGTCCCTTTCGCCCCGAAAGTGGGGCCAAGTTCCGGGACCGGCGGGACTTTCGGCACGTGCATCGGCGCGGAACGCGGCACAGTGTCACCCCTATGCAAAAGGTGATCGGCGTGCTCAGCGACGGCGCGGTGGTCGAGGACATCCTCATTCGCGAAGTGGACGGCGTCGTACATCATTACCGCATCGGTGGCGGCGCGGATGACGGCCGCGAGTTCCGCTCGCTACCTGAGATGGGCGAATACCTCACCCTCGTCCGCCCGGGCCGCTCGGACGTCCTCGTCAGCTGATCGAGAGCACCGCCAATTCGCCGCGGTGCGACGCCGAATCAGGCGCTAGATTCGCACGGTGATCGTCCGGTGAGGATCTGGCTGCTCGGCGTCCGGGGCTCGACGCCCGCCCCCGGGGCCGACTTTGTTCGCTACGGCGGACACACCTCATGCGTTGCGGTCGCCCCGGACGGTGCCGACGTGCCCACGCTCGTCCTCGATGCCGGCACCGGGTTGCGCTCGCTGACCGCGATGCTGCCCGGACCGGCCTTCCGGGGGGCGATCCTGCTCAGCCACCTGCACTGGGACCACGTCCAGGGCATCCCGTTCTTCGCCGCCGGAGATCACTACCAGAGCGTTGTCGACCTGTACCTGCCCGCGCAGGGCGGAATGAGCGGACGCGACCTGCTCGCGCGCATGATGTCGCCCCCGTGCTTCCCGATCACGCCGGAGGGCCTGCGCGGTTCCTGGACCTTCAACGCCCTGCATCCCGGGCGCATCGACGTCGCGGGCTTCGGCGTCACCGCCGCCGAGATCGCGCACAAGGGCGGGCGGACGTACGGGTACCGCGTCGAGACTCCGTCGGGCTCGATCGCCTACCTTCCCGACCACGGCCCGGTCCAGGGTTGCAGCGACGAGGTGCGCGCGATGATCCGCGGGGTCGACGTCCTGCTGCACGACGCTCAGTTCGTCGAGGCCGAGCGCTCCGTCGCGGACCTCTTCGGCCACGCGACCATCGACGACGCCATCCAGCTCGCGACCGCGGCCTCCGTCGGGACCTTGGTCCTCTTTCATCACGGCCCGGCCCGCACCGACGAGCAGCTCGACCGGATCGAAGCGGCGCTACAGGCCCCAATTAACGTGGTTCTGGCCCGGGAAGGACAGGTCGTCGAGGTGGGGCCGAACGTTGCGATAACACCGTAACTGCGATCAATCGCGGCAAAGGGTGTCGCGTCCTTGACACCCTCGATGGGCGGCAACACGATTGGCCGAACAGCATCGGGGGCACCAGCGACATGCGCAAATCCAATTCAATTCTTCGTGCACGGAAATTCCGTTCACGGGCATTCTTCTCGGCCGCCACGGTCGTCCTGGCGGCAGCGGCGCTGAGTGCCGCGGCCGGCTCGGCTGCGGCCCCGGTGCCGGCGCCGACCGGCATCTCGGCGACGGCCTCGACGAACAACGCCGGCCTCGGCGGAGCCGTCCCCGCCGTCCTGGCCACGGCCGGCAGTCCGATCAGCCTGACCGTGACGCTGTCCCCCGCCGGTGCCACGTTCAACACGGCCACCACCCTGGACCTGACCGCGTCGCTGGTCAGCGGCGTCCCGGCCGGGACGGTCAATCCGGGCACGGTGCTCATGCCGGCGGGGACGAACTCCGCCACCTTCTCCATGTCGTACTCCGCAGTCGACAACGGCGTGCAGGTCGGCGTAGCGGTGAAGAGCAAGGGCAAACCGAGTGCGGTCACGCCGGGGCGGACCGCCTCGTTCGACGTCCTCAAGACGCTGCGGACGTTCCCGTCGACCGATCCGAACCTGACCACCGGTCTGGGCGTCGGGGACGCGAACTGCACCCAGGCCAGCACCGAATCCGAGTGCGGCACCCTGGTGCTCTCGCACGGGTTCGCGTCGACCGGAGGTGCGCTGTCGCTCGGCAAGTGCACTAC
>JAVHVH010000067.1:0-12683 GCA_032160665.1 Pseudonocardiales bacterium
TCCGAGGTCGGCAAGATCACCAAGTCCACGCCGATGGGCTCGCTCGACCACCCGTTCAACCCGGTGTCGATCGCACTCGGCGCCGAGGCGTCATTCGTGGCCCGCACCCTGGACTCCGACCGCAAGCACCTCACCTCGGTGCTGCGGGCCGCGGCCGACCACAACGGCACCGCGCTCGTCGAGATCTACCAGAACTGCAACATCTTCAACGACGGTGCGTTCGACGTCCTCAAGGACAGCGAGACGCGCGACGACTGGACGATCCGCCTCGAGCACGGCCAGCCGCTGCGCTTCGGCGCCGACGGCTCCAAGGCCGTCGTCCGCGGCGCGGACGGGACCTTCACGATCGCCGAGGACGTCGCCGCCGACGACCCTCGCGTCGTCGTCCACGACGCCCACCGCGACGACCCGTCCTACGCGTTCGCGCTGTCGCGGATCTCGTCGGCCGACAGCCGGTACGCACCGATGGGCGTGTTCCGCTCCGTCGAGCGACCGGTCTACGACCAGATGATGAGCGACCAGCTCGACCAGGCCGCCGCCAAGGCCCCCGGGGACGCGGACGCGCTGCAGTCGCTGCTGCTCGGCGCGGACACCTGGTCGGTCGCCTGAGCCAGCGAAGCCTCAGCTCGGCAGGGTGAACAGCGGCAGGTGATCGGTCCACACCAGCCGCCCGTGCCCCGTCCCGCCGGAGATTCGCTCGTGCTCCTCGAACGTGACGCGGAACGAGCGCAGGTTCGCCTGGGGCATTCTGACGCGGCCGGTCCAGGTGACGTGATCGGCATCCGACGTCGACGCCGTCAGCTCGAAGACCGGGTTGAAGAACGGCAGGCTGGGGCCGGCCTGCGCGCGGCTCCAGGCCAGCGTGTCGTCGGTGACCCGGCTGTCCTTCTGCTCGACGATCGCGAACATCTGTGACGGCTTGGCGGTTGCGCGGGTGGCGATCGGCGCCCGGCCGGTGACCGTCACCTTGCGGCTGCCGTCGGCGGCCGCGCTGGCCACCGTGACCGACCGGTTCGGGGCCAGCTGGGCGAAGTCCACCGTGTCGACCTTCGACAGGTGCGCGCCGGCGATCGAGTGCGGCTGGTAGCGCGCGAAGGCGAACCGGATGAACGGCGAGTAGCTCCGCAGCTCCTTGCCGTCCGGGCCGGTCACCTGGATGTCGCAGTACCAGAGACCGCGCGTCGCGTCGAAGGCCACCTTGTGCCCGGCCACGTCCACCTTGGACGTCGTCTCCTCGAGCGTCAGCGAACCGCTGCTGCTCCTCGACACCGCAAGCGGGAAGCACGCCGGCGTCGGTTGCCCGGGGATGGACGTCGTCGACTTGAACATCGGGTCGTAGCCCCAGGCGGTGACGTACGGCGCGACCGAGCTCGACGGCAGGTGCGCCGTGCTCGAGCCCTTGTGCCAGCACAGCACCCCGAGTTCTTCCTTGTCCCCGCTCGACCACCACGGCCGCTCCAGGTAGACCCGCAGCGCTCCACCGGTACGCGTGATCGACGTGGCGCTCGCCGACCGCTGGTAGATCGGGACGACGTAGCGCACCTTCGGCGCCTTCGGCCGGTTGGAATTCAGGACGAGCATCGAGCTCGACGTCGTCTTGTCCGCCCCCGGGTTCGAGTACGTGTGGATCGTGGGGCCGACGTAGGAGAACGTCACGCCCAAGGTCGTGACCCCGGGCAGGACGATGTCGGCGTTCGTCAACAGCTGGTACGTGCCGTTGGTCGCGGTGGCGGGACTACTCGCCAGGGTCGGGTCCTCGGTCACCACGAAGTCGCCCGGGGTCGGCGCCGGCGCATTGAGCGCGGTGCCGAGCGGCGCCGCGACCAGCTCGCGGGTGCGGGGGACCCCGCTCTCGCTCCACGAGAGCGTGATCTTCACCGTCGATCCCTCGAACGCGACTCCGGGCTTGGTCGGGGCCGCCTTCAGCTGGGCGACGGGATTCGCGTCGAGGATGGTCGAGATCAGCTTCTCGCGGAAGTACTCGACGTAGAAGCTGGTCGCCGTCGCCTTGTAGTTGACGGCCCGGAACTTCGTGTCGTTGAACTCGTGCTTCTGGTTGAAGTTGATCGCGTCGGTCGTCTTGAGCAGTGTCCCCTGCGGACCGGGCAACGACCCGGAACCGGAGCGCGCCACCTCGAGGTCGAACGCGTGACCCGAGTACGACTGCGGCGTGACCGGGTCCGCGTTCGTGCCGGTGTCGATCGGCATCTTCCAGGTCGCGTCCACGTCGATGCGCGCCGTGCTCCTGCGGCTCATCTTGACCGAGCCGCCGAGCGGCTTCGCCGCGGTGCCGGTGAACGTCGCGTAGGTCTGCCCGATCGACGTCTTCGTCGGAGCCAGGAAGAGCACCGGCACGAGCAGCGGGGTCCGCACGGCGTGGATGAGCGTGACCTTGCGCCACGGCGTGAACATCCAATGCTCGCCGGCGAGGATGGCGTTCCACACCGCGGCGGTGCTCTTGTTGGTCGCCACCGCCTCCTGCTGGATCCACTCCCAGACGGCCATCAGCTCGGCCTCGGTCTTGGCGATCCCGCAGTTGACCAACGTCGTCACCATCACGCCCTTGGCCAGCCTCACGTCCAGCTCGGTCGTGTTCTTCGACGTGTTCGGGTCGGCGACCGCCTTGGTGGTCCACGTTGTGCTGCCACGGCGGAGCACGATCCGGCAGGCCTCGAATTGCGGCCAGCTCGCCCCTCCCGTGTTGAACGGCAGCACCGCGGTCGTCTTCTTGAACGCGTTGATCGGCAGGTTGCGGACGAGCGCCTCGCGTCCGATGAACTCGGGCAGGTACGAGATCGGCAGGAACCCACCCGGTACGACGTACGGGTTCGCCGTGCCGTGCGTGCCGCCGTGCGCCAGGCTGACCAGCGGGTCCACCTCGAGCCGGTAGCCGTCGCGCGCCGCCAGGTCCGCGAACCGTGCGGTGGTGTTCTGCATCGCGGCCTGCGCGGTGTTCGCGTCGAACGCGCCGTGCTGCTCGGCCATGAAGACCGACGTCTTCGCCGGCGTCACGAGGCGGGTCGTGCTCGCGTTGTCGATCGGTGCGCCGCCGTTGACGGTGGCGCTCTCGCTGCGGACGACGATGACCTCTTCCGACGCGCCGGCGAGTGGCGTGTCGACGAGCAGCAGCCGGGGCGCGGGAATCGGCTCGAAGCGCAGGTGCTTGAGCGAGGGGCTGATCGCCGGTCCCGACTTCGGGGCCGACGCGACGCTGAGCGAGTTGCCGGCCAGGTCGACCGCGCGGGCCCGCAGCCGGTAGCTCTCGCCGAAGCGCAGCCGCGGCAGCCGGGTGACGTTGCCGGTGGTCGTCTCCGCCCCCTCGGTGCCGAAACTGCCGGGGACGTGCCACTGGGTGGTGACGTTGAAGCCCGACGAGCCGGACGTCGGGTTCGTCGCCCCGATGCCCTGGATGGGTTGCCCCACCCGCGGCACGGCCAGGCTCCACCCGTCCCACCGGGTGAGCGTCTCTTGCAGGTACAGGTCCTGGGGATCGGCCGGGTTGCGGGACCCCGTCGTCGGAGCCGGGACGACGGTGTCCTCCTCGAGCACGTTGTTGAGCGTGTCAGCACCGATCTGGATCGGGCCCTGGCGCCACATCAGCGAGCGCCACCTGGCGTCGTTCGTCTCGAGCAGCACGTCGAACCGGTACCCGCGAGTGAGGTCGTCCTCGGTGAGCGGCGGCTTCGTCCCGGTGCCGAAGTAGGTGTCCTGCAGCGCCTGCGTCTGATGCGTGAGCGTCGCGTGCAGCTGGACCGCCCGGCCGGATCGCGCAATCGCGAATCCCCCGGTCTTCAGCGCCGGCAGGGCGAACCGGTCCGGCGTCGTCAACGTCTGCTTCGCCCCGCCGTGGTGGCTGCGCGTGACCGTGTTCGCGAACCGCATCGCCTTGACGGCCGCGTTCTCGTGGTCGAGCCGGATGACGCGGTACAGGCTGGGAACGCCGAGCTTGAGCATCCGGTTCACGTGGTCGGTGTTGGTCGGGTCCGCCGGCGCCGGCCGGAACACGCCGAGGCCGACGACCGCGTTGGTCGACGGGAGCACCGAGTTGGTCGGGATCGTGAAGGTGAACGCGGGCAGCGGCGTCGGCAGGGTCAGGACGAGTGTCGCCAGGTGCGCGGCCAGCGTGGTCGGGTGCGCGATCCAGCCGTCGGACACCGCCTTCGGCACCGCGGCCTTGAAGTTCACGACGAAGCCGAGCGTGCGCAGCAGAGTGGGCGTGCTGCCGACGCCCGCCACCATCTGGTGGAAGTCCCAGGCCGGGGGCGGCGGGCTGGTGGTGAGCGCCGAGCTGGCCCGGGGCCGCTGCAGGAAGCGCTGCTGCTGCAGGAACGCGAGCGACGTCGTGGCGCCGGGGATGGCCGGGCTGATCGACGACGTGATGCTGGACAGGTCGTAGGGGATCGCCTTCGCACTCGTCAGCTTGGCCTCGAGCGCGCTCGTCAGCTTGTTCTTGCGGGTCAGCCCGTTGCCGGGGATGCCCGGGTCGCGAGCGCCGACCACGGCGGTGGGCGGGGCCGGCTGCTGCTCGAAGCCGATGGCACCGAACTGCACCGCGGGCACGAGGCTCTCCCAGGTCGGGAACGCGCCGGGGGTCGTCAGCCCGAAGTGGCCATACAGCTTGGCGATGTGGTCGGCGATCGTGCCCACCGGCGCGGAGCGGATCTTGCGACCGGCGAAGCCCTCGTAGACGTAGGGAATCACCGGCGTCGTGGACGGGAACACGTCCTTGAAGTGATCATGCGTCGGGAGCGGGCTCAGCCGGGTCAGCGGCAGCGCACCCACGCCGGCGACGTTGAGCCTCAGGTGCGGGACGAGCGCGGCGATGGTCGTGGCCCAGTTGGGCCCAGCCGGGTCGGCCGAGCACCAGTCGGGGTAGTGAACGAGCGTGGTCGAGGTCGTGCCGGACGTGGTCGTCAGCTTCAACCGGGGCGAGATGATCACCGAGAAGTCGAGGAAGTACTGGTCGACCCCGTTCGTGGAGACCTTGCTCTGGCCGAACGGCAGCACCGTGAAGATCAGATCCTGGCTGTACGTGTCGGTCATGATCAGACTCCCAGCAGGGCGAACGAGGTGCAGTACCGATCCCAGTCCGCCTGGGTCATCGACGTGCCGAACGAGTTGGGCTTCGGGTTGGTGACCCAGGGGGGTACGTCGACAGTGGTCCCGGTCAGCGCGAACGCCGAGAACCGCTCACCGCCGGGCGTGTTGCTCGCGAAGCTGCTCGGGCCGGAGCCGGCGAACTCCTCGTGGACGCTGAAGCCGACCGTGAAGCCGAAGAAGATGATGTGCACCGAGATGCTCATCTCGGCATCGCCCGCAAGTTGCGACGACGTCCCGTCCGACTCGTAGGTCAGGGACAGACACATCTCGACCGACACCGACACCAGTCCCAGCGCGGAGATCCCGCCGCTGGCCTTGACGTAGGCGGTGAGCGTGACGTCCTGACCGCCGCTCGGCAGCTGCTCCGCCTCGTACGACACCCCTCCGGTCAACGAGACCTGCCCGCTCGCAATCCCGACGTCGATCGACAACCCGAACCCGAAGTCGAAGCCGAACGCCAGCAACTCGACGCCGTCCACCCCGACACCCAGGCCGATGAACCCGCCGCCCGAGAAGATCATGATCTCGAGCTGGAACGGGTTCTCCTCCGAGCAGAACGCGAAGTCGAACCGGACCGGATCGCCGTTGTACGGGATCGCGACGCCAGCGCTGAACGCGATGTTTTCCAGCGCGAACACGCCGATACCGATGCTCGGGATGGCCAGTGTCAGCGTCGCGGTGATCGCGCTGCCCGAGGTGTCGATGGTGAGGCCGCTGCCCCCGAAGTTCAGGTACGTCGCCAGGTCCTGGACGAAGGACAGCGCACCCTCGAACTGGACCTGGGTCGCCGAGACTGCGACGTCGACGTCGGTCTTCTTGCCCGTCACCGACCGGAACGTGAGGCTGTCGAACGGCACCTTGATGAAGTACGAGGCTCCGGTGCCGAACAGGTTGAGGTCGAAGTCGCGGAGCTGGCCGACGATCGTCGTCCGCGAGTTCGACGGGTTGTCGAGGTCGGTCACGATGAGCGCGTGCAGATCCATCGAGTTGTCGACGTCGCCGGTCGGGTTGAACAGATCCGTCGTGCCCGTCGGCCCGCCGGACTGGATGCTCGGGTGCCAGTCGAGGTAGGTCATGATCCGGTGCGGGTTGTGCCGCTCGACCGAGACGAGTGACAGCGCCCGCCCGTTGTCCGAATCGCCGAACTGGACGGTCTGCAGGATGCTCGACAGCTTCAGGCCGCCGAGCAGCTTGGCGTCGACGCTGGTGAACACCTGGGCCGGGTCGAAGACGCCGGCCCGCAGGTCGTCGACGTTGCCGGACGCCGGGCCGATCTCGCGGGAGTAACCGTCGACGGTGAGGTCGGGCGTGAAGGAGCCGCCGGAGTTCTTGGCGCTGAACTTGATCGGATTGCGCGTCGAGCCGGAGCGGCGCAGGAAGATGCCGCCCTTGTTGTTCGTGAACCCGTCCGTCAGGTAGTGCGAGTCGTAGACCATGACGGTGTCGGCGACTGCGTGCCCGGACAGCGTCGCCGCCTGCGGCAGCTTCACGGTGAGCGTGTGCAGCGCCGGGTAGAACGCGGGCTGGCTGGCATCGACCAGGTTCTGCGCCGTCGTCCCGCTCTTCGGGTGCACGACGCTCAGCGCAACGCTCGACAGCACGAGCTGGGTGTCACCCGCCGCCGCCGAGGGGTCCTTCGGTTCGGCCACGCTGACGCGCTGGCTGTGCATGCTGATCGACGGGTAGGTGCCCGACGAGCTCTTCTTCCAGGCCGCGAAGACGCTGGCCATGAACGACGTGGTGGTGGCCGTGTCGGCGTAGGCATAGGTGTCGTCGACCCAGAGCACCGGCGAGCGGAAGTCGATCGGGTCGCCGGCCCAGTCCGTCCCGCGCAGATGGAACAGGAACGGCGACGTGCCGATCTTGGGTTCGAAGACGCGTTCGTTGTTCGTGCCGACGAACGCTTTCGGCGCGGCGAGGTCGGGAGTGACGAGGGTGAGCATCTCGACGCCGGTGAAGGGCAGATAGCGGCCCTCGTCAGGGGCGAAGTCGCCCGCCGCGCCGTAGGTCTTCACCGGATCCGTCACCACGATGAAGGTCTTCTGGCGCAGGTAGGCCCCGACCTGGCTGCCGTCGTAGGTGGGCTGGCGCTCGGTCACGGTCACCAGGGACGCCTTGTGCCCCCACGGGAACAGGTAGCCCTTGCGCACCACGCGCACGTAGCTGTCGCGGCCCTGCACCGCGCGGTGCCGCCAGGACAGCAGCGACGAGTTGTACGCCCCGGTCTGCGTCGAGTGCGGCAGGTTCCAGTGCGCGTTGCAGTCCAGCCAGCCGCCGAGCGAGCTGAGCATCAGGTTGTCGACCTTCGCCGGCTGCGGGACGAAGGGCGAGACGGTCTTGTTCGCGTCGGTCACGCCGGCGCGCAGGTACGGGCCCTTGCCCTGGCTGAAGTCCGAGGACAGCCGGACGATGTCGTAGCGGTCGGCGTAGGCGAGCGATGTCGTGAACGGCGGAAGCTTGGGATCCGGGTTGGGTTCGACCGCCTCGTTCTGGACGTCGGTGGCGAACCTGGAGTCGGTGCACCACACGGCGCGGACGGAGCGCAGGTCGCGGTTGGTCTCGTTGACCAGCATGGTCCCGAGCTCGCCTGAGAACGTCAGGACGCGGGCGGCGAGGCGGGTGTGCCACAGCTCGGTCCACGTGCCGTGCGTGACCGGCTGGGTCGCGTTGGTGAAGACCGTCGTCGGTGCGAACTGGTCAACGATCTGGGCGTACGCGGGCGAGACCGGCGGCGAGAGCACGAGGCCGTACGGCAGCTCGATCGACGTCTGCGTCGCCGTGGGCTTCACCGGCGCGCTGGCGCCGGCCGGCGGTGTGGTGAACAGCTGTCCGAGCGTGACCGGCGGCAGGGCGTTCGGCACGACGCTCAGCCTCAACGTCACCCAGTGCAGCAGGCTGTCCGCGGTGAGTTCGAGCGGGTTGCTCCCAGCGGGCGCGACGGCCGAGTTCGGAACCTGGAACACCAGGCGGGACGTTCCCGCGACCCGGGCGTTCACCGGCGGCACCTTCACCGACGACGTGGTCGGTTTGGGCGTGGGTGCCTTGGTCTGCGACGGCAGCGATCCGGTGTCGAGGGGGAACGCCTCCTCGGCCACGTGCTGTGGAGCGGACGCGTCCTGCGCCCCGAACGCGACGGCCAGGTAGCTCGGCGCGTTGCTGTCGATCACCGTGATGGCCGGCGGCGACACCGAGTAGTTCGGCGCGAGGTTGTAGAAGGCCAGGGTCAGGAGGCACTGGTCCTCGGGCCGGCGCAGGGTCGCGATGAAGTCCGGCGAGCCGGTGACGAGGACGTCCTGCGGGCTCGCGTCCGCAGCGTTCTCGGCACCCCGACCGAACGCGTTGTTGACGGCGGCCCCCGCGGCGGCCGTGCCTCCGGCTACCAGGAACGTCCGCCGGGTCAAGCCGTTCGTCGCGAACTGCCGGATCTTGTCCGCCAGGCCGACGCCGGTCTCGTCGGTGCTCGGTTCGTCGCTCATGACCCCGCCCGTCCCCCCGCGGGCGCGGTCGCGACGACGCGTTGCGACCAGGGGCACGGCGGCGATGACCCCGATGTCGACGGGTCTGGGTGCCCAGGTGCCGGTGCCGGAATGCCCTGTGCGTCCGATCCAGGCGAAACCTACGGACGTGAAGTCACGGACGAATCCGTAGTTCCCGCACGGTTCATGGCCCCTTGGGGCGCCGAGCGGCACCATCATCGGTTGCCAGATCGGTCAGCCGACGGGCCAGCTCGAGGCGGGAGTGCACCGACAGCTTGCGGTAGATGCGCTGCAGATGGGCCTCGACCGTGCGGGTTCCGGTGAACAGCGTCGCCGCGATCTGCTTGGTGGTGTAGCCCTGAGCGGCGAGGTCGGCGACGCGCTGCTCGGCGGTGGTGAGCCCGCCGACCACCGGCGCCCGGCCGGTGCGCAGACCGGTGCGGGCCAGCTCGTCGCGGCAGCGGGCCGACCACAGCACCGCGCCCAGCCCGTCGAAGGCCGCCTTCGCCGCGGTCAGGGAGTCGTGGGCCCGCCGCTTGTGCCGGGCGCGCCGGTGGATCTCACCGGCGACCAGGAGCGCGCGGGCGTGTTCCAGGGGCATGCCGAGCCCGGCACTCGCGTCGACGGCGACGTCGGCTGCGGCCAGGGCGCCGGCGACATCGCCGCCGGCGATCGCGAGCAGGCCCCGGCAGCGCGCGGTCGCCGCCGCCGCCCAGCCGTCACTCTGGCGCACGGCCTGGTCGCCGAATGGCGTCAGCAGGCGTTCGGCCGCACCGAGGTCGGCCAACCGAATCAGGGCTTCCACATGGTCGGGGACGAAGCGGGCGAGTCCGGGCACGATCACGCCACCGGACACCAGCCGCTCACTCAACGGGTTGAGCAGCTCGTGCGTGCGGGCCGGGTCACTCTGCGACAGTGCCAGGACGGCCAGGGCTTCGGTGCCGAGGTGGACCGGCATCGGCACGCCCATCGTCGCGCCCAGCTCGATGGCCTGCGTCGCCTGGACGAGGGTGTCGCCCGGGTGGCCCTGGACGGCGCGCAGCTGGGCGAGGGCACCGGCGAGGAAGGGCGCGGCCAGCGTGACACTGGTCGCCGCGCCGGCGCGCTGGCCGTGCTCGGCCAGCTGGCGGGCGCGCACCCAGTTCCCAGCCCGCGTCTCGACGAAGGTGAGCAGCCACAGCACGGTCGGCAGGCCGGTGTCGGCGCCGCTGCGCAGCGCGTCGACGTATTCGCCGTCCAGCAGCGTCCGCGCCGTGTCGAGCTCACCGGCGAAGGCGGCCGCCACGGCGATCGTGTACGGCGGGCGGACCTCGACCGGCAGCCGGCTGTGCCGGTCGTAACCGGCCAGCGCCCGCTGCGCGAGGTCGGCGCGGAAGCCATTGCCGGTCAGGTAGTCGACCCAGACGATCCCCGCGTACACCTGGGCGACGAGGGTGCTGTCAGTGGCTTGGTCGACCAGTTTCAGCAGGACGGCGATATGACCCGGCGCGGACGCGATCTCACCACCGTTCACCGCTGCGAGACCCAGATCGAGATGGATGTTGACGCGCACGTCGACGTCGTCGCCGACTTCGGCGAGGGCGGCCGAGAGGGTGGCGACCCAACTTCCGATCGGGGCACCGCTGTAGCGCTGGTATTTGGCCAACCGAACCATCAGGGCCGCGCGCTGCCCGCTGGGCGGGCGGGCGGCGATCAGCTCGTTGATCAGATTGCGGGCCCGGGCGGCGTCGCCGGCCTCGTGGTGGAATTCCGCCGCGTTCTCGGTGCGACGCCGCAGGGCCTCGGCCTCCGTCGGCGGGGTCTTGACGACGGCCAGCTCGCCGAGTTCGGCCGCCACGGCCGGCGCGCCACGGGCGTAAGCCGCACGGGCCGATCCGTCGAGCTGGTCCGCGATCCCGGCGTCCGGCCCGTCGACGGACAGTGCGAGGTGCCGGAACCGGTCGGCCGGGTCGGTGAGGACCGTGGCCAGCCGGCCGTGCGCCTCCCGCCGCTCGCGCCCGGTCGAATCGGCGATCACGACCGAGCGCACGAGCGGTTGGCGGAACCCGATCCGCCCGGGCCGCAGGTCGAGCACCCCGGCCTCGGCGGCATCCTCGAGCGCCAGCCGAGCCGCGGCCGGGTCGGGGGACGCCTGCACGATCGCACCGGCCTGCGCATCGGCGGCGAGGGCCGCGAGCAGCAACACGCGCCGCGCCGACGCCGAGAGGCGGGCCAGCCGGTGCTGGACGAGCCGCCGCAACGTGCCCGGCACGGGCAGCACGACCGAGTGCTCGGTGTCAGCGAGCGGGCGGGCGGCCGCGGCCAGCTCCAGAGCGAAATACGGGTTGCCACCGGACGCTTCGTGCAGCCGGGTCAGCATCCGCTGTTCGGGATGCAGGTCGAGACGCTCGGCGAGCAGCTCGCGGAGGGCGCCGATGCCGAGCGGGCTGAGCGCGACGCTCGCGCTGAATTCGGGGCCGAGGCCATCGAGCGACATCGGGGCCAACTCTGCCCCGGCGTCCGTACTCGCGGTCGCAATCATGCCCACCGGCTGCGCGCCCAGCCGACGCAGCGCGAAGGAGAGCACGTGGGCGGTCGCGTCGTCCAGCCAATGCACATCGTCGACGGCCAGCAGCACCGGCCGGCGCAGCGCCAGCGCGCGCAGCCCGCCGAGAATCCCGACCGCGACCGACCGCGGGTCGACGACCTCGTCCGGATCCGGCTCGGCGTGCAGGAGCGCGAACTCGACCGCGCGCCGCTGCGGTCGCGGCAACGCGTCGAGAACCTCGGCGGCAACCGGCTCGAGAACGTCGGCCAGCCCGCTGTAGCCCAGCGCCGACTCAGGCCGGGTGGGCCGCGCGGACAGGACGAGGTGACCACGGCCCGCAGCTCGATCGAGCGCCTCGTTCCACAGCGTCGTCCGGCCGATGCCGACGTCGCCGGTCAGCATCAGCAGGCGCCGCTGCTGGCGGCCGAGATCGGCGAGGAACGCGTCGATGGCGGCCAACTCGTCGATTCGCGCGAGCACTCGCACCGACGCAGCCCTCCGGGGTGTGCTGGGTCCGCGTCGATCCTGGCCGCTCCCGAACCGGACCGCCACCCGGGACCGGCCCGGCGGCGTTGTGGGGCGCCCGGGCCGACGGCCCTCTGGGCCGGCAACGTCGTGAAGCGCGCCACCTGCGCGACGATGGCCCGGGATCGCCGCAGGCCCGGTCCGTACTGTGCAGCTGTGGTCGACGAGCGGGACGAGCAGCGCCGCGGTCTCGGCTACGGAGCGGCGGCCTACCTGCTGTGGGGCGTCTTCCCGCTCTACTTCCCGCTGCTCGAGCCGGCCGGGACGGCCGAGATCCTCGCCGCCCGGATGGTGTGGTCGCTCGTCCTCATGCTCGTGGTGCTCGGGCTGGGTTCCGGTCTCGGCGGAGTGCGCCGGGTGCTCGCCAACCGCCGCCAACTGGGACTGCTCACGCTCGCGGCCGTACTCGTGTCGGTCAACTGGGGCACCTATATCTATGGCGTCAACAGCGGACACGTCGTCGAGACGAGCCTGGGTTACTTCATCAACCCGCTGTTCACGATCCTGTTGGGCGTCCTCGTCCTCGGCGAGCGGCTCCGCGCCGCGCAGTGGGCCGCGGTCGGGATCGGGACGGTCGCGGTTCTCGTGATCGCGATCGACTACGGCCGCCCGCCGTGGATCGCGTTGATCCTCGCGGTCAGCTTCGGCTTGTACGGCTTCTGCAAGAAGCAGGCCAATGTCGGCGCGGTCGACTCGCTGGCCGTGGAGACCGGCGTGCTCTTCATCCCGGCGGTCATCGCGATCGCGGTAATCGGGATGAACGGCGATCTGGTGTTCGGCACCCGCCCGGCGACGTCGATCCTGCTGGCCGGCACGGGCTTCATCACGGTGATCCCGCTGCTGTTCTTCGCGGCCAGCACCCGACGCCTGCCACTGAGCGTCCTGGGGCTGCTGCAGTACCTGGCACCGGTACTGCAGTTCGCGGTCGGCGTCGGCATCCGGCACGAGCCGTTGCCGGTCGCCGAGCTGGTCGGGTTCTGTCTGGTCTGGCTGGCCCTGATCGTGCTGACGGTGGACGGGCTGCGCGCGCAGCGGCGGCGGATCGAGCCGTCGGT
>JAVHVH010000258.1:0-3887 GCA_032160665.1 Pseudonocardiales bacterium
CCCAGCGCCGACGACTTGCGACGCACGCGCCGACCGCTCCCCCGACCGTCAGCCACTCCGACGCCTGCCTCAACCGGTGCGACCGACCCGTCGTGTACGCCTCCGCCACCAGGCCCAACCGCCGCTCCATCGTCCGGGATGCCGCCACCTCAAGCGCCGCCCCGGCGACCGCCATCCGCCTCGCCGGGCCCGACTCGTCGAGCGGCGCCAGCAGCATCCCCAGCCCGCCGCCGCTCGCCGCCGCCGAACCCGTGAACACGAACGGCAGGTACGGGTGCGCCTCGTGCCACGCCGGAACCGCCGTCTGCGACAAGAGGACTGCCGTGTAGGACGCCACACCCGGCGCCACCGCCGCTGCTTCGAGACCCGCAGGCCGCGCCGCCCAGCCGAGCAACCGACCCACCCACGTCCGTCGCAAATTCGCGGGCATCAGCTCCGCCATCGCGGCCAGACCCGCGCCCGGCCCGTACGCGCTAAGGATCCACGTGCCGATGCTCATCGGCGAACTCGGCTTGGCCACCCGCAGCATGTGGTGAAACCGCTCCGGCCGACCCAGGTCGCCGACCAGGAAGTACATGCTCGCCGCCAGACTCACCAACGCCCCCAGCCGCGACACCCGCCGCAGCTCGGTCCGGCCCGTCAGGTCCGCCCCGGCCGCCAACATCGCCGACCCCGCCGACAACCCGCCCGAGAACAGGTACGCCGCGATCATCCAGTTCCACACCGGCGTCTTGAGGATCTGCCGCCCGTAGTACGACCGGAACTCCGCAGGCGGAACGGCCATGTCCTCCTTGCCGCCGCGACGGTGCCGCGTCTGCGCCTTCCGGTCCGAAGCGCCTGCCTCGCTGCTCAACTCGCTCATCAGGTCCGCCCCAGGAACGCCGATACCGCAACCCCCACCAACGCCGACGCCGCCATTCCGGCGTAGCGCCACATCGCTCCGGCGTCGCGCGTCGGCACCACCGGGTCCGGCGGCAGCCCGTACACCTCCGGCTCGTCGAGCAGCAGGAAGAATGCTCCGTCGCCACCGACCCCGTCGTTCGGGTCCTCACCGTACAGCCGCGCCTCGGTCACGCCCCGCTCGTGCAAGGCCTCGACGCGCAACGCTGCCCGCTCCCGAAGCTCGTCGAGCACGCCGAACTGGATCGAGTCCGTCGGACATGCCTTCGCGCACGCCGGCTCCAAGCCGTCGTGCAGCCGGTCGTAGCACAGCGTGCACTTCCACGCCCGGCCGTCGCCCTCGCGCCGCTCGATCACCCCATACGGACATCCCGACACGCAGTACCCGCAGCCGTTGCAGATATCCTGCTGCACAACCACTGTCGAGAACTCCGTGCGGAACAGCGCACCAGTTGGGCACACGTCCAGACACCCGGCGTGCGTGCAGTGCTTGCACACGTCCGACGCCATCAGCCACCGGAAGTCAGGCAGCTCACCGACCATCTCGACGGTCTGCTTTGTGATTTCCGGCATGCCGAGGTCGACCGGTTCACGCGGGTCCTCTCCCACCCCGCTTCGCCCGCCCGGATCCTCCCCCACCCCGCTTCGCCCGCCCGCCGGCTGCTCGATGAACGCAACGTGCCGCCACGAGTTCGCGCCCAGGCTGCCGGTGTTGTCGAACGACATGCCCAGCAGGTTGAACCCGTCCTCGGGCACCTCGTTCCACTCCTTGCACGCGACCTCGCATGCCTTGCAACCGATGCACACCGACGTATCGGTGAAGAAGCCCACCCGCGGCGGATGCTCCTCGTAGCCTGCGTCGGCCGCCGGGTCCGCCAGCGGCCCGTGAAAGCTGTTGCCGTGCGGCCCAATCGGTGTATCACTCATGAGGTCTCCTCCGTGTGGTCGATCGACGGCTTCGTCGTGTCCAGGTTGGTGCCGGTGGCCACCGTGATACCCGCCCGCTTCCGGTACATCGCTAGGTACTCCAGCAGCAGCGGGCCGCGGGGGCGTCGGCCCGGCTGGATGTCGCAGGTCGCGACCTTGCTCTCCTGGATGAAGACGTTCGGGTCGACGACCACACCGAGCAGGTCGTTGACCACGTCGCCGTCGATCAGCCCCGAGCTGCCCCAGTGGTACGGCATCCAGATTTGGTGCACCACACGGTCTTCGATGCGAAGGGGTCGCATCCGCTCGGTGACGAATACCCGCGCGTCCACCGCCGCCCGGCTCGTCACGACGTGCGCCCACTCCATGTGCGTCAGGCCACGCTCGGCCGCCAGCGTTGGGGAGACCTCGACGAACAGCGCCGGCTGCAGCTCCGCCAGATATGGCAGATGCCGGCTCATCCCGCCCGCGGTGTGGTGCTCGGTCAGGCGCGCCGCGGTGAACACGAACGGGAACACCTCGCCGTGCGCCTCCGGCGGCGACGGGTTCGACGGATTGTCCGCCCGCCCGTACACCACCCGCGTTGGGTTGCCCTGCTGCGCGTACAGGGCGTTGCGGAACGGGGACTCGTGTGGCTCGTAATGTGTGGGCAGCGGGCCGTCAAGCAAACCGTTGGGCGCGAACAGCCAGCCCTTGCCGTCGGCCTGCATGATGAACGCGTCGTCGCCGTGCAGCGCCTCGACGCCCACCGCGTCCGGCGACGGCCGGTAGTTCGGCGGCTTGTCCTTCTCGAAGTCCGGGATGTCGTAGCCCGTCCACTCGCCCTTCGCTCCCTTGTTTTCATCCCACCAGACCAGCTTCTTGCGCTCGCTCCACGGCCTGCCCTGCGGATCGGCCGACGCCCGGTTGTACAGCACCCGGCGATTCATCGGCCACGTCCAGCCCCACTCGTTGTCGTAGGGCCCCTGCTCGGTGTGCGGCTTGCGTCTCGCCGCCTGGTTCACCTCATCGGCGTACACGCCGCTGTAGATCCAGCACCCGCAAGCGGTACTGCCGTCGGCCTTGAGGCTCAGGTAGTTGTCGACCGCGCGGCCGGTGGTGAGATCGACGCCGCTGATGCGGCGCAGCACGTCCTCGGCCGACGGCTCGTCGCCGTCGATCGCATAGTCCCACGCCAGGTTCAGCAGCGGCCGATCCCGCTCATCCGTTGAGCCGGCCAGCTTTTCGCGCAGGATCCGACCCAGGTGGTAGAAGAACCATAGTTCCGAACGCGCGTCGCCGGGCGGCTCGACCGCCTTCTCGCGCCATTGCAGCATCCGCTGCGTCTGGGTGAACGTGCCCGCCTTCTCGACGTGCGACGCGGCCGGGAACACGAACACCTCGGTGCGGCACGTCTCCGGGGTGATCTCCCCGGTCTCGACCTCCGGCCCGTCCTTCCAGAACGTCGCGCTCTCGATCATGACCATGTCGCGCACCACCAGCCAGTCGAGGTTGGCCATGCCGAGCCGCTGCAGCCGTCCATGCGCGGACCCGACGGCCGGATTCTGGCCGAGCAGGAAGTAGCCGAACACGTTGCCGTCGACCATGTCCATGACGGTGCGGTAGGTGCCGTGGTCGCCATTGATCCGCGGCAGATAGTCGAAGCAGTAGTCGTTCTCGGCGGTCGCGTGCTCGCCCCAGTACTCCTTGAGCAGGGAGACCATGTACGCATCGGCGTTGCACCAGAAGCCTTTCTGGTTCTCGGCCCTGATCCTCGCGAGGTAGTCGGACAGGTCGGCATGTCCCGCGTGCGGCATCATGAGGTAGCCGGGCAGCAGGTTGAACAACGTCGGCACGTCGGTCGACCCCTGGATGCTGGCATGCCCGCGCAACGCGAGGATGCCGCCGCCGGGCCTGCCGATGTTGCCGAGCAACAGCTGGATGATGGACCCGGCGCGGATGTACTGGGCGCCCACCGAATGCTGGGTCCAGCCCACGCTGTACACCAGCGCGGCCGTGCGCTCGCGACCGGAGTTCTCCGCCCACGCCCGGGCTACGCGCAGGAACTCCTCGGCCGGGAC
>JAVHVH010000145.1:0-15071 GCA_032160665.1 Pseudonocardiales bacterium
CTGAGTTGCCGTTCGTGGAAGATCAGCATCCGGTCCAAGCATTCTCGGCGGATCGTGCCGACCCACCGCTCGGCGTAGGCGTTGGCCCTCGACGCACGAGGCGGACTACGCAACACCGCAATGCCGATACCGGCGAACACGGCATCGAAGCTGGCGGTGAACCGTCGTAGCGGGAGTTCTGCCGGGTCCAGGCGACGACGATGCTGGCCTGTGACTTCTCCACCGTCGACACCGTGCTGTTGCGCCGCGTCTATGTGTTCTTCGTCCTCGAGGTCGGGACTCGCCGGGTCCGAATCCTGGGGGTGGCCAGGTATCCGAGCGAGCACCACCCGCAAGCCCGCATACAGACCACAGAAGGACACCCGACGATCATGCCGAACCAAACGCACACGCACGGACCGAGGTTCTTGAGCCCCACAGGGTGGAGATGGCTGGTCGAGGGCTACGTATCGGCACTCAGCGGATGCGGACGGTGACCACGATCATTTTGTGTCCTACCTTGACCCCGAAGCGCCAGACTGCGTGCGCCTTGGTTCGGTTGAATGCGACCGCGTAGACCCAGCGGTTCTTGCCGGCCCGGGAGAACACTCCGCCGTTGCCTCTAGGCCTGACGGGCGCCGGTGCGGAGTTCACGTAGCTCGGTCGGGCTTTGCTCGTCACGACGAGCGTGTAGACGTCGCCGCGGCGTACGACCGGTAGCTTCGCGCCGTAATGGGCGCCGGTGATGAGCACCCGTGCTCTGCGGGCCGTGACGCTGGTCCGGCGGACGTTGCCGGCGGCGTCGGTCGCGGTCGCACGGTACGTGACCTTGTCACCGTGGATGTGGCGGCCAACCCGGCAGCTGGTGATGCCGGATGTTGCGTCGGAGGCGACACACCGTACGTGCGGCAGCTGTCCGTAGACGCGTCCGGCTCGGACACCGCGGATCGTGACGTTGGGCCGCTTGCGGTCGATCTTGACCGTGACGGTCCTGGTGGTAGCACCGCCGTCTTCCGCGAGGACAGTGCGGGTGATGGTGTGTACGCCGTCGCGGCTCAGCGTGACGGGCGCCGGGCAGCGGCTCGTAAGGGCGCCGCTGCCGCGGGTGCACGCGAATCGCACGGTGGCCGGTCGCGAGTACCAGCCGGACCGGGTCTTCGGCGCGCTGCTGCTGACGGTTGCCGTCATCGTCGGGTCCTGCCGGGCCGTCGTGGCCAGCGAGTCCGTGATCTCGACGATGCCGTGTGCGCTCTGTCCCGAATAGATCGCTCGGAGCTGCTGGGTGCGCCCGGCCGGAACGCGGTAGGGCAGCGATGCGGTGCCGCCGTGGAGCTGCACCGGCGCTGCGAGAGGGGTACCGCCCACCGAGAAGCTCACCGTTCCCTCCGGAACCGCGCTGCTCGGGTCGCCCGCAGCCACCGAAGCGATCAGGGCGTCGGACGTGACGCGCAGCGTGGTCACGCTCGTGGCGGGGCTGACGGCGACGGCGCGATCGGCGGATGTCACCGACTCCGCATGTGTGTCCAGGTCTTCGGGGGTGAATCGCGCCCCGACCTGGGACGGGCCGACCGGCAGCGGCAACGGCAGCGTCGTGATTCCACTGTCGGTCGCCGTGACCTCGTGGTCCTGGATGGTTGGGCTGCCCGAGTTGCTGGTAGTCGTCAGGTAGAGGGTTCCCGCTACTCCTGGCGCGGTGTGCACCGTGGTGGTCAGCGCCTCGCCGTACACGACGTTACCGTCGGCGTCGGAGATGTCGAGCGTCGTAGTTGTCGGCTTGGCCGCCACGGCGATCGTGACGTCGGACGGTGTCGCGGCGGCGAAGTTGTCATCGCCGTCCTGCATGATGACGAGCCGGCAGGAGCCACGGCTGTCGAAGGTGATCGGCGCGCTCACGCGCTGCGCGCCGTCGACGACGGTGCCGGTGACCTGCCCGACCGAACACACACCGGGCCCGCCGGCCGGATCGGCGACGACGCCGACTGCGATCGGCGAGCTCGACTTGCCGCCGGTGACTGTGAGGACATGACTGTCGCCGACCACCGCATCGGAGGGCGGCGCGGAGGTCACCAGCAGCTGCTGCGCACCCTCGGCCTTCTCCCACTCGAACGTCACGGTGCCCGCGCCGCTGTTCGCACCGACCGTGGACGTCACGTCGGTGGCAGTTGCTGATGCGAAGCCCGAGCCGCCACCGCCGCCCTGGTAATGGCCGCCGCCTCCGCCGCCGTAGTAGCCACCGCCTCCGCCGCCACCGCCGCCATATTCCTCGCCGGGTGCGGTGCCGCCGTGTCCGCCGTGTCCGATCGTGGACGGGTCGAAAGCGGGTCCCGATCCGGCGGTGCCCGGCTGGCCGTACACGTACGAGTCGTTGAACAGGTAGAACTGGCCACCCGTCCCCGCGGCCGATTGTGTGCCGCCGGTCGCGCCGCTATAGAAATAGAATCCGGGGTCCGGATATCCATGGCCGGTGTCGCCGGTCGCGCCGCCACCGCCGCCGCCGTTGTCGCCGTCGTATATCCCGGCGTGGCCGCCGCCGCCACCGGCGGCCAGCAGCAGTCCCGAGTCGAATACGAAGGACCCGCCACCTCCGGAAGTCCCCTGCGATCCCGCGCTGATCGGGCCGCCTCCGCCGTAGGTGCCGACAGTGTCGCCGTATGCGCCCTGTTGGCCGACCACGACCGTCAGTTGGTCGCCCGCGGTGACAGGCAGTGTTGCCGCGGTCGACCCGCCCTTACCGGCGCGTGCATCCGACCCGCCGGCGGCCCCCATGACCGTGGAAGAAACGGACGCGATGCCGGTCGGCACCGTGAACGTCTGCGGCGAGCCGGTGTAGCCGTACGTCACCGTGCAGGTCGTCCCGCTGCAGTCCGGCGTCGGACCGCCTGCCGAATCGTTCGCCCGCGCGGCCGGCGCAAGTGCGATCAACGCGAGTTGGGAGACAACGAGAGCGGTGACACCGACAGCAGCAACGAGGCATCGATCAGGGCGAGCGAACACGAAGACCGTCCGGGAGAGTAGGCCAATGTTAGCTGAGCGTTAAGTCCAGCTAGCACAGACTGCGCACTCCCAGCGAATTACGCAACACAGCCCACACGACTGAATTGGACCTTTCGTACAAACGGCGACGGACTGCCGCGATCAGGAACGACATCCGACCGGATTGGGGACGAACGTCCCGACCACGGCATTGGCGCTCGTGCCGCATGTAGTGCTATGGCCGCAGCGGTTGACGGCCATACCGTCCAACAGGCCGCTGTTGGCCGTGCCTCTCACAACGCCGCTCTCGGTGCGCGATTGCCGAGAAACATCACCCGTTTATCAGCCGTTCGGCGCGGTTGCCGGCGACGACATCGGCCGCGCCCATTAATCTGTCAGGTGGGGTGGACATGCCAGGCGCGACAGGGAGCCGTCATTGAGCCAACCGACGGCGGTCGACGGATACCAGCCAGGCTCGCCGTAGCCGCCGTGACTCATCACCGCTCCCCACCCCTTGCGAGCTCGTGGAAGCTACCGCGCCCCGACACGGAGTGCCACTCGGGTTGAACCAGACGCGTCGTACCCTCCAAATCGAGACCGACCGGCCCGCGGCCGCGTCGACTCAGTGACGAAGCCGGCGGGTCGGCGCCTGCGGACCCCGCGACTGATCGACCGCGAGCCTGAATCCCCTATGAAACAACGGGGTCAGGCCCTGGCTCGTCCTAGTACCTGCAGCTTCACCGCCATTCAATATGCACGTGTAACGCGCAGTTGCAGGTAGCGTCATTCCGCTGCCGCCAGAGTCGCTGACCGCATCGGCGGCCTCGGGTGGTCGCCTGCGGCGAACCGGTGCCGCAGTATCCGTGGCGGCACCTCGCCCACGCCGGCCGAGCACGGAGATCAGTCTGATGCGCTCGGCAGCGGCGCGCAAGTTCGATCACCAGAACGTTGCGGACTTGCCGATGACACGCCGCGTTGCACGGCCACCCCTTCGTTGATCAACAGGGCCGAACCGGTGCTCGGGGCCCGTTTCGGCCGTGTTGATCAAGCAGGCCGGGCGTTCAGCTGAACCGCACGGTCACGCCGCCGTCACGAGCAGGAAGCCGGACGCGCCCGCGCGCGGGGCGCCGGCCAACGCCTCGTCGTCGTCGAAGGTGGTGATGGTGAGGACGGGCGGACTGCCCCGGGATCGATCAGGGCATGTCCGGTCGAGGTGCTCGACCGCCGCCAACAACGGTGGTCACCGCGGCGGAAGCCGACCTCGCCCCCGCCTGAATCCACACGGAGAAGGCAATGACACAGGCAACAGCTAGGAAGCGGCAGGTCGGCGTAGTGGCGCAAGGGCGGTGCTCCATGCGACGACTTGGTCAAGAAGTGGTTCGAGCGCTGCGACCTTGTCGTCACCAGGTTTGAAGACGCTGTAGTTCTCGAATTCGGTGATCAGCGAGAGCTCAACCTGCTGGCGGACATCGGCCATCTGCAGTTCGCCGGCTACGAGTCGAAGTTGCTCGGCCGCTCGCGCGCCGCCGGAGGCCCCATAGGACACGAAGCCAACGGCCTTGTTGTTCCACTCGGCGTAGACGTAGTCGATGGCGTTCTTCAATACGCCGGACGTGCCGTGGTTGTACTCAGGCGTCACGATCACGAAGCCGTCGAAGGAAGCGATCCTTTCCGCCCATGCCCTGGTGTGTGCCTGCTGGTACTGCCCGAGCGAGGGCGGCAGCGGCTCGTCCAGGTGGGGCAGCGGGTAGTCGCGTAGATCCACGAGGTCGAACTCGGCATCTCCGCGGCGCGAGGCGATGTCGTACACCCACTTCGCCACCTGCTCACCGTTTCGGTTGGGCCGGGTACTGCCCAAGATGATTCCAATCTGGGTCACGCTCATTGCTCCTTCGTGGAAGTGGTGGCCGCGGTCGGCCATCGGGGTTATGTGACCTTCCCCCAGAGTCTTTGACGGTCCGTGCGAGACGGTTGGCGCTCGGCGTCTACCGGTGCGACACCGCGAACAAGCGCCGGCAGCGCGGCGAACTCGCGCGGGAACATGGTGTGCACCACGATCACAAGCGCACCCAAGAAGCAGGGTCGCGATCCCGTGTTGCCATGTCTACGAGGATCACCGCTCCGACCCCCGGTCAGGAATCCCACGCCTGGGGGATCTCTGATCTCAGAGCTCCGGCCGACGCCAGCTGCAGCGCGACGGCCCGGCCGATGCCCCGCCCCCGGTGACCCGCGCGACCCGTCGGTCGAGTGTCCCGTTCGCGATGGTCACAACCGGGTGAGCGACCGCCCCGGGCCGGGTCTTACCTGTGATCAACCGGACAGGGTCGTCGGGGTTGCTCCGTAGGATCGGTGACATGCCGCCGGACGATCTCGCTGCGGAGAGCACCGGTCCCGTCAACGACGGCACCCACTCGAAGGCGGACGGTGCGGTCGACGTGGGGCCCAGCGTCGATGCCGAGTCGGCCGAGTGGCTGCGCACCCTCGGCGATACCGGGCTTGGACGGGAGAAGGCGCTAGCCCAGCTGCATGAGCTGCTGCTGCGCATCGCCCGCGGCGAACTACGCCGACGCAGCGGGCAGCACCCGATCACCGGTCCTGAACTGGACGACATCGCTCATCAGGCCGCTGGTGACGCACTGCTGGCGATCACCGCCAAACTCGACCGGTTCAGAGGGGAGAGCCGGTTCACCACCTGGGCTTACAAGTTCGTCATCCTCGAGGTCTCGGCAAAGCTCGGCCGACATTTCTGGCAGAGGCCCACTGTGGCGCTGGAGGCCGAGGACTGGGACCGGCTGCCCGACCGGTTCGGGATGGGTCCCGCCGAACAGACCCAGTGGCACGACCTCGTCACCTGTCTGCGCCGGGCGGTGGACGAGGAGTTGACCGAGCGGCAGCGGCGCGTGTTCGTGGCGATCGTGCTGAACGGTGTGCCGCTCGACGCACTGGTGGTGCAGCTGGGGTCGAACCGGAATGCGATCTACAAGACGATGTTCGACGCGCGACGTAAGTTACGGGCCGCGCTCGCCGCTAAGGGATATCCGACCCTCTCCGACGATGTGGCCAGCGGGGTCCCAACTGACGTGGATGCCGGGAGGCGATCATGACCGGCTGGTTCGAGTTGGATCGGTTTCTGGCTACCGATCCCCGCGACGTCGGCTGCGAGCAGGCGATGGAGATCCTGCACGTCTACGTCGAGCTGGTCCAGGACGACGCCCCGGGCGAGGCGGCCCGCTGCTACCCCGGCCTCGCCGCGCACCTGGCCGCGTGCGGTCCCTGCGGCGAAGACTTTCACGGATTGCTGGCCGCGGTCGAAGCGAACCGGTGACGAAGGTGATGGGCGCGTTCCGCCGCGAACAAGCCGACCTGGCTGCCGCCAGACTGCCCGAACGGATCGCCGCCGTAGGCACTCCCCTGGCCCCGGACGGATCGCTGTCCACGCAGGTCAAGAACGACCTCGCCTTCGCGGTCGTCTCCGACCCCGGGAACCGCATCGCGGCTCGGCTCGGCATCGTCAACGCACCGACCGAGCCGGCCCGCGTCGCGCAGCTGCAGCTCGGACTGGACCTGATCGCAGCCAACGCCGATGGCACTGTCACGCTGCCGCTGCCGCTGCCGATGCCGCAATCCTGGACGGCGACCACGTACTGCGCTGGATCGATGTCCACCGCGATTACAGCACCCGCTCCCAACCCCAGCAGATCCTCGACGCCCTCGACCAGCTCCACCTCTGATCGCCGGTGGCCACATCCAGCACCCGCACCCTGCCCCAATCAATAGAACAGGACAGCAACCGATGACAGTACGACTGGGAATTCTGGCCCTGCTAGACGCCAAGCCCGGCAGGGGGGACGACCTCGCCGCATTCCTCGAAGCGGGTCGCGCGCTGGCCGTCGCTGAGGAAGGCACTGTCACCTGGTATGCGTTCAAGATCAGCGACACCAGCTACGGCATATTCGACACTTTCGACACCGACGACGCCCGAAACGCCCACCTGGCCGGGCAGATCCCGCAAGCCCTCGGCCAGGTAGCACCCGACCTGCTCGCCGCGGCGCCGGACATTCGCCCTGTCGACATAGTCGCGGTCAAGTAGTCCCACCGCCGGTAGCGGCGAACGGGAAGCCCGAGTCGCCGCCCCGACCCACGTCGGGGCCGATCCCGCTATCAAGCAGCACCCCGCGAACTGACTGTGTTGGCTCAGCACGCGTGGGCTCCGTCTGGAGTGCCTCGAGGTGGCTCGATAGAGCTGTTGGTGACGGCTGGGCTCGGCCGCGGAATCGAGGCCGCTGGAGGTTCTTACGAACCGGGGACGTGGACCTCGTGACCCGGTAAGACGGGCGTGGCCGAAGGAGCTAAACCTCCGTCCAGCACAGTGAGCGATTCATCGAGGAGCGTCATGAAGCCCACCGCCCGTCCCGCCATCGTCGGCGCGATAGCCACCACCAGCGCCGCCGTGGCGGCCATCCTGTTCGCCGGTCCCGCCGCGGCATCCCCCGTCCACCAGCCCGAGCACAAACCGGTCCACCAGCCCACCCTCCGGCAGGCGTCGCAGCCCGCGGGCGTGGTGTTCGTGCAGACCGACAACCTGGCCGGGAACACCATCGTCGCCTACGCCCGGGCCGCCGACGGCACCCTCACCCAGGCCGGTGTCTACCCGACCGGCGGCCTCGGCGGGCAGCTGTCCGGGTCAGCGGTCGACCACACCGCCTCCCAAGGCTCACTGGCCTACGACGCGGCCCGCCACCTGCTCTACGCGGTCAACGCCGGCAGCAACACCATCACCGCCTTCGCCGTGCGCGGCGACCATCTCACCCGCCTGCAGACGATCAGCTCCGGCGGCAGGTTCCCGGTGAGCATCACTCTGCACGGCGGCCTGCTCTACGTCCTCAACGCCCGCGACGGCGGCTCGATCCAGGGCTACGCGCGCCTCGGCGGCCTGCTGATCCGGGTACCTTCCTGGCACCGCGACCTCGGCTTCGACCCGAACGCGAGCCCGGAATTCACCAGCACGCCCGGCCAGATCGCGTTCACTCCCGACGGCTCCAAGCTGGTCGTCACCACAAAGGGCGACGGGCAGAGCATCGAGGTGTTCCCGGTCGGTGTGTTCGGCCCGTCAGCCAAGCCGGTCGTCACCCCGGACCCGGGTAACGTCCCGTTCGCGGTGGCCTTCGACCAGCAGGACCATGCGGTGATCTCCGAAGCGGGCCCGTCCGCCGTGGCTACCTTCGCGGTCAACCGCAACGCCACCCTCAGCCTGATCAACCGCGCTACCACCGGGCAGGCCGCGACCTGCTGGGTCACCATCACCGGCAACCGCGTCTACGCATCGAACGCCGGTAGCGCCAGTCTCTCCGGCTACACCATCGACAACGGTAACTTGACCGCGCTCGGCAACACGACCACCGACCCAGGCACCGTTGACGCCGCGGCCTCCTCCGACGGGCGGTTCCTCTACGTCCAGACCGGCGGCAACGGCATCGTCGACGAGTTCACGGTCGGCAGCAACGGTTCACTCACCGAGATCGGGACGGTCACCGTCCCCGGTGCAGCAGGCGGTGAAGGCATCGTCGCCAGCTGACCCGAATCGCACGTGCGGCCTTGATGATCGGTGACCGTCAAGGCCGCTCCGGGTCCCCCGCGGGCTCGCCCGGCGTCGAGTCAGACGATCCAGATCGACACCGCGACGCAACTTGATGCGGCCGCGATCCTCGCCGTCGCTGTCGGCACGAACGTCCCCGATCCGAGCGAGCGGCTGCTCGCAGCTCTGGATGCCCGCCGCCGCCAGATGCTGGAAATGCTTGCCTCGGGATTCAGGTGTGCGGGGTCAACACCGGGATGGGTGCGCTCAGCGAGGTCCGCTCCGATGCCAACGCCCTCTCCGACCATCAGGAGTAGCTGATGCTGGCCTGCTGGGTCGGCGGGCGCCCTGGCTGAGGCGTCACTTCCGCTGCGAAGTCTGGTCGGCATCGGTTCGAGTCGGGGCGCGGCGCCGGTCGCGAGCGGCACGCGCGCTCCGGCCGCCCGCACCACGGCAGACCGCAGGCCGGTCTCGTCCTGCATCAGCCGGGCGATACGCAGTCGGGCCTCCGACTCGGGGATGTCGTGGACGCCCAGACCGCCTCGGCATCGGCTCACCGCTGCCGGGCCAGGGCGACCTCGTCGGCCGAGCGCCAGGCCCAGTAGCCGACGGTCGCCGCGAGATGGGGCAGGTCGCTCATGGTGGCGGAGCGTAGAGCCGGAGCGACTTGCGCGGCGGCGAACGGGATTCCGGACGTGGTCGAGGGGGCGGGCCCTCGCTTCGAGTTCTCGCTGACCTGTTCCCCGACAGGACCCAGGGCCTACGGTTCGCCGAAGCGATCCGAAGGCCTAGGTCCGGCGCCGGTTGGTGAGAGTTCCTTATCCCTTGATCCCCTTCGGCCTGCGGTCGAGAATGCGGTCAGTGGACGGACCGAGCGGCGGCGAGGATCTGGTTGGTAACCGCGGCCGGGTGCGAGATGAGTGTCAGGTGCGAGCCGCCCGGCACCTCGAGGATGTGGGAGTCGTCTTCCACGCCGCGGCGGCCGAGGGGGTGTCGAACGCGGCGCTTGCGGCGGGCCAGCACGCCACGGGCCTCATTGGCCGAGGGAGCCTACGGCGCGGGCGATGACGAGCAATGAGGTCATCAGTGCGGCCGTCGCTTCGAGTCCCATCAGGATCTTCGCCCGATTGGTGAGGGGCATGGTGTCGGTCGGGCTGAAGGCGCTTGAGTTGGTCAACGACAGGTACAGGTAGTCGATGAAGTTCGGTATCCATCCGGACTTTGCGCTCGCCCCGACCGCAACCTCGACGACCGCGTCGTCGTTCTCGTCCTGGGAGAATCGCCAGTCGGCCGGCGGCAGCTTGTCTCGGCGGACCTTCCGGCGTACCACTGGGCCGCCGCGGTCCAGCTCCCAGAACACCAGGGCGAATCCGATCACGTTTGTGAGCCATACCTGCATGGCGGCGACGAGCAGGCTGCCGGGGTGGGTGCCGTGCTTGGCCAGAGCGGCGATGAGCAGGCCCAGCGAGACCATGTTCGCGATGATGACGACGGCCGCCAGGCCTGCGGACGCGCCCCGCGACCACCGGCTCCCCCGGGTGACCCGGTTCCGG
This sequence comes from Pseudonocardiales bacterium, assembly GCA_032160665.1. Classification (GTDB taxonomy): domain Bacteria; phylum Actinomycetota; class Actinomycetes; order Mycobacteriales; family Jatrophihabitantaceae; genus Jatrophihabitans. The sequence goes on from JAVHVH010000145.1 coordinate 10,081, forward strand.
CTCGTGACGACCAACGCGATCAGCAGTGCGGTCTCGACCGCAGGGATGACCAAGCGGGGTCCGAACAGCACGGACTGGGGCAGGAACGCGTACACGGCGATCGCTGTGACGACCGCCGCCACTGGCGGGAGCAGTTCCTCGCCTTCGTCCCGGCGGCGATGGCTCAGTTCTTCGTCGAGCGGGTCAGTGGCCATAGCCGGCATCCTCCTAGACCGGCCTCGCATCGCCGGTCCGCCCCGCCGCAGATCCAGCCGCAGCACAGCGCCAGACGATGCGCGAGACGCGGCGTCGGTGGGTACGCCACGGCCGCTGCCTGCCGCCTGCCGCCTGGTCTCCTACGATTCGGCAGCGGCACGGCCAGGATGATCCGTTTCGAGCTCGACGGAACGGCGACGCTCGTCGCCAACGAAGGCGCGACGGCCCCTGACGTGCGGGTCGGGGAACGCTGGGTGAGCTATCCGCCGGACGGGCTGACCGCGACCGTCCGGCGTACCGGCCAGGCCGCCCGGGTCGATGGCTACTGCGCCATCGAGGGCGGCGAGGCCACACTCCGCGAGGGGATACGGTCCGCGCTCGCCGTGCTCATACACGTCAACGGCCGGTAGCCGAGCGAGGCGACGGCTCGACGCATGACACACCTCGCAGCTGGGTGATCACGCACGTGGCCCACTAGACGGCTCCGTATCCGTCGATCGGTGCGCCCTGGCGATCCGCGGATCAGCCTCAGCGGCCGCGCAGATCGATCACTCGGGTCGCGGCCACCGACGCCGTAAGGCTGCGCCTTGTCGAGTCTTCGGATCGCGCCGCCAGCTGTCGGGTGTCCGGCGGAGTGAATCCGGCGGGTCGAGTCGTGATGAACAGGAAGCGAAAAAGGTCTGCCCAGACACGCAGGAGGTCGGTTTCGGTCGTCGCGGTCCCCGAATCGGTGAGACGATCGGGATTGCGAGCGTTCGCTGCCATCGAAGGCGCAGCTGTAGATGAGTTTCAGGCGCGGGAGACGACGAGGATGGTTGTTCACCAGCTGATGGCCCTTCGTCCGCGTCGGCCGTATCCGCGAGGGGTTCGCTGTCGATGACCGGTTTATCGGGTGGAGTGCGAGCCGCTTCAGACTCGTCTGCAAGCCCCAGCGGAGATGCGCCGGGCCGGCTTCCGCGACCACGGACGAGCTTCGTGGGGCGGGAGAAGGAACTCGCCGATGCTCGCTACCTGCTCGAGCACAACCGGCTGCTGACATTGACAGGCCCCGGCGGCTCCGGCAAGACGAGGTTGTGCATCGAGCTCGCCAGCCGCACCCAGGAGGGTTTCGCCGAGGGCGTGCATTTCGTGTCGCTCGCGCAGATCAGGGATCCGGGGTTGGTGCCGGTCTCGATCGCGCAGGGCATCGGACTGCAGGACGCACGCGGCGGGACGCTGCTGGAGCATCTGAGCAGCTTTGTGGGAGACCGCAAGCTGCTGCTGGCGCTGGACAATTTCGAGCAGGTGCTCCCCGCGGGTGAGTTCGTCCAGCAACTGCTTGATGAAAGCACCGAACTGAGGATCCTCGTCACGAGTCGGTCTCCGCTCCATTTGTCCGGCGAGCAGGAGTTCCCGGTTCCCGCCTTGCCCGTGCCCGCTCGGGGAGCGGCGTCGTCTGCTCGTTCGGTCGCGGCTTGTGAGTCGGCGCAGCTGTTCGCCGTGCGCGCCGCGGCCCGGGTGCCGGGCTTCGCGATCGACGACGACAACGCCGAGGCGATCGCGGGAATCCTCGCGCGGCTCGAGGGGCTGCCGCTGGCGATCGAGCTGGCGGCGGCGCGGGTCAAGCTGCTTCCGCTGGAGACAATTCTCGCGCGGTTGGAGGACTCGCTGGGACTGTTGGTCGGCGGCGCCCGAGACCTCCCGGATCGGCAGCGAACGCTGCGTGCGACGATCGCCTGGAGCTATGACTTGTTGAGCGACGGCGCACGACGTCTATTGGCAGCGAGCTCGGTGTTCCGGGGCGGCATCGGCCTGGACAGCATCACGGCCGTTTGCGAGAGCACGCCGGACCTGGGCGTACCGGTTCTCGACGCGCTTCAGGAGCTGGTGGATCACAGCCTGCTTCGCCCGGCCGTGGCGTCCGCTCCGGCGCCGCGTTACGCGCTGTTGGAGACCGTCCGCGAATTCGCCGCCGAGCGATTGGCAACCGTGCCGGAGGCAGCCGCCGTCCATGCGGCGCATGCCGCAGAGTTCCGCCGGCGTGCCGACGGGCTCGCCCGTCCGCCGCTTTGGCCGGCGCGGGACGGCCTCGACCTGCTCGAGTCAGAACACGACAACTTCCGCGCGGCACTGGACTGGTACGGGGATCGCGACCCGAGTACCGCGTTGCAGCTGGCCAACCGGCTGACCGCGTTTTGGTCGGCGCGTGGGCATTTCTCGGAGGGCCGCCGCCGCCTCAGCGAGCTGCTCGAGCTCGTAGCGGCGGATGATCCCGGGTGGATCGACGGCATGAACGGCGTGGCGTGGCTCGCGACCGATCAGGGCGACTGTGCCACGGCAAACGCGCTGCTCGATCGCAGTGTCGCCCGCGCTCGCACCGTAGCGGACATGGTCGGCGAGGGGACGGCGCTGTTCTTCCGCGGTCGCTGCAGGCTGATATCCGACGACGCCACGGGCGGCGGCTCGGACATTGCGCGAGCGATGGAGCTGCAAGCCGCCGCTGGCGATGAAGCCGGCCGCGCGGCGGCGCTCTGGTTCGCGGCTCTGCCGCACCTGTTTGTCGATGCTGAGATCGAGCTTGCAGCTGACCTGCTCGCGCGCTCAGCGGAGCTCGCCCAGGCGTTCGACCTCCCGGCCGTCGCCGCGCGCGCATGGCTTCTGCTCGGTGTCGCCCGGATCGAGCTAGGTGATCTGCCCGGTGCGCGGGCAGTGCTCGAGCAGGGCGTGCCCGCCCTCGTGGACATTGGCGATCGGTTTGCCATCCCCGGCGGGTTGAGTGCCCTCGCGGGCCTCGCGGCCAAGAGCGGCCGGCCGCGGGTTGCGCTCAAGCTGGCCGGCGCCGCCCAGGCGTATGAAGAGACCAACCGCACGTACCGACCGGTGGCGCTGCGCAACTTCCTCGACAAGTGGCTCGCGCCCGCGAAGAAGGCGGCCGGCGCGGCGAAGCTGTTCGAGGACGGGCGGCGGCTGACACTCGACGAGGCGCTCGCGCTGGGTTTCGAGGAGCAGCCGGTCAGTGACCGGACGACGGCGGGTCTCACTCGTCGGGAGTCGGAAGTCGCGGCGCTGGTGGCAAGCGGCCTCACCAACCGCGAGATCGCCGGCCAGTTGTATCTGTCCATCCGGACGGTCGAGGTGCACGTCGACCACATCCTGTCGAAGCTGGGATTCCGGACCCGCACGCAGCTGGCCGCATGGGCGCATGAGGAAGGCCACCTGGCGCAAGATGCGTAGTGGCTACGTAGTTCTTCGGACGACTTATGCCGGGCCGAACGTGCACCGTTGCCGCCATGAGCGCATCGCAGACATCGAGTTCCCAGGTCCTGATTGTGGGCGCCGGCCCGACCGGCCTGACGCTTGCCGCACAACTGCTCGCCCGCGGTATCCCTACCCGGATCATCGACAAGAGCCCGGCGCCGCTCCTGTACAGCCGAGCGCTCGGGGTACACGCACGCACGCTCGAGCTCCTGGACACGATGGGGATGTCCGACGCCTTCCTCGCGCAGGGGCACCGGGTGCGGCATCTCCGCATGTACAGCGGGCGACGAAACCTCTTCGATCTCGACTTCGCGCGCAACGGGTCGCGGTACGACTTCGTCCTGCATCTGCCCCAGCAGGACACTGAGGCTTTGCTGCGCGAGCGCGTCCTCGACCTCGGCGGCATCGTCGAGCGGGGCGTCGAGCTGGTCCGCATCTGCGCGCGCGACCACACCGTGGACGTCACGCTCCGCGACGCCACGGGCCGCGAGAGCGAGCTCAGCGTCGGCTACCTCGTCGGGTGCGACGGCGCGCACAGCCGGGTGCGGCACGAGCTCGGGATGCCGTTCGTCGGCCAGCCGTACCCGCAGGACTGGCTGCTGGCTGACGTGACCCTGGAGGGCGCGGGTCGCGACGACGCGTTACACCTCTTCTTCCGGCCGAACGGGCTGCCCCTGACGTGCATACCGGTGGGCGGCCACCGGTGGCGCGTGGTCATGCCCAATGCCGGCGACCGCGGCGGTCGACCTCCGTCCTTCGCGGAGATCCAGCAGCTCGTCGAGCAACGCGCGCCGTGGCCGATCGAGATAAGCCAGCCGGAATGGCTCTCGTGTTTCCGGTGCCAGTTGAGATCTACCACGACCTACCGGCAGGGGCGGGTGCTGCTGGCCGGCGATGCTGCGCACATCCACTCTCCCGCCGGCGGCCAGGGCATGAACACCGGGATGTTGGACGCCGCCAACCTGGCGTGGAAGTTGGCCTTGGTCGCCGAGGGCCGCGCCCCCGACGGCCTGCTCGACACCTACGGGCAGGAGCGCGGGCCGGTCGCGTCCAGCACGCTCGGGTTCACCGACAAGATCGTCAAGCTGCTGACCATGCGGAATCCGGTCAAGCGGGTGTTGCGGGACACGCTCGTGCCGGCGGCCACTAGCCTGCCGATGGTTCAGAAACGGGCCGCCCAGCGGTTGTCGCAGGTTTCGATCGGCTACCCGTCGAGTCCCCTCAACCGGCCGGGTGGCACGGGGCGCGGGCCCAGGCCGGGTGAGCGCATGCCCGACGTCGAGGTGTGCACCGACGCAGGAACCACCCGGTTGCATCGCGTGCTGGGCCGGGGTCGTCACGTGCTGCTGGTGTGCGACGCGCAGATCCGCGCCGCGTTCGAAGCGAGCGGCCTCGAAGTGTTCGCCGGGCTGGTCGACGTCATCGACGCGGGCACGGACGCGACCGCCGCCTTCGCGCTCATCAGGCCCGACGGCATTCTCGCCGCCCGCGGATCAGGACAAGACGTTCACGTCGCCATCGATTATTTGCGGCACCTCTCAGCGGCGAACGCACCGGTC
>JAVHVH010000156.1:0-3406 GCA_032160665.1 Pseudonocardiales bacterium
GGACCGGAGTGTTCGCCGGCTTCCCGGCCAAGTTCACCTATTCATTCCGGGGCAACTTCCACGGCGCGGGTTCGAGCGGTGCGCCGCGCGCCGCCGGCTCGTTCCGGGAAACGATCACCTACACCGACACCGCCGCCCGTACGTGCACCTCGAACGACCAGACGTGGTCGGTGACCCGATCTCCATAATCGTGCCGGGGCCTGTCATGGAGAACAATCTCGTGGTCGCCCCTGTGAACGCACTCATCTGGCACTGCCTATTACCGCGTTGTCATGTACAGACGTTGACGACGCAAGCCGCTGTTGTTCCTCAGTCGTTGTCTGCGCAGCCGATGAGGATGCCGTGGCCAGGCGGCACGGCACGCAGCTCAGCGGCAGGTCAGCCAGCGGCGCCTTGATACGAGCGGTTAGCTCGGGAGTCAGGTCGGCCGCGACGTCGACGCGAACGATAGACGCTCCGTTTCGATCCAGGCCTCGAATTGATCATCTGTCTCAGTGTCTCGGACGCCGGTTGGGCACCATCACCGTAATCCGCCGGGCGGGGTGCAATCGGACTGCGCGGATCGGGCCGGAGTGCTCTGTCGAGGATGTCTTCGCACGGCGAAACTCACACATAGCACATGCATCGTAAACCGGTCCACTAGATGGCAAATCCGAGCTGGCGATCATCAGATCAGTGCCAGTAGGCGTTGCGTTCCGCGCTCGCCCGGGCGCTGTCCGGGAGACGTGCGGAAGCGGTGACGACAGCCCTAGGTGTCGGCACGGCCAGATCTACGAAACGGCAAACCCAGTGCGAGTTGGGGACGCAAAGCCACGGGGCCCCAGCAGGGGGTCAGCCGGGTTACCGAACAGAGAGAAGATCGTCATGCGCAAGATCACCAAGATCATCACCGCTACCGCGTTCGTCGGGCTGGTCGCGGCCGGCGGTGCGGGCTTGACCGGCACCGGCGTCACCGACGCCACCGGCGGAACCCAGTTCATCGGCGGCACGGTCAGCCAGAGTGTCACCGGCGCGACCCTGACCGGCGTCGTGTACCACTTCGTCGGCGGAGACACCGGACCGAAGACCAACGTCAACTCGATCGACCTGTCGTTCACGGGTGCCGACGGTAAGACCGTCGATGTGGCGGCGAACGCGCTCGCTATCAACGCGACCTTCAGCGGCAACGGCACGGCCGCCATCACGGGCACGGTCGCAGCAGGGACGGTCACGTTCATGGCCGTGGCCGGACCCACGGTCGGCTTCGCCGGGCTGAACAGTCTCGCCATCACCGTCCACTAGGTCCGAGTCTGGGACCGACCCAACCCGGCTGGGTTGGGTTGGGCCGGTTCCACACCCTCTTAGTTGTCCGAGGTTTGAGGTCATCATGACGCACCGCCTGGCTCGTCCGGTGCTGACGGCCGTCGTGCTCGGGCTGGCATTGTTGGGCGTCCTTGCTGCAGCTGCGATCGCGACGAATCGCGCCACGCTCGTGACGACGCACGGCGTCAGCATGCATCCGCTCTACGAGCAGGGCGACTTGGTCGTCGTCGCCAACGACGACTCCTACCAGGTCGGTCAGATCGTCGCCTACCGGGTGCCGACCAAGGGCATCGTCGTCCTGCACCGAATTATCGGCGAGACCGCGGCCGGGTTCGTGATGAAGGGCGACAACAACCAGTCGATCGACCCCACCACACCGACCGCCCGTCAGATCCTCGGCCGCGCGGTCCTGCACATTCCGTACGGCGGCCTCTGGCTCGACCGCCTCACCCGCCCACTCACGCTCGCGGTCATCGCCTTCGCGCTGACCGCGGGCGGCGGTACCGCGATAGAAACTCGACGCAGACGAAAGAGAGCGGCCATGTCCCGCCACGCCAACCGCAGTCCCGGTTCGACCCGGACCCTCTTCGCCCTGCCGCAGGGGATGCGGACAATCGCCACCACAATCGCAGTCGTCGCCGTTGGAGCACTCGCGCTCGGCGCACTGGCCTGGAGCGCGCCGCTCGACCGGCTCACTCGCACCTCGACCCAAGCCACCAAGCAGATGAGCTTCGCCTACGCCGCCTCGGTCGGTCGCACCCCGGCCTATGACGGCACCACCGTCCACTCTCCTGATCCGGTGTTCCGCCGGCTGTCCGACACCGTCGACCTGCACCTGGCCTACCGGGGCAGCCCCGGCAGCGTGACGGTCACCGCCGAACTGTCCAACCCCGCCGGATGGCACTCGACCGTCCCGCTCGCCGCGGCCGCGGCCACGACCGGAACCCGCTACGAATCGACCGTGCTCCTGGACCTGAAAGCGTTCGACGCGCACGCCCAGTCCGCAGCCGCGGCGACCGGCCTGCCGGCCGGACCATTGACCGTCGCCGTCGTGGCCACCGTCAAAACCACAGGCGCTGCGCCCTTCACGCCGAGGCTGACGTTGAACCTGACCCCACTCCAGCTGAGCATCGTCGGGGACGCGGCCAACCTGACCGTGCGTGACGCGACCACGACGGCGCACACCGCACACGTCGCCGGCACCTTGACCCTGCTGGGACGACACCTCACCGTCGCGCACGCCCAGGCCCTGTCAGCAATCCTGCTTCTGGCCGCGCTGATCGCCGCTGGCCTCCTCGCGTTCATCGCCCGCCACGGCGCACCGGTCGGCGAGGGCGCCGGAATCCGGCGCCGCTATGCCCCCCTGCTCGCATCGGTCGACCCGATCCCCACACCCACCAACCTGCTGCCCATCGATGTCAGCGAATTCGCCACCCTGGCCAAGCTGGCCGAACGCTGCGGCCAGTTGGTGCTGCACTGGTCACGCGCCGGCGTGGACACCTTCATCGTCATGGACGAGGGCACGACCTACCGATACCGCACCGGCATCGGCACGACCACCAGTGTCGGCGCGACCACCAACTCCCCAGCACGCTTGACCTCCCCGAGCGCCGACCACCCCGAGCATCCCCAACTCGAGTCGATTTGACCGTGGCCGGACGACGCACCAAACTCCGGCGAGTCAATACGGCTGTGAAGGGCGCTCGGCGTACCTGCTCTTACGCACGACACCTGGGAAAGGCGGCCAGACGATGTCCGGCTGAGACGTTGCACATCGAGCGGCGCTCGCCCGCTGCCGGTCGCGTCGGCGGGCTGCGGGCGGCGACGCGACCGGTCGCGATGAACATCCGCCATGCCGAGTTGCGGCTGCCAATATCGCGGCCGGGAGATCCCATAAGCGTCGAACGGTGGATGGTTGGGGTAGGGACGGTAGCTGCTGTCGAACCTGCTCAGCAGGGCGCGGCCTGCGCCGACGCTGACGCCGACGCCGACGCCGACGCCGACGCCGACGCCGTAGAGCGTGTCCGCGCGGAAGGGCCTCGTCGTGCAGCCCGGCCGTCAGGGTGTAGGTCTCGCTATGGGCCGCTTCGGCGACTGCGCCCGT
>JAVHVH010000176.1:0-5144 GCA_032160665.1 Pseudonocardiales bacterium
GGCATCGACTCGTTCATCGCGAACGATCTCGCCTGGCTCGCCGAGCACGGCGCGCGGGTCGTGGTGTCGATCGCGGGCAGCCACACCGACGAGTACGTGTCGCTCGCGCGCAAGCTGCACGGCCACCCCGCGGTGTCGATGCTCGAGGTCAATATCTCCTGCCCGAACGTCGAGTCGCGCGGGCAGGTGTTCGCGTGTGACGCCATCGCGTCGGCGCGCGTGATCGGGGCCGTCCGGCGCGCGGCGGATCCGGCCCAGCCGGTGTTGGCGAAGCTCTCGCCCGACGTGACCGACATCGTGCACATCGCCCGGGCCTGCGCGGACTCCGGCGCCGACGGATTCTCGCTGATCAACACGCTGCTGGGGATGGTGGTCGACACCGACACCCTGGCGCCCACGCTCGGCGGGCTGACGGGCGGACTGTCCGGGCCGGCGATTCGCCCGGTGGCGGTGCGCTGCGTGTGGCAGGTGCGGCAAGCATTCCCGCACCTGCCGATCCTGGGCATGGGCGGCATCCGCTCGGGCCTCGACGCGCTGCAGTTCGTGCTCGCCGGGGCGTCGGCCGTTTCGGTGGGCACCGCGGTGTTCGGCGACCCCGGGGCGCCGGTGCGGGTGCTGGCCGAGCTGGAAGCCGCGCTGGACGAGCGCGGCTTCGCGTCGCTGTCCGACGCCGTCGGTTTCGCGCACTTGGACGAGTTCTCGCGGGCCACGCGGCGCAAGGTTCCAGTGGCTCGATGACGTTCGGCTCGAGGTTGTCGTCCGCTCTGGACGCGCGGGGTTCGCTGTGTGTGGGAATTGATCCGCACGCTGCGCTCCTGTCCTCCTGGGGCCTGTCGGTAGACGCCGACGGGCTGGCCCGGTTCGCCGACATCTGCGTCTCGGCCTTCGGTGATTTGGCGCCGGTGATCAAGCCCCAGTCGGCCTTCTTCGAGATCTACGGCTCGGCCGGTATCGCCGTGCTGGAGCGGACGATCTCGGCCTGTCGTGCCGCTGGCGCGCTGCTGCTGCTCGATGTCAAGCGGGGCGACATCGGTTCGACGATGGATGCGTACGCGCAGGCATATCTCGACCCGTCGTCGCCGCTCGCTTCAGACGCGATCACGGTGAGTCCGTTCCTCGGCGTGGGGTCGCTGGCGCCGGTGTTCGATCGGGTGTCCGCGCATGGAGCCGGGGCCTTCGTGCTGGCGGCGACGTCGAATCCCGAGGGCCCGCAAGTGCAGCAGGCCCGGACGGCGGCCGGTGTGACGATCGCGCAGACCGTCGTGGACGAGGTGGGGGAGCGCAATGCCGGTGCGTCGCCTCTCGGGTCACTGGGCGTGGTGGCCGGGGCGACGATCGCTGTGACGGACGCGCCGGACTTTGCGCGTTTGAACGGGCCAATCTTGGCGCCGGGAGTTGGCGCGCAGGGCGGTACGGCCGACGATGTCCGGAAGCTGTTCGGCGGGGCGTTGCGCGATGTCGTTCCCAGTGTGTCGCGAGAGGTGCTGCGGCATGGTCCGGACGTGACGGCTCTGCGGCGTGCGGTGAGTGCGCTCGTCGAGGAGTTTGCGTTCTTGCGGGGGTAGGAGCCGCCGGCCCGCCCGACCCGCTGAGATGACGAGATTCAGGCCGAGAGCCTGGTCGGCGCAGCGGGTCGGACGTCAATCCGCCGGACTTTGGTCCCGGCCTCACGCCAATCTGACAATTCGCCGCGGCCAAATGCGTGGATAGAGCGGATCGGTCGGTACTGTTCACGCGGGCTGTGGCCCGCCGTGCTCCACTCCATCGTTCCTCGTTCCCCACAGGGAAGGCTTCTCAGTGACCAATACCGTCGCGATCGACCCAATCCTCAAGGCCAGCCAGGACATCATCGACAAGGGCTACGCCGTTGTGAAACTCGGCGACGTAGATACCGCGAACCTTCATAAGGCCATCTCGACGGCGGTGCGGTTCTTCGAACGCCCGCTCGAAGACAAGATCGCCCACGGGAGCACGGACCACAACTACGGCTACCGCCCGTTCGGCATCGAGTACTCCGTCTCGCCCGAGCGCCCGGACATGAATGAGTGCTTCACCGTCTGGTCCAGCCGGCTCGACCTCATCCCGAACGCCAACGACATCGCGGACGTCACCGGCGCGTTCCTCGACTGGCGCGACTCGCTCGCCCCGCTCGTGACGGCGATCCTGAACGAGGTCGCGAAGAACTTCGGCGCCGAGGAAGCCCCCGAGTTCGAGAAGGCGTCGTACCTGCAGATCAACTACTGCCTGCCCGCCCCCGCCGAGCGCGACCTGCTGCAGGACCGCCACGAGGACGGTCACATGGTGACCGTCCTGCACTCGACGGCTCCGGGCCTCGAGATCTACGTCAACGACTCGGTCAAGCCGATGCTGCCGGGTGAGGACGAGATCGTGATCATGCCCGGCTCGGTGCTGACCGCGCTGTCCGGCGGCAAGATCGAGCCGCTCTACCACCAGGTGCGCAACCACGGCCTGGATGACCGGCAGTCGCTCATGTACTTCGTCAACCCGGAGATCGACGAGCCGCTGTTCGCCTGGATCGAGTCGGGCGACGGCGGGCGCGAGGACATCCGCGAGCACGTCCAGAACGCACCCTCAATGTTCGGCCTCCCGCCCGTCGAAGCACTCTGAAGGCCGACCACCCTCACGACCGAAGCCCTGCGTCGCGCACAATGCGACGCGGGGCTTCGTCGTATCCACCGGCCCGACGCGAGGGGACAGCATGAGCGAGGATCGCAACGAGCAGCAGCCGGACGTCATCGTGGTGGGCGCGGGACTCGCGGGGCTGGTCGCCACGCACGAACTCGTGAAGGCCGGTCGGCACGTCCTCGTCCTGGATCAGGAGAACCGCGACAACCTCGGCGGGCAGGCGTTCTGGTCGCTCGGCGGGCTGTTCATGGTCGACACTCCCGAACAGCGCCGGATGGGGATCAAGGACTCCTACGAGCTGGCGCTGCAGGACTGGCTGGGCTCGGCGGCGTTCGACCGCGACCGCGAGGACCATTGGCCCCGGCAGTGGGCCGAGGCCTACGTCCGGTTCGCCGCGACCGAGAAGCGCCAGTACCTGCACGACCTCGGCCTGCGGATCACCCCGATCGTGGGCTGGGCCGAGCGCGGTGACGGCAAATCCATCGGCCACGGCAACTCGGTGCCACGCTTCCACCTGACCTGGGGCACCGGCCCCGAGGTCGTGCGGGTGTTCTGTGAGCCCGTACTCGAGGCCGAGCAGCGCGGGTTGGTGACGTTCAAGTTCCGTCATCAGGTCGACGACCTCGTCATCGAAAACGGCGCGGTCGTCGGGGTTCGCGGGACGGTGCTGGAAGCGAGCGATCTCGAGCGCGGCGTGGCGTCCTCGCGCGTGGGCGTTGACGAGTTCGAGTTACGCGCTCCCGCAGTCGTCGTCACCTCTGGCGGCATCGGCGGCAACCACGAGATGGTCCGCAAGAACTGGCCGACGGACCGGCTCGGTCCAGTGCCGCAGTCGATGATCAGCGGTGTCCCGGCCCACGTGGACGGCCGGATGCTCGAGATCACCGAGGGCGCCGGCGGGAACATCGTCAACCGCGACCGCATGTGGCACTACGTCGAGGGCATCAACAACTGGGACCCGATCTGGCCCGACCACGCGATCCGGATCATTCCCGGGCCGTCTTCGATGTGGCTGGACGCGACCGGGCGGCGGCTACCGGCCCCGTGCTTCCCCGGCTTCGACACCTTGGGCACGCTCAAGGAGATTCTGGCGTCCGGGTACGACTACTCGTGGTTCATCCTCACGCAGGCGATCATTGAGAAGGAGTTCGCGCTGTCGGGCTCCGAGCAGAACCCTGACATCACCGGCAAGGATCTCAAGCTCACCCTCAAGAGCCGGGCGGCCAAGGGCGCTCCCGGGCCGGTCGAGGCGTTCAAGCAGCACGGCGTCGACTTCGTCGTGCGCGACACTCTGCGGGAACTCGTCGACGGCATGAACGAGATCGGCCGAGGGGCGACGCTTGACTTCGAGCAGGTCGAGCGCGAGATCGTCGCCCGAGACCTCGAGATCGGAAACCGGTTCTCGAAGGACGCGCAACTCATGGCGATCACGAATGCCCGGCAGTACCGCGGCGATCGCCTCACCCGGGTCGCCAAGCCCCACCGGCTGCTGGACCCGAGCAAGGGCCCGCTGATCGCCGTGCGGCTGAACATCCTGACCCGCAAGACGCTGGGCGGTCTGGAGACCAACCTCGACGCCCAGGTGATCCGGCCGGACGGTACGCCCTTTCCCGGCCTGTACGCGGCCGGCGAAGTGGCCGGATTCGGCGGCGGTGGGGTGCACGGTTACAACGCGCTGGAAGGAACGTTCCTCGGTGGCTGCATCTTCTCGGGCCGCGCCGCCGGACGCGCGTTGGCGAGGCGGATCCACTAGATGGTTCGGCCGTAGGTCCTTGGGCCGTCAGGTTCATGCGGTGGGGTAGAGGCAGCAGTCGGGGGTCTTCCGGCGCTGCCCCGGCGATCGCGCCGGTGGGTGGGACTCGGGCTGGTCTCGTTTTCGGTTTGCTGTTTTGTTCTTGATTGGGTTTTCTCAAGGGCGCGGCGACGAGGAGTTTGGGTTTTCGGCTGGGTCTCGTTGTTCGGCTTGCTGTTTTGCGCTGGTCTGTCTTTGCCTGTGGACAACTCGGGTCATTGTTGCGTTTCTCTGAATTGGTCTGTGGATAACGGCGAAAGTGTCAGACCCGCTCCCTATTGTTGTGTTCATGCAGGACGGGAATGCAGTTCCGGGCGGGGTAGCGGGCATGGCGCCCGGCCCGGCGCTGGGTGCCGTCCTCGCGCCGATCGAGGTGGGCGCGGTCCCCGACGAGCAGCTGCTGGAGGTCCTAGAGGCGGAGTGGCGGCAGCTGGCCCATCAGCAGGCCCGGGTGTGGGCGGTGATGGCGCAGCTCGCGACCCGCGACCCGATGCTCGGCATCGCGGCTGGTCCGGTGTGGACGCCGGATCAGATCTTCGAGTCCGCGGTCGATGAGATTCGCGCCGAACTGCGCCTGACCCGCCGCGCGGCGCGCCGCGAACTCGAGTACGCCGACACGGTGGCCGCGGTGCCGCGGGTGGCGCAGGCGCTGCGGTCGGGGGTGCTCGACCGGGCCCGGGCGGTCGTGCTCGCTGAGGGCTGCGCC
>JAVHVH010000183.1:0-8380 GCA_032160665.1 Pseudonocardiales bacterium
GCAGCTGCTCTCGAAGACCACGGAAAGCCCGTCGCCGCTGATGCCGGGGTTGTTGGAGTTTGCGTCGCAGCCGAGCAAGCCGGTGACGCCGGTGTCAACCATCAGCGTCGGCAGCTTCACCGGGAGGATGGCCCGGTAGAAGATGTGGTCGGTCGACTGCTGGGCGTTGAAGAACGGTGTCGCCGACACGTCCGGGTCATTGCTCGACCAGGCCACGCCGTTGCCGAGGCTGCTGATCACCGGGTCGTGGTTGCCGGTGGTGCCGCTCGGATCGCCCGTTTGCGAAGCGCTGATCAGCGAGGTGCTCGAGGTGAGGAGATTGCGCTCCCAGATGTTCGAACCGTTCGAGCTCGTGAAACCGGCGACGAGGTCGTCGCCCGTCGAGGTGAACACGACGATCGGCGCGTCGGCGGCGATCATCGGCTCGGTGGCGCCGCCGATGACCCCGTCGCCGTTGATGTCGACGCTGACGAGCGAGTTCGTGCCGGCGAGGACGTTGTTGGCGTAGACCTGGTCCGCGCCCTGGTGGGCCACGCCCGGCCCGGCGAGGTCGGTGCCGCTGGCGGTGGCGTCGAACACGACCGTCGGTGTCGGGAACATCGAGATCGACGGGTCGCTGGCGATGCAGTCGCAGGCGTCGTGGGTGCCGAACTTGTTGTCGATCAGGAACACCGAGGTCAGGGCGCTCAGGCCCGGCACCCAGGCGTAGAGGTGCCGCTGGCTCGCGGCGACCGAACCCGTGACGAGGTCGGTAGCGGCGCTGCGGAACACGAGACCGATGCCGAGCGGGGCGAGGACCGGCGTCGTCGACGGCGCGTTGCCGGTGCCGGTGTGCGAGGCGTTCGACGAGACCAGCGACACGATCGCGCCCAGGACCGGCAGCTTCTGGTAGACGAACACGTCCAGCCCGGAGTCGGGACCGCCGCTGCCGGTGTTGTTGTCCGTTACATGACCCACCTGCAACGGGTCCGTCACCAGCTCCTCGGCGGGCACCGTAGACGTGAACGCGACGACGCTGCCGTCGTCACTGATCGCCACCTCGTTGGCGCCTTCGGTCGTTCCCGGGTTCGTGCCGGACGTCCCGTCGGCGTGGGTGGACACCATGGTGAGCGAGCCGGAAGTGAGCGGCGTGCTGCCGATCGCCTCGGCGCTCGGCGGGCGGGTCACCACCACCACGAAAAGGAGCACGGAAAGGGACACGACCGTCAACAGAGGACGGAGTGGGCGTACCACGGAGTGGATCATCGTCGAGAAACGTAGCCCCGGCCGCACGGTGTTGACCATGCTCAGCGGCAGGGGCCGCCCCGAAGGGCGAGGCCTGGATCGGGGTCAGGCGGTCCGGTCGACGACGACGCAGGGCCGGTCGTCGTCGGTGAGCCAGGCCTGGGTGATGCGCTGTCCCGTCACCCGCTCGAGCAGCGCGAACGCCGCCGGCCACACCGCCTGATCGTCGCGGCCGAACGGCAACCCGGCCTCCTCGGGCAGCGGCTCGCCGTCACCTTCGCCGGGCTCGTCGAGCAGCGGGTCGAAGTAGCGCAGCACGTCACCGTGTTCGGCGAACACGAAGGCCATGTCGGCGTTGACGCTCTGGTGGATCGAGACGACTCGACCCACGCGCGACACGTCTGCGGCAACCTCGGGCAGCGACAGCAGGAACCCGTTGTAGGCCAACAGCGTCAGCCACGGGCCCAACCGGCCGACCAGCATCGGTTCCAGGTCGTCCGCCCCCACCTGCCACATGTCCTCGTCCGGCCGGAGATCGCGCGCCGATCTGCTCACCTCCGCGAAGAGGTCCTCCGGCCCGCCCGCGAACTCGATGAGCGCAAGCGTCAGCTCGGGTAGATCGTCGACCCAGGCGTAATCGGCGACGGTCATCAAACTCCGGCGAACGCGGCGGCCCGCAGCGTCTCGACGTCGTCGCCCAACCTGTCGACGAGCGCGTCGTCGACGACCGCGCCACACCGGCGCAGCCAGTTGGCCACCATGAGGTGACCGCCCTGCGTCAGCACGGACTCGGGGTGGAACTGCACGCCGTCGATCGGTAGGGACGCGTGCCGCAGGGCCATCACCACGCCCGACGCGGTGCGAGCGGTGACGACTATCTCGGGTGGCAACTCGGGCTCCGACACGGCCAGCGAGTGGTAGCGGGTGGCGGTGAACGGCGACGGCAGGCCCGCGAGCACGCCGGTGCCGTCATGCAGGACGGCGCTCGTCTTGCCGTGCAGAAGTTCCGGCGCCCGCAGTACCGGCGCTCCGAAGACGGCCCCGATCGCCTGGTGCCCGAGGCAGACGCCGAACAACGGCAGGGCCCGTTCGGCGCACGCCGTCACGAACGCCATCGATTCGCCGGCGTCCTGCGGAGTTCCCGGGCCCGGCGAGATCAGGACGCCGTCCACGCCGAGCGAATCGAGATCAGCCGGATGTACCGCGTCGTTGCGGTGCACGATCACGTCGGCGCCGAGCTGGCCGAGGTACTGGACGAGGTTGTAGACGAAGCTGTCGTAGTTGTCGACGACCAGGATGCGGACAGTCACTTCTGCGGCACCGTCACCTGGCTGATCGGCAGGTGCGGCTCGATCCACGGGAAGACCACGAACAGCAGCAACAACGACACCGCGGCGATCAGCAACAGCACCTGACCGAACTTCAACGCGAGCGGGCCGGGGAGGTGCCGCCAGATCCATACGTACATCAGAGCCTCACCTGGCCGTAGAGCGCGTTGATCGAGCCCGGCATCGTGTTGCCCACGGCCTTCACCTTCGTGTCGAGCTTCGAGTAGACGATCATCCGGTGCGACGCCGTGAACTTCGGGTGGCAGGTGGTCATCGTCATCAGCCGGTCGGTCGCCTGATCGAGCGACACGTCCGGGTGATCCGGAACCGGCAGCAGCACCTGGCCGTCGCTCGGGTCGACGATCTCGCGACCCGGCAGCGTGATCTTGTTGTCGGCGGTGACGCTCTCGGTCACCGTCTCCGGATTGCGCCCGGTCGGCCGGCCGAGCACTCGATACACGAACCAGTACGACTTGGTCTCGACGATGACCGCGTCGCCGGAGCGCAGCTTGTCGATGTTCAGGAACGGCTCGCCCTTGCCGACCCGGTGGCCGGCGATCGCAAAGTTTCCGACCTCGCCGGGGAGCTGGGTCGTGCCGTAGTGGGCGGTGCCCTGCTCGAGTTGCGCATCGGTCGGCGTCGCACTGCCCTGGACGACGGCGAAGTGGTAGTCCTTGCCCAGCCGGGGAATGTAGAGGATCGCGATGCCCTTGCCGAGCGGCAACGTGGACACCGTGCCACCGGGCAGGTTGAGCGGGTCGACGGTGTCGTGCTCCCACTGGTTCTTCAGGGCACTGATCTGCTGGCGATTGTTGCGCTCGGCAAAGATGTTGGTGATCCACACCTCGTAGACGACGAAGAGCAGGACCACGAGCCCCAACGTGATCAGCGTCTGCCCGATGCCGCGCAGGACGAAGCGAACCCGGTCGCCGACGGTCATCGACGACTTCGAGTGCCTCGGTGGTGGCCGGCCCGCTGACGGTTCGGCTACCAGGGTGTGGTCGCTCACCGGACCTCCTCGGGGCCACTCGCTACGCTCGGGCTCGTCCTCGGCCCGGCCGCGCCTTCGGCACGCCGAATCAGCTTGATCGCTCCGCCAGCGTCGCTCAAGATCCCTGCCTCACTTACCCACGTGCGCGTAACTCAAGGTGATCGGGCCGCTGTAGGCGGGCAGATCCAGACTGTCGACCGTCTCGACGGTGTAGCCGAGGCCGTAGTAGCCCGCCGCTTCGCGGAACAGCTTGACCCCGGCCGATGCCGCCAATCGTCCCTGCATTGTCGCCGATGGCCCGATGGCTGCAACCCGAAACGGCGGCGAGAAGACCTCTCCGTTCAGCAAGAGCGTGTTCCCGACGCAGCGTACGGCCGAGGTCGCGATGACCCGCTGCCCGGAGATCGTCATGGCCTCCGCACCGCCGGCCCACAGCGCGTTCACCACCGCCTGCAGGTCGGACTGGTGCACCACGAGTTGATTGGGATCGACGTCGCCGGTCGCCGGCTGTCCGGGTGCGTCGTCGAGGATGACCTGGAGCCCGCTGCCGTGCACCGCGGTCAGGCCTGCCGGCGCCAGCAGCGGCTTGACCCGGCGCTGGACCCGGGCGACGTTGGAGTCGTCCCGGCCGGCCTGCGCCGCCGCCCGGTCGACCTGGGCCTGCAGGCCCCGCAGCTGCGCGTCGGCCGCGCGCACCCGACCCTCGGCGCTGCGCACCGTGTCCGCGAGATTCGACGTGCCGGGCGCCCGGAGGTCCGTCCCGCGCGAGTCCCGGGCGCTGGCCGCGAAACCCACTCCCGCGACGAGACACACGATGGGAACGAGCATTCGCCAGCGGCGCGACTCGTCGGTCCGCTCCGACAACGCTGTACCTCCGACCCCTCTGCTCTACGCGCTCATATGATCCGCCGTCTACGCTAAACCCGATGACCGCGCCGCCGGGCGCACTTCGATACCCGGCTGGCCCGCGCCGCCGAAGCCAGGAGAACGCACGTGCCCAAGTCGAAGGTCCGCAAGAAGCCCGACACCCCGACGCGCGCGTCGTCGTCGACGCCGTCCCGTGCACTTGCACCGAGCCCGCCCTGGTATCCGATCGTCATGGCCGCCGTACTGCTGCTCGGCCTGGCCTACATGGTCGTCTACTACCTGACCTCGAGCGGCACCTCGCCGCACGTGCCGGTCATGGCGACGATCGGTGCCTGGAACTTCGCGATCGGGTTCGGCGTCATGCTGCTCGGTCTCGTGATGGCGGTGCGCTGGCGCTGACCGGCGTCCACATCGTTTTCCACGTCTGTGATTACACGGCTGTAGTTCATCCCCAGGTGGGGATAACCCTGTGGACGAACCTCTCGTGACGCCGCCGATCGCCCGATTCGCCCCCGACCGGCGCTACACCGCCGCCGCCGCTCTCGGCGTGCTCGTCGCCGTCGTGCTCGGCGTCGTGGGTGGCGACCCGGCCGGCCGACTGCTCGCCGCCGTGGCTGCGCTCGTGCTGGTGGCCTACGTCATCGCCGACGTCGCGTTCTCGCCGCGGCTCGTGGTGTCGGGCGAGGGGGTGGTTATCCGGTCCCCGCTCACCCGGGCCACGCTGACGTGGGGCGAGGTGGATGACGTCCGCGCCGAGAGCCGGAGCCGGCTCGGACTGCGCAGCACGACGCTGGAGATCGACGCCGGCCCGGTGCTGGCGGTGCTCAGCCGGCGGGCTCTCGGCGCCGATCCAGCCGAGGTCGCCGACCTGGTCCGCGCCTTCCGGCCCCAGTAGCGCCGACGGCTAGAAGGTCGCGGTGCGCACGCCGATGACGATCAGCGCGAGCGCCAGCACCGCACCGAACCCGGCCCCTTGGACCCGCGTCGGGATCCGGCCCCGGTATGACGGCAGGCCCCCGATCGCCAGGCCGACCAGTAGCCCGGTGACGAAGCCACCCAGGTGCCCGTACCGGGAGATGTTGGCGATCGAGAAGGTCAGGACGAAGTTGATGACGATGGTGCCGATCAGCCACTGCGCATCCAGGCCGAGCTTGCGGACGAGGATGAGGCACGCCCCGAACAGCGCGAAGATCGCACCCGACGCCCCTGCGGTGTACTCGAGCTGGTTGCCGAACGCGTACACGGCCGCACTACCCCCGAGCGCGCCCAGCAGATACAGCGCGCTGAACCGCCACCAGCCGAGCAGCCGTTCCAGGGAGGGCCCGACGAAGACGAGCGCCAGCATGTTGGCGAAGATGTGCAGCGGGCTCAGATGCAGGAAGGCCGACGTGAGCAGCCGGTAGTACTCCCCGTCGTGGACCCGAGGCGGGAACAGCTGCCAGTCAAAGAACAGCTGCGACCCGGTCGGATTCTGCAGCGTCCCGCCCGCCCCGAGCCCGGTGGCGAGGTAGGCGGCGACGTTGAGCGCGACCAGGGTGCCGGTGACATACGGCGGGGACTGCATCAACTTGGCGCCGACGCTCGTGCGCGGCGCGCGCACGGTGCGCGCGCCGCGTTCCACGTCGTCAGGGCAGTGGAAGCCGACCGATGCGGGCCGCATGCAGTCCGGGCAGATCGGCCGGTCGCAGCGCGTGCACCGGATCAACGCCTCCCGGTTCGGATGGCGGTAACAGTGTGCGACGGCCTCACCGTCGCCCGCTGGCCCGGACATCTATGCGGCAGGCTCCACCGTCACCGAATTGATGGTGATCGGTTCGACCGGCTTGTCGTTGCTATCGACGCGGGTCGCGGCGATGGCATCGACGACCGCGCGGCTCTCGGCGTCGGCAACCTCACCGAAGATCGTGTGCTTGCGGTTGAGGTGCGGGGTGCGGCCCACGGTGATGAAGAACTGAGAGCCGTTCGTGTTGGGACCGGAGTTGGCCATCGCCAGCAGGTACGGACGGTCGAAGCCGAGGTCGGGATGGAACTCGTCGGCAAATTTGTAGCCCGGTCCGCCGTAGCCGGCACCCAGCGGGTCGCCGCCCTGGATCATGAAGCCGGCGATGATGCGGTGGAAGATCGTCCCGTCGTAGAGCGGATCGCTGGTCTTGGTGCCGGTACCGGGGTGCTTCCACTCCGTGCCGCCGGTCGCGAGGTCGACGAAGTTCTTCACCGTCTTGGGCGCGTGGTTTCCGAACAGCTCGATGCGGATGTCACCTGCCGAGGTGTGCAGGGTGGCGATCTGCGTTGCGGACATGCGGGAACTCCTGCGGACTCGGCGACGGGATGGTCCATCCTGCCACGCGGGTCGGACAGGTCAGAACTTGCCGGCGATCGCCTGCGCGATATACAGGGCGTTGCGCGACGTGTCATAGCGCTGGGTGTAGACCACGACCAGGACCTTGCCCTTGGCGAAGGCGAACGCCCAGTCCCGCTTACCGTCCTCGCCGAAGAACTTCGTCCGGAAGCAGATGCCGTCCACGCCCTTGACGAAGTTGCGCTCGGTGATCAGCTCGGTTCCGGTCCGTGCCGTCAGGATCATGGCGTTGCGGGTCTCGACGGCCGTGCGGAACGTCCTCGGACGGATGTCCGCGACCGCCTCGTAGGGCGGGGCGTAGAAGTAGAACCGGCAGCCGACGGGCCGGAATGAAGTCAGCACAGTGGTCCGGTAGACGCGGTCGCCTTCGATGTCGGCCAGGTTCACCCCACCGCCGTTGTCCTCGTTCAACCCGGACCGGATGTACGGGCAGGACTTGTCCTTCTCACCCGGGTGCGGCTTCGCGCCCGGGGCGAGCGGACGCACGGTCGCCGGCGCGGGCGGCCGGAAGGGTGCCGGGCCCGTCGGCGCAAGCGTGTGCACGACCGTCTTGGTGCCGGTGACGGTGGGACCGGGAGTGCCGTTGGTCGAACCGCTCGACGTGCAGCCGGCGAGGACGAGCATGGCGAGGACGACGGATAACAGGCGCTTCACGGGCGGGAGCCTAACCCGAGGGCGTCACCGCGGCCGACCGACGGCCACGCGGGCCGCGAGACCGGGCAACGAGTCGTCGAGCGGTTCGAGTTCGGTGTCGACGCCACGCCGGCGGTAGGCCCGACGCAGCAGGTCATCAGCGAAGCGCGGGCTCTTGGCGAGGACGGGACCGTGCAGGTAGGTGCCGATGACGTTGGCGCGGACCGCGCCCTCGGTGCCGTCCTTGCCGTTGTTGCCGCGGCCCGGCCGGCTGGTGCCCAACGGCCGCGCGCCGGGGCCGAGGGTGGTGAGCCCGCTGTGGTTCTCGTAGCCGACGAGGCGGCCGGCGTCGGGTGTGTCGACGTAGTTGTTGCCGATCAACCGGACGTCTTGGCCGCGAGTGATGACGTCCAGCACGCCGACGCCGGCGATCCGGACGCCCTCGTGCGTGATGAACTCGTGCCCCAGCATCTGGTAGCTGCCGCAGATCGTCAGCATCACGACTCCGTCGTCGGCCATCGCTCGCAGCTGCGCCCCGCGCGAGGCGAAGTCGGCGCCGATCTCGCCCTGCGCGGCGTCCTGGCCGCCGCCGCCGAGCAGGATGTCGACGTCGTTGGGCAGCGGGTCGCCGACGCTGACCGGCGTTACCTCGACCGGGAGGCCGCGCCACTGCAGCCGCTTGCGCAGCACGACGACGTTGCCGGTGTCGCCGTAGATGTTCATCTCGCGCGGGTAGAGATGGACGAGCTTCAGTGCCGCGCTCACGCCCCCACCCCCTGCGCTTTGCACCTTTCAGCTCCCCTGATCGGGCCTGAGAGGGACGCTGAAAGGTGCAAAGCGGGATGGTCCAGAGCGGGATGGTCCAGAGCGGGATGGTCCACAGCGGGGGCGGGGGTCACTCGGGCACCCCGATCCGTTGCAGGATCGCGTGCAGCTCCCACATCGCGGTGTAGGTGCTGAAGACCACGACTCGCCCGT
>JAVHVH010000250.1:0-3117 GCA_032160665.1 Pseudonocardiales bacterium
CGTTGCCTTCTTGGTCATCAGGCTCAACGAGCCATGCGGCTTGATGATTCCCATATGGTCGGCCCGGTAACGGCGGCTGGCCCGTTCGTGCTCAGTCCGATGCCAGCCCAGCTGGGCGGATTCGCCCGATTGAGACCGTCGAGGAGACCCTGTGAAGATCGTTCCTGGCGCCCGCTCGCTGCCTGATGCCCGCGCGCTGGGCCAGCAGATCGGGGCGGGACGGGCCGTCATCGCCGCGGCGATCCTGGCCGCCCCGGTTCCCGCGGCCCGGCTGCTCGGTGCCGACACTGCGACGGCCCAGCGGGTCACCTGGCTCAGCCGCATGATGGCGGTCCGCGACGGCGCGCTCGGCGCCGGCGCGGTCGATGCGCTGCGGCGCGGGCGGGATCCCGTCTCCTGGCTGCTGGGCGGCGCGGTGGCCGACGCCGTGGACGCCGTCGTCATCGCCGGGGCGCTCAAGCAAGGGCGCCTGCGCGGGGTCGTCCCGATGAGCATCGTCGTGGGTGCGGCCGGCACGTCAGCTCTGGGCGTCGTGACGGCGCTGCGGATACGCGGGGCGGATCGCCGCCTCAGACGTCAAGCGTGAGCTGACCTCGCCCGGTCCCGGTTCCCAGGTCGCCGCGGCGATGATGCATGCGGCACAGCACCTGGTAGTGCACGGCCGGGGCGTCAGGACCGTCCAGGGCCGTGTCGGCCACGACCACCGTGTCGCCCTCCCGGACCACCCGGCCGTCCACCACGCGACCGTTCAACTGGCCCGGTCGCCCGCACCAGCACAGCACCTCGACGTGCACCGGCTGGATCTCGTCCGCCAGTTCGAAGAGTCGTTTGGCGCCCGGAAGCAGCTCGGTCCGGAAGTCGGTCGCCAGGCCGAAGCAGTAGACATCCACGTGCCAGTCGTCGACGAGCTCGGCCAGCTGGTCGACGTGCTCGGGGGTGAGGAACCCCGCCTCGTCCACGATCAGGTAGTCGAGCGCGTTGCCGGCCGCCCATTGCTCCCGGACGAGCAGCCGCAGATCGGTGTCATCGGCGACGTCGATCGCCTCCCGGCTCAGCCCGACCCGGGTGGTGATCGTGGCGCCGCCGGAGCGGTCGTAGCGGACCAGCAGCAGGCCGCGCCGGCCCTGCCGCGCCTGGTTGTGGTCGATCTGCAAGGCGAGCGTCGACTTGCCGCAGTCCATGGGTCCGTAGAAGAACTTCAGGTGGGCCGGCATCGGGGTGGCGCGGCGGTTGCCGGCCGCCGGCACGGAGGCGAGTGCTCCCGTCAACGCCTCCGGGAAGGACGGGACCGCGGGCTCGACCACCCGGCGAGGCTACCTGGCGGCTACCTGGCGGCTACCTGGCGCGAACTCTGGTGATGACGGCGGAGGCCGGTCTGTACGGCAGATCCACAGGTGGCTGAAGCCGATAGGGCCAAATCCGCGGCGTACGGTGAGCCCACGGGCGATCGCCAGGACGGCGTCGGTCCGGACCCGTGGCTAGCACCGCGGATCGTTTTCATCAGCGCCGAGGGAAACACCGCGCCACCGGGTCTGACCCGAGCGCGACGCTGGCGGCCGGGTCATGTCCGGACTGATGCTCGCGCCTCGTTCCCGCTCGAAAGGCTCTTGTGATCTCTGGACCTACGCACGTCATCGACATGCCGGGCTGGCGCCCGATCGCCCGGAAGGTCCTGACGACGCTGCTGATGGTGTCGCTGCTGCCGATGGCCGTCTTCTACACGACCATCTCGCTGTACGGACTGCGGACCGCGGTGCTCGCGACGGTGGGCCTGTACTACGCCGGGATCCTGGCCCAGGTGATCCGACGCAAACCGGTCTTCGCTGCTGCGCTGCTCGGCGCGGGTTTGCTGTCCATCCGGGCCGTGGTCACCTTTCTCACCGGCAGTGCCTTCATGTATTTCCTGCAGCCGGTGGCCTGCACGGTGGCGACGGCGACGGTCTTTGCGGCCACGGCGCTGGCCGGCCGTCCGGTGCTGGACCGGCTCGCGCACGAGTTCTGCCCGTTCCCGGAGGAACTGTCCGAGCAATTGCGCGAGGCGCGGTTCTTCTCGCGGCTGTCCGTGGTGTGGACCTGTACCTACCTGTTCAACGCCGTGGGCACGGTGTGGCTGCTCACCAACGCATCGCTCGGCGGCTTCATGCTGATCAAGTCCGTCATGTCACCGGTCGTCACCGTCGCGGCCGTGGTCGTGTCCTATCTGGTCTTCCGGGTGACGATGCGGCATCAGAACGTCACTATCCGGTGGAATCACCGCGCACCCGCTCTGGACACGCGCGTCCTGGTGAGCGCGTAGGTCAGAGCTTCTGGGGGACCGGGTTGCCGGCCGCGGCGATCGCGCGGCGCATCGGCACGAGCAGGAGCAGCACGAAACCCACCACGAAGAACACGACCAGCGACACGAGCGCGCTGCGGTAGTTGCCGGTGTTCTGGTAGGCCACCCCGAACACGAGCGGCCCGATGAATGACGTGCCGGCGTCGCTGATCTCGTAGAACGCGAAGTACTGCGCCTCCGATCCGGCCGGGATGACGCGGGAGAACAGCGACCGCGACAGCGCCTGGCTGCCGCCGAGGACGAGCGCGATGAGCACGGCGAGCGCGAAGAACTGCCACGGAACCCCGGCCGAGAGCCGGTACGCGATGCCGACGACGATCAGCCACACCACCAGCGAGCCGAGCACCACTCGTTTCGCGCCGACCTGCTCGGCGATCCGGCCGAGGCCAAGCGCGCCGAAGTAGGCGACGAACTGGACGAGCAGGATGCCGAGCAGCAGGACCGTGTCGGAGAGCCGCAGCTCCTTGTCGCCGTACTGCGAAGCGACGGTGATGACAGTCTGGATGCCGTCGTTGTAGACGAGGAACGCGCCGAGGAACGCCAGCGTCAGCGGGAAGGCCCGCATGTGCCGCAGCGTGCCGGCCAGTTCGGCGAAGCCCTGGCTCAGCGCCGAGCCGCGCCGCGCCGCCCGCGCGCCGGGACCGAGAAACTTGGGCAGCCAGCGGCGGACGGGCAGGCTGAACAGGATCCACCACACGCCCGCGGTGCACAGGGCGATGCGGGCGAGCGTGGATTTGTCCACGGCCAGGCTCAGCGCGAAGTCGATCGCCAACAGGATCCCG
>JAVHVH010000262.1:0-22978 GCA_032160665.1 Pseudonocardiales bacterium
CCACACCCTACGGCTGCACGTGTCCGCGGTCACCGCTTGATCGATGTCGGCTTGATCGCTACGGCCGTGCTCGGCGCCCGCGGCGCTGGGGTAATGACGAGTCCAGCAGGATCTCGGCCGTACTACGAGCCGAGCCCGCCGGCCCCTGCTTCTCGCCGCTCCCGCGCTGATCGCAGCCTGGGCGCTCGCGGGCTTCTACGGTTCGCTCGGCCCGACCCTGGTCCGCACGCTGTCGGGCTCGACGTCATTGCTGCTCGGTGGCCTTCCGCTGTTCGCCCTGGCCGGTGGTGGCGCGGTCGCGATCTTCGCGCTGCGCAACGCCGCGCCGCGCCCGGTGATGGTGTTCGGGGCCGCCGCCCTGGGCGGGGGCGTCGCCCTGACCCTGGCCGCGGTCGAGTTGACCTCCACGTCCGGCTTCTTCATCGGGACGGTGGTGGCCGGTGTGGGGTTCGGCGCCGCGTTCCAGGGCGGCATCCGCACCGTCGTCCCGCTGGCCCACCCGCACGAGAGGGCCGGGCTGCTCTCGGTCGTGTACGTCGTCTCCTACCTCGCGATGGGGGCGCCGGCCGTGCTGGGCGGCCTGCTCGCTGTGCACAACGGCAATGTGCTCGTCACCGCTCGCGAGTACGGCCTGGCCGTCATCGTGCTCGCCGCGCTGGCGGCCGCCGGACTGCTGCGGCCCCGGACCGCCTACCCGGCGTGCTGCTCAGCGGTCCCGTCGGCAAGGTGAGTGAGGTAGGTACCGAGGACGCGTTCGATCGACTTCTCCATCGAACTCGCGAGCGACTGCTGCATCGAGGTGGTGGCGAGCTGGCGGAATCGCGCGAGCATCGTGGTGAGCTCGCCGAGCTCGTCGCCGGTGGGGATCCAGTTCTCGCCCTTGAGTGAGGTGATGTGCTCGGCGGCGGCGAGGACGAGCTTCAGCGAGATGTCGTCGATGCTCGGCTGCACCTTTTCGTAGAGATCGAGCACGGTGGCCGTCGGCATGCCGAAGTCGCGCAGCTCGGCGAACGCGGCCAGCAACTGCGGACGCTGGACTACGGCCCGCGTCCCCTGCACGCGGACCAGCCCGAGCGAGACCAGCCGATCGAAGCTGGCCTTGTCGCCGGCGAGCGCGCGGACCTCCTTGATCGACGTCGTCGCCGGCCGATCATCGCTCCACGGTTTGCCCAACGCCTCCTCCAGGCCGAGGACGTCGGCGAGATCCTTGCCGTGCTCCCACGCGTGCAGCATCTCGGCAATGTGCGCAGTCGTGTACCCACGGCTGAGCATCGAGCCGATGAGCTTGAGCCGGGCGAGGTGGGCGTCGTCGTAGAGCGCGACCCGACCGGCGCGGCGGGGCGTCGGCAGCAGCCCGCGGTCCTGGTAGGCGCGCACGTTGCGGGTCGTCATGCCCGCCGCGCGGGCGAGATCGTCAATGCGGTACTCGCCCATGACCCTCTTCCCGTCACCTGCTCGCGGCTCGGGGAACGTTACTCGGCGAAGCGGCGCCAACGCGGCTTCGAGAGCGGCGAATGGGGTGCGGGCCAACCCGCCGGGTCGCCTGCGTAGCGACTCGAGGATGTCGTCGAAGGACGACGGAGACGACGGGGACGACGCCATGACGGCTCAGGCCACGGCCCCGCGCCGCAGCGCAGTCGCCGTCCGCTGGGTGACCAGGTGGTAATCGGCCGGGCGGAATTGCGCCATCTGGCGCAGGTACTGCGTCGCGAAGCCCGGGTACATGGTCGCGTTGAAACCGTCGGCGGTCAGGTACCAGCTCGCGCAGCCGGAGTTCCAGGTCGTGCGCGCGAGCCGCTTCTGGATCCGTCGGTTGTAGCGACGCTGGCGGTCAGCGCGGACGTCGACGTAGCGCAGGTCGTCCTCGAGGATCATCTTGATCCCCTGCACCGCATAGTCGAGCTGACCCTGCATGTAGACCAGCGCGGAGTTGTGCCCGGGCCCGGAGTTGGGCCCGAAGGTCAGGAACAGGTTCGGGTAGCCGTGCACGCTCACGCTCTTGTACGCCTGTGCACCGCCCGTCCACTCCGACGCCAGCGCGCGACCGTCGAGCCCGGTGACGGCGTAGGGCGGTCCAGTCTTGGCGACGTCGAACCCGGTCGCGAACACGATGCAGTCGACGTGGTGCTCGATGCCGTCGCTCGTGCGGATGCCGGCTGGGCTCAGCGTCGCGATCGGCCAGGTGATCAGTTTGCAGTTGTCGCGTTGCAAGGCTGGGTAGAAGTCGCTCGAGATCAGCATCCGCTTGCAGCCGGCCCGGAAGTCCGGGGTGAGCTGGCGGCGCAGCCACGGATCGCGGACCTGGCGCCGCAGGTGCGCCGTGGCGATCCGCTCGACCAAGGAGGTCACCGGCGACTTCCACACCAGGCCGGTGGCCATCACCTCGTGACCGTAGAAGAGCCCGGTGCGGGCCGCGTGCTGCGTCGCGGGGATCGCCGCGAACAGCGCGCGGGCCGCCCGGGGCGTCGGGTAGTCGAATCGGGGCAGCACCCACCCCGGCGTGCGTTGGAACACCTTGACCGCGGCGGCCTCCTTCACCAGTTCCGGCACGATCTGCACCGCGCTCGCGCCCGTGCCGATCACGGCGACCCGCTTGCCGGCCACGTCGTAGTCGTGGTCCCAGCGTGCGCTGTGGATCTTGCGTCCCTGGTAGGTCTCGATGCCGCGGATTGCCGGCAGGCTGGCGTTCGACAGCGGGCCGGACGCCATGACCACCGTCCTCGCCTGATAGGACGGGCCCGCGGCGGTGGCGACCGTCCACGCACCGCGCTGGTCGTCGAAGGTGAGTCCCGTGACGTCCTCGCCGAATCGGATGAACCGCGCGAGGTCGTAGCGCGCGACCATGCCCTCGATGTAGCCGAGGATCTCGCTGCTGCCGGAGTAGCCGCGCGTCCAGCCCGGGTTCTGGGCGAACGAGTAGGAGTAGAGCAACGACGGGACGTCACAGGCCGCGCCTGGATAGGTGTTGTCGCGCCAGGTGCCGCCGACGGCTGCGGAGCGCTCGAGCACGACGATGTCGTCGACGCCGGCCCGCGTCAGCCGGATCGCCGCGCCAAGGCCGGCGAACCCGGCGCCGATGATCAGCGCGGAGAACACGCTCAGGTCCCCGCTTGCGTCGCTTCTCATGCGGCGGGCTCGTAGGTGAGTTCCCTGAACCAGGTGGGGACGGGCCGGAGCAGCCGGCGTGGGTAGCGCGCGCTCAGCCATACCATCCGGTCGGCGAGCAGGTGGTACGGATGGCTGCGGTCGACGACCATGCTCGCGTGCCATTTCAGGACTTGGTAGGTGGGCAGTCGTTGGGCGGCGCGGCTGCGGTCGCCCAGCTTGCGGAAGCGGCTCATCGCCGCGTACAGCCGCTCCTCCTGTAGGCCCATGCCGACGATGCTGTCGCGCATGCGGTTGAGCAACGGGACATACATCAGCGCGCCGATGATCAGGCCCGGAGTCGCCGTTCGCCCGACGAAGTCGATGAGCAGCTTGCGGACCTGGGCGTGGCCCAGCAGATCGAGCACCTCGAAGTCCACGGCGATGTGCCGGGACTCGTCGGCGTTGATCTTCTCGAAGACCTCGTGGCAGACCGGATCGTGCACCTGCTCGAGCAGGAACTTCAGCAGCGCGCCGTCGAGAGCGACCTCGAGCATCGGGATGACCGTCCCCAGCACGGTCAGTGGCATGTCGTCGGAGTAGCGGTCCAGCCACTCGATCGCGAGCCGGATGTTGACGTTCGGCTCTGGGATCTCGCCGTCGGCGAGCATGCCCCACCGCCGCATGAGGGCGAGTTCGGCGTTCGCGTGCCGCTGCTCCTCGGCGTGGAAGTAGCGATAGATCGTTGCGAGGGTCGCCGTCGGCGCCTTGCGGGCCATCGCCGCGAACCCACGGGCGCCCACGTTCTCGATCCACGTCAGGTCGGCCATGAACGCCTTGAGCCTCGGCCGGAACTCCTCGCTGATCGTCTCCGCGCCGGGGGCGTCCCAGTCGATGTCGGCGAGCGCCCATTGCCGGTCCTGGATCTTGACCAGCATGTCGTCGAGATCCAGTGCCATGGTCAGGCTCCTTCGCTGCTCTTGAACGGTCCGATCCGGCCGGCCAGGCCGGCGACACGGGTGTAGGTGCTCGGGGCGTGCCGCTTGAGCCGCCACATGACCTTCGCGTCGACCTGGGGCAGCACGTACAGACCGCCCCGATCGGAGGTGTCGAGGCAGATCCGGGCCACCCGTTCCGGAGTCATTCCGGTGACTCGCATCAGCGTGCTCGCGGCCGCGGTGGAGCGTTTGGTGATGCGCCCGGCCTCGACGATGTTGGTCTTGACGAACGTCGGACACAGGACGCTGACGTGCACGCCAGTCCCGCTGAGTTCGGCCGCCAGCGTTTCGGACAGCGCGAGCACGCCGGCCTTGCTCACGTTGTAGGGCGCCATCTGCGGCGCCGCGCCGAACGACGCCGCGGACGCGACGTTGATGATCGCGCCGTAGCCGGCCGCGCGGAGCAGCGGTACGAAGACGTGGCAGCCGTGAATCGGGCCCCACAAGTTGATGGCGAGCGCCCACCGCCAGTCGTCCAGCGGTGTCTGACC
The DNA here is from genome assembly GCA_032160665.1 of Pseudonocardiales bacterium. Classification (GTDB taxonomy): domain Bacteria; phylum Actinomycetota; class Actinomycetes; order Mycobacteriales; family Jatrophihabitantaceae; genus Jatrophihabitans. Next base: position 4,574 of record JAVHVH010000262.1, read on the forward strand.
GATCGACGTGCCACCGATGCCGACGCCGGCATTGTTCACGACCATGGTCGGCGGCCCGGCGAACCAGCTCTGCGCCTCGGCCGCGAGCCCGTGTACCTCGGACTCGGAGGAGACGTCGCAGCGGGCGGCCCGGGCGCTGCCGCCGCGCTGCCCGATGATCTCGGCCGTGGCCTGCGCGCTGCCCTCGTCGATGTCGCTGCAGACGACGCGTCCGCCACGGGCGGCGAGCTCGAACGCGAAAGCTCGCCCGATCCCGCTGCCGGCCCCGGTCACCACGGCGTTGGCTCGGCGGCTGCGCCGCAGTCCGGTGCTCACCCGACCAGTGCAACACCAACTGTACCATTCGTCAATGGCACAGTTGCCACGGGCGTCGCCTTTCCGGTCGGCGTTTCACAACCGGAGGCGCGTGGGAATCCTCCGGACGAATTGTCGGTGCCGCTGGATCCCTCCCGCGGCGCCGCCACCCGGAGAACGGAGTTCGGCCCATGAGCCTTCGTCCCGAGAACGTCCGCCTGGTCCATCGTGACGGCACGGAACTCGTCCTCGAACTCGCACCGAGCGGAGTCGACGACGAGGGCTACGAACATTGGGCCGTGGCCACGCCCATCGACATCGCGGCCGGCGATCATGTCGAGATCGACGTCATGCCCCAGATGTGTTGCATCGAGTTCCCGCTCGAGGGGTGGCGAGAGGCAGGCTGAGCCGAGTCCCGACCGGCCTGGTTGAGCGGCGGTCATCCAGGGCACGATGACCCGGCGTCCCCGTCGATCCTGGAGTTCAACCCGTGCGTGCCTTCGCCTGCCCGACCTGTCGCAGCCTGGTTTTCTTTGGCAATGACCGCTGCGTCACCTGCGCCTCATGGCTGGCCTACGACCGCGTCGCGAGCGATCTCGTCGTCGTCTCCGAGGACGAGCCACGCCGCTGCGCCAACCGGTTGATCGCCGCTTGCAACTGGCTGGTTGACCCGCCCACCCCGGGCGGCCTGTGCGGGTCGTGCCGGCTCACCCGCACCCGTCCGAGCGACGACGACGAACCCGCGATGAGAGCGTTCGCCCGCACCGAGGCGGCGAAGCGGCGGCTGGTCTACCAGCTCGACCATCTCGGGCTGCCGACGACGGCGCGTGACGAGGACGCCGTGCACGGGCTCGCGTTCGATCTCCTGTCGAGCAGCTACGCGCCGGTGACGACGGGTCACGCGGGCGGAGTGATCACGATCGATCTCGCCGAGGGCCACGATCCGCACCGCGAGGCCATGCGGGTGCAACTTGCCGAGCCCTACCGGACCCTGCTCGGGCACCTGCGCCACGAGATCGGTCACTGGTACTGGGACGTGTTGGTCGACGCCACCCCGTTCCTCGATCGGTTTCGTGACCTGTTCGGCGACGAGCGGGAGGACTACGCGGAGGCCTTGACGCGGCACTACGCCAAACCAGTGGGCAACGAGTGGACCGAAACTCACGTCAGTCACTACGCGGCCGCCCACCCGTGGGAGGACTGGGCCGAGACGTTCGCGCACTACCTGCACATCAAGGACACGATGGAGACTGCGGCGGCGTGGGGCATGAAGCTCGACGGTCCGGACCTCGACCTCAACCTCGCCTGGGACGCGGCGCTCGGGGTCGAGCCGGGCGAGCACGTCGAATCCTTCGACGAGCTGGCCCGGTCGTGGATCGCCTTTTCGATGGCGATGAACGCGATCAATCGCAGCATGGGCCACGACGATCTGTACCCGTTCCGCCTCGCGCCGGGTGTCCTGGCCAAGATGCGCTTCGTGCACGTCGTAGTGACGTCACACCGCAGCTAAGGCACGCGCAACCGGGGCCAGGTCGGCGTCGTGCGCCGACTCGACGACGCACCGAGCGAACAGCCACTGTTGCAGTCGCAGCGCGTTGACGTCGAGCAGGCCTGCCATCCGGCGCGCGAAGGCGCGCGGATCGCTGGTCAGCCGTTCGCGGCAGTTGAGCATGTGCTGCAGCGGGTCGTACGTGGGGTCGCCGACGTAGGGCTTCGGGTCGATGACGAGCCAGGGCTCGCGTCGGGCCGCGAGCACGTTTCCGCAGTGCAGGTCCGTGGTGAGCAGGACCGCGGCCGGCCCTTCCGTGGGCAGCGCGCGGAACAACGCCAGGCCGTCGCGGACGATGCCGGCGTGGCCCACGTGTGAGCGGGCACGCGCGACGTCGACCTCGTCGGCCCATTGCGCGCACATGCCGGCGAGCGGGCGGAACGGCGACCCCGGTTCCGGCACGATCCACAGCCGTCGCAGCAGGCCGGCGACCACGACGTCCTGATCGCGCTCGGGCAGCCGATCGGCCGACGTGCCGGGCTCGCAGGCCTCGAGCAGCAGGACGTCGGTGCGCTCGTCGGGGCGGACGTAGTCGAGCAGCCGAACGGTCCCGTTGCCGCGCCAGGCCCGCAGCCCGTCGGCCTCGTGGAACGCCTCCCAGTGCCGCCAGCCGATCTTCAGGACGGCTCGCTCGTCGGCGGGCGTCACGACCGGCGCGACCCACGACGCCACCCCGCCCGGCTGGAAGGCTGGGCCCACCCGCAGGGACCAGCGCGCGGCTGCGGCCTCGACATGCGCGGGCAGGCCGGCGAGCCAGTCCTGCATCTCGGGCTGGGTCTCGGCTGCCGCCCGCAACCGCTGCGGCAAGTCCGGCTCCGTCATTTCTTCGAGTGCTGCCAGCCAGCCGGGGTGCGGCTCGCGGCGGTCGCACCGATCAGGACGACGAGGACGATGCCGGTCGCCGCCGCCAGAGCGATTCCGACATTCGCATGCAGGACGAGCAGCGCGCCGCCCAGCGCCCCGAGCAGCATCGCCGCCACGGACAGCGTCCGGCGCAGCGCGACGATCACGTTGCCGCCACGCAGTTCCGAGGCGATGCCGGTGAGCGTCATCGTCAGCACGGTGGTGGTGAGGTCGGGCACGGCCAGCTTGCGAACCGCCGCGTTCTGCAGACCCAGTGCGATCGCCGCTAGTGCCACCGCGGCGTCGCGAGCGCCGGTACCGAGCGGGGAGCCGGCCAGCGCGGCGATGCCGGCCGCCAGCCCGAGCGACACGAACTCGATGCCGGTTGCATTGCGGAGCAGCCGGCCACGGTGCGCCCCGTACCGGCCGACCGCCCAGCCGCCGACGCTGGCTCCGATGAGGAATCCGGCCAGGGCGATCAGCGACGCCGCGAGCGAGAAGCCCGGGGCCCGGGCCAGCGCGAATCCGACGAACACGATGTTGCCGGTCATGTTCGCGACGAACACCCGGCCCAGGCTGATGATGCTCACCGCATCGACCACACCGGTCGCCACCGTCAAGGCGAGCAGGAGGCCTGGCAGCGGGCCGTGGTCAGGGTCGCGGAGGTAGGTGCCCGTGGGCGACATATTTGCAGTGTCGCAGGATGGGGACATGACCACCGACTCGCCTGCCCGCCAACTCGCCCAGATCCTCGTGGACCGACTGCTCGCCGCCGACCCGTTCGCCGGCACCGGTCTCGGCCTGCGCGAGTACGACGCGCTCGTGCCCGATGCCACGGCGGCCGGCGAGGAGCGCCTCGCTGCCGACCTGAACACCGTCGCGGCCCAGGCGGCGAGCGTCGTCGCTGAGGACGGTGCCGACGCGGTGACCCTCGACGTAGTCCGGGCGACCTGCGAGCGGCGCGGGCGCGCGATCTCGATCAAGCCGGACGAGTTCACGGTCAGCGCGATGCCGATCTCCGGGCCGCCGGCCCTGTTCGCCGTACTCGCCCGCACCGTTCTGCCCGACACCCAGGCTGCCGCTGACTACCTCGAGCGGCTGAAGGCGTCCGTCGACTGGATGGACGCCGGCACCGAGCGGCTCCTCGAGGGCGCGGCCCGCGGCCGGTACCCGGTCGGCTCGCTCGTCGACGATGCACTCGGGTGGGCCCAGCGCACGTTGGCGACACCAATCCCGCCGGCCGTCACCACCCCGGCACCACCCGAGGGCTGGGACGGTGCCGCGGCGTGGCGCGATGACGTGGAGCAGACGACCCGCGACGGGATCGTGCCGGCCCTCGTCCGGTGGCGTGACCGGCTGACCGAGTTGCGTCCGCAGGCCCGTCCCGACGATCGCGCGGGCATCGGTGCACTGCCTGGCGGCGCCCAGGACTACGAGAGCGCGATCGCCGTCCACACCACGCTGCCGTTCACCGCCGCAGAGTTGCACCAGGTCGGCCTGGACCAGGTGGAGCTGCTCGAAGAACGCGCCCGCGAACTCGGCGCGAAGATCGGGCTCGCCGATCTCGAAGCGGTCCGCGTGGCGTGCCGCACGTCGACCTCAGCGCTCGACCCGGAGGCGGCGCTCGCCGCCGCGCAAGAGGCGGTGCGTCGGGCCGAGGCGCGCGCCGGGGAGATCATGCCGCTCCCGCTACCTGACGCGTGTGCCGTCTCGGCGATGCCCCAGACCGTCGCCGAGTCAGGCATGGCGCCGCACTACACCCGTCCACGCAAGGACGGCAGCCGGCCGGGAACGTACTGGTTCAACACGCACCGGGCCACGGCCGGCACCGGTTGGGATCTTGAGGCGGTCGCGTTCCACGAGACGGTCCCTGGGCACCACTCGCAGTTGGCGCGGCTGCAGCGGCTCGAGGAGCTTCCGCTGCTGCAGCAGCTCTCGGTGACGGTTCACGCCGAGGGCTGGGGTCTGTACGCCGAGCGGCTGGCGGGCGAGTTCGACCTGTACAGCGGCGTCGAGGCCGAGATCGGTTCGGTCTACGTCGAGATGCACCGCGCCGCGCGGTTGGTCGTCGACACCGGTTTGCATGCGATGGGCTGGAGCCGGCAGCAGGCCCGCGACTATCTGCTCGAGCACGTCGCGCTCGCCGAGGGTTTCCTGACGGATGAGATCGACCGTTATATCGCCTGGCCCGGCCAGGCTCTCGCCTACCTCGTCGGTCAGCGCGAGATCCTGCGGTTACGCGAGAGCGCCCGGGCGGCGCTGGGGGGGCGCTTCGACCTGCCGGCCTTCAACGGCGCGTTGCTCGACTCCGGCAACCTGCCGATGACCGTGCTGGGCGGCGTCGTCGACGCCTGGGTCGCCGCGCACTAGGCCAGCCGCCAGTCAGGCTGGAGCGTCGGCGCGCCTGGGCGATGGGCTGGTGCGGTGATCTTCCTGCGCTGGGTGCGTGGGGGCGCGTGTTGTGCAGGAAGGTCGCCGGGGCGATGGGCTGGTGCGGTGATCTTCCTGCGCTGGGTGCGTGGGGGCGCGCGTCGTGCAGGAAGGTCGCCTGCGCGCGCGAAGGGCTGGCGCGGGTCCGCGGATTAGGCCAGCCGTCAGTCAGGCTGGAGCGTCGGCGGTCGGTAGGGGGACCTGCCAGGTGAGGACGAGGCCGGTGCCGTCGGTCTGCGGCTCGAGCGTCATGGTCCCGCCGGTGAGCGCCGCCCGCTGTCTGAGATTGGCCAGGCCGCTCTCCTGCCGGTCCGCCGGCAGGCCGCGACCGTTGTCGCTGACGACCACCCGCAGTTCCCCGGCCGCCGCGGTGACCCGGACCTGGACGGCGCTCGAGCGCGCATGCCGGGCGACGTTGGACAGGGCCTCGTTCGCGGTGGCGAGCACGTTCAGGTGGATGGGCTCGGGCACGTCGTCGATCGGTCCCTCCATGCGCACCTCCGGTGCGAACCCGAGGGTTTGCTCGGCCCGGGCGATCACGGCCTGCAGCCGCTCGCGCAGCCCGGCGCCGTCGCCGCCGTTGCGCAGCGAGAAGATCGCGTCCCGAATGTCGTCGATCGTGTGGTCAAGCTCCTCGGTGGCCTCGACGATCTGATCCGCCTCGGGCTTCGGCAGCCTGGGGCACAGCGACTCGAGGCGCAGTCCGACGGCGAACAGGCGCTGGATGACGACGTCATGCAGGTCGCGGGCGATGCGGTCGCGTTCCTCGACGACCCGCAGCCGTTCGCGGTCGGCTTGCGCGCGAGCGAACTCGAGCGCAACGGCGGCGTGTCCGGCGAACGTGGTCGCCATCTCCACGTCCAGCCGGCTGAACTTGGGACGGTGCCGCCAGTTCCCGAGGATGAGCACTCCGACGAACCCGGACCCGGCCTGTAGCGGCACGGCGAGCAGGGGACCGATGCCGGCAACGTCGGCCAACAGGGCAACCGGATTGTCGAGTTCGCGCGCGGCGTCGTCGATGACCACCGGCTCACCGGTCTCGCCGACGTCCCGTACCAGCCCCTCGCCGATGGCCGAGGCGACGCCCGGGGCGAGCTCGTCGTGCTGCGGGTCGGGCGGCGCGTCGACGACGACGACGGAGCTGTCGGCCACCTCGATCCAGGCGATATCGGCGTTGGCGACGAGGCGGGCGCTGCGCACCACGCTGAACAGCGCGTGGTTCGGATCCGTGCTGAGCAGCATCGACGTCGCCTCGGTCGAGGCCCGCAGCCAGGCCTGCCGGCGCCGCGCGTCGTCGTAACGGTGCGCGTTGCCGATCGCCGTGCCGGCCGCGTGCGCGAAGGCGGCGAGCAGGCTGCGGTCGTTGGCGGTGAAGTCCGCCTCGGTGTGTCGCCCGGTCAACTCGAGCGTGCCGCGATGGCCGTCCGGTGAGGTGATGGGCAACAGGATGATCGAACCCTCGGTCAGCGGGTCGCGGGAGCGTAACGCGATCCCGTCCGTCACCGGGCCGAGATCCCACCCGGCCACGTCGACCATCTCGAGTCGTGCGAACCGGGCCGCGACCAGCGATCGGGCCGCGACGACGATCCGGTGCAGTGTCGTGTGCAACCCACCGAGGTCGCCGCCGACGACCACCGCCGCCTCGACGAGCTGATTGAGCCGCTCCTTCTCCTCGAGCTCGTGCACCTTCTCGAGCAGCGTCATGTTCAGCACGTGCAGGTGCGCGCGGCTGAAGTCCTCCTCGCCCACGCTGGGCCGGGCCCGAGGCGCAACGCGCAGCGCCTGCGCGACGGCGTCAATGAGCGCGCGCGGGTCGCCGTTCTTCGCCACGACGTGGTCGACGCCGCACGCCGCGGCGATGGGCCGGGCCTCCCGCTCAAGGTAGTTGGCGGTGTAGAAAACGATCGGCAGCTGGCTGCTCGCGGGCAACGCCCGGACCGCCCGGGCCAGCTCGTAACCGTCCATCCCCGGCATCAGGACGTCAGAGATCATCAGGTCCGGGGCTCTGAGTTCGACGAGCTGCAACGCCTCCGGTCCGCTGTCGGCTTCGAGCACGTCGTAGCCCTCGTAGCCCAGGATGGTGCGCACCAAGTCACGGTTGACCGAGCGGTCGTCGACGACCAGGACAGTGGCCACGCGGTCAGCGCCTCTCCGGGGTCTGCGCGGCAGCGTCGCGGGACGTCCCGCCGCGCAGTTCGACGGGGAGGAACAGGTCGATGCTGCGGGCAAACGTGGTCGGCTCGATGGGTTTGGTCAGGTAGCCGTCGAAACCCGCCGCAAGCGCGTGGTCGCGGTCGCCGACCATGGCATTCGCGGTCACCGCCACCGTCGGGACATCGTGCAGGTACTCGTCGGCGCGAACCGTCGCGAGCACGTCGAAGCCGTTCGCGTCCGGGAGTTGCACGTCGAGGATGATCAGGTCCGGACGCTCGGCCCGGGCCAGCTCGAGCGCCTCGGCCGCGGTCGTGGCCGGCACCACGGAATGACCGTGCGCCTCCAACAGGTAGGTCATCAGTTCGAGGTTGTGCGGGGTGTCCTCGACCGCGAGGATCCGCGCTCTCGGCGTGGTCACGCCGCCTCTTCATGGGTGTCGGAGCGGTCGGTCAGGTCGACGGTGAACGTGCTGCCGACCCCGATCATCGACTGCACGCGGACCTGCGCGCCGATGAGCTCGCCCAGCTTGCGCGAGATGTGCAGGCCCAGGCCAGTGCCTTCGGTACTGGACCGGATTCCTTCCCGGCCACGCTCGAAGGCGTCGAAGATTCGGACGAGGTCCCCGGGCTCGATGCCGGGGCCGGTGTCGGCCACCGTGATCCGCCGTTCGCCGGTCCCCGGGTCCGTGACCAGCCGAATGTCGACCGACCCCTGCGCCGTGAACTTGATCGCGTTGCTGACGAGATTGATCATGATCTGGCCGAGGGCCCGCGCGTCGGATCGGATCACGACTGGCTCGTCGGGCGTGCGCAAGGTGAGCGTCAGGCCCTTCTCGTCGGCCAGCGGTTGCAAGGCGGCGGTGACCGTCTGCACGACCTCGGTGCAGTCGACGTCCTCGAGGGTCAAGCGCACCTCGCCGGACTCGATCTTCGCCATGTCGAGCAGGTCGTTGATGATCGAGAGTAGGTGCTTACCACTTCGCTCCACCGTACGCAGCTGGCGTTGCTGATCGGTGTTGAGCGGCCCGGGCAGCTCCATGAGCAGCGTGCCGGTGAATCCGATGATCGCGTTGAGTGGGGTGCGCAGCTCGTGGCTCATGCTCGCCAGGAAGGTGTCCTTGGCCCGCCCGACCTTTTCCAGCTCGAGGTTCTTCTCGACCAGCTGCTGTTCGGCCCGCTTGCGGTCGGTGACATCGCGGGTGTTGAGCACGAGGGCGGAGACGGTCGGTTCGTCGAGCAGGTTCGTCACGGCGCTCTCGACGAAGCGGTAGGAACCGTCGGCGTGCAGAAAGCGGTACTCGATCCGGGTGTCGGCCTCGATGGCGGCGGACGTGAGCGTCGCGCGGAACCAGTCGACGTCCTCGGGGTGCACCCAGTTCGTCACCGGTTGGCCCACCAGGGTCGTCGCCGAGAAGCCGAAGACCCGGCTCACCGCCGCGCTCTGGTAGCTGATGATGCCCGCACCGTCGACAAGGGTGATGACGTCGCTCGAGCTCTGGGCGAGCGAGCGGAACCGGGTCTCGCTGCCGGCCAGGTGCTCGTAGGCGGCGCCGGCCAGCGTGGCGATGAAGGCGGCGAGCTGGATCTCCTCATCGCCGAACAGCTCGCCGATCTGCCGGTGGGTGACGTAGAGGCAGGAGGTCGCTTCGCCGTGGACGAAGATCGGCGCGGCGAGTGCCGAGCGGATACCGGAGAGCACCAGGCTCTCGTCGGCGTCGGAGTAGGTGCCGTCAACGGCGATGACCGGCCCGGCCTGCTCGATCGAGCGCAGCAGCAGCGTGCGGCTGATCCCGAGCAGCTCCTCCCCCGACTGGGACATCAGCCGGTCGTCGTACAGAGCCGCGACCGGCGTGAGGTGGCAGCGTTCAGCGCGCAGGAGCGCCACGGCCGAGTCGCGGATGGCGGTCTCGAGTGCCTTGCGTGTTGTTGCGGCGGCGATCGCGCGGCCGACGTGCAACAACGTCGTGAACCGGTCGAACAGCGAGATGATCGCCGGCTCGACCGACGCCTCGGCCACCTCTTCGCCGGCGAGCGGATCGAAGGCCAGCATGGCCGCCCGGGTCCGGTTGCGGACCGTGCTCACGCCGGTGCGCGCGGCCTCGATGTCGGCGGCGGCGTACCGGGTCATCGCGGCCTCGTACCGTGCGCCCTGTTTCTCGGCGCGCGCGAGGCTGCGGGCGAGCAGCGACACGGCTCGTCGGTGTCGGCCGCTCAGCGAGGCGATCAGCGCGGCTTCGCGGTTCGCGTGTGGGGAATTGTTGCGGTAGAACGCGGCCCAACGGCGGGCGCGGCGGGAGGCGGCGGCGGCGTCACGGAGACGTGCGTTGCGCAGCGCCGGATCGTGCCGCGGTGTGGACTCGGCGAGCTCACGCAGGATCGTCGCCTGCCACGAGAACACCGGCGCGATGTATTCCTGCCGCAGGCCGGCGTCGCGGATCGTGCGGGCGGCTCGTTCGACGCTCGTCGCGGCCCCGGACAGGTCGCCGGTAGCTCGCCGGACGAGGGCGTCCGCGAGGTGGAGTTCGGCGGTGGTCTGGGCGTCTTCGCTGCCCTCCTCCAGCAGCTCCCGGACGAGCTCGCCCGACACCCGGCCCTCGGTCGCCCGCGCCCAGATGCTCAGCGAGATCCCGGCCGCGGTCTTGTCGCCGATGGAAACAGCTGATTCGTAGGTCTCGCGGGCCACCGCGACGGCGCGGGTCAGCTCACCCTTGCGCAGCAGGCAGGCCGCGAGGTTCCAGCTGCCGGTGTTGACCTCCCACTGGTCGCCGGTGCGGCGCAGCAACTCGATCGCGTCCTCGCACGCGGTCTGGGCCTGGTCGAACTCCGACGACGCGTACTGCACGACGCCGGTGAAGTTGAGGCTCTGGCCCTGTCCCCAGACGTCGCCGAGGGTGCGCCGGATGTCCAGCGAACGCTGGGCATAGCGAATCCCGCGCCGGTACCACGGCAGCATCGTCATGACCGGCGCGTGCTCGGACCAGGCTTGCCCGAGTTCCGCGGAGGCGGGGTAGCGCTCAGCCAGGTTCATTCCGCGCAGATGCGACCATCCGCAAGAGATCTTGCCGCTGTGGAACCAGTAGAGGTAGGCCAGTCGACTGTAGATCCGCATGGCCAGGAAGTCGTCCTCGCGACCCTCGACGGATCGCCGTCCGGTCGTCAGCCGGGGCAGCACGCAGTGCCCGAACTGCACGCCCAGCTCCCAGAGCAGGTACGGCAGCAGCGCCCAGCGTCGCGGGATGCGCCGACCGAGTCCCGCGAGCGCGCTTTCGAGATGTCTCTTGGCGGTTGGGATGTCGCCCTGCTTGAAGGCCAAGGCACCGAGTTTGCCGTCGATCTCGGCGGCCCGGGACCGGTCGGTGACCAGGGCCCGCGCTTCGGACAGCCGCTCCCCGGCCTCGCCGTAGACCCCTTGCAGCATCAGGACGTCGCCCAGCCCCTCGACGATCTCGAGCCGCCTCGCGACGTCGGCCTCGGCGACGTCGGTCGCCGCCATCCGGTAGTGGCTCACCGCCGCGTCGAGCGCGTAGCGGGTGCGGGCCAGGGCGGCGGCGGCTAGGGCGTAGGGCAGCGCGTCAGCGCCGCGGCCGGCTTCGTCCAGGTGGTAGGCGAGATCGAAGACGAGCTCGGGCGGCCCGGTGTCGGCGAGTGGGATCAGGGCGTCGGCCGCCCGGCCGTGCAGCTCGCGTCGGACATCCTCGGCCAGGCGCTGCAGCAAGGATTCGCGGATCTTGTCGTGGAAGAACGTGCAGCTCGTGCCGTCCTCGTCCAGCCACAGCAGGCGTCGTCGGCGGGCGTCGTCGAGAATCGCTTGCGCGTCGTCCGAACGCCCGGCGATCTGCACGGCGGTTGCGATGTCGAACTGCTTGCCCAGCACCGCTCCGACGCTGAGTAGCTCCAGCGCGTCATCGCCCAGCAGCTCCAGGCGACGCACCAAGAAAGCCGCCGAACGGCGGGCCGCCTGCGCGTCGGGCACCCTCGTGGGATCGACCACCCACCCGGTGCGGGTCGCGACAACGGCGTCGGACTCGACCAGGCCGCGAAGCACCGCGGTGGCCATGAACGGGTTTCCGTCGGCCAGCCGCACGACGATGTCGATCGCCTGCGACGGAAGCGGTCCGGCCATGGACTCGGCGAGGAGCGCGACCGATTCGTCGGACAGCGGTCCCAGATGCAGCGCCTGCGCGTTGCTGATCGCGTGCAACGGATGGTCGCTCGCGACCTCCTCGGACCGGAATGCCGCGATGACACCGAGGTGCCGCGGTGCGCGGGTCGGGTCGTCGAACAGGTCGGCGAGGAGCCGGACGGTCAGGGTGTCGGCCCACTGGCAGTCGTCGAGGATCAGGAGGATCGGACGGTCTTCGGACGCGACGGCCGCCAGCAGCCGATGCAGCCCGGCGAGGCTGCGCAGCTCGCCGTATTGCTCCGGACCGCTGTCGCCCGACGGCGTCGCGTCCAGCACGGGCCCCAGCGCGGGCAGGGCCCGGACGATCGCCGGGGCGACGTCGGCGAGTTCTGCGACGAGCGCCGCGCGGTCCGCGGCGTCGTCGGCGAGCACTCGGACGAGGTCCTCGGCCACTCCGTGCAAGACGGTGAACGGGCGCTGGCCGGCCAGGGCCACGCCCTGGCCGTGCAGCACCGTCACCCCGGCCTCGAGAGCGTGCTTGGCCACCTCGGTGAGCAGCCGGCTCTTGCCTCCACCGGAATCGGCTTCGAGCAGGACCAGCCCGGACGTGTCACCAACCAACCCGGTCGCGAGTGCGGCCAGCGACGACAGCTCAGCCTCCCGCCCGACGAACGCTGGGTCGGTGAGGCTCCGGCGACGATCGTGCCGGCCGATCACGATCGTCGGGTCCGGGCTGCCGGCCTCTATTGCAGCAAGGATCTGGGTCAGGTCGGCGACCAGCGCCGTGGCGGACTGATAGCGCTCGGCCGGGTCCTTGCGCAGCAGGCGATGGACCGCCGCGCCCAGCGCATGCGGCACTCCGCGGGGTCCGATGGGCAGCTCCGGCACCGGAGTGCTGAGGTGCTGACGGAGGAGTTCACCCACGCTGCCCGCCTCGAATGGCGGCCGGCCGGTCAGGCATTCGTAGAGGACGACGCCGAGGGCGTACAGGTCCGAGCGCTCGTCCGCGGGCGAGGCGAGCAGGCCGGCGGACTCCGGCGCCAAATAGCGGACCGTTCCGACGAGGTCGTCGCGAATGGAGTCGTCCAGCCACGGGCTGCGGGCAAAGCCGAAGTCGATCAGCGTGATCGCGCCCGGCGGACCCTCGTGCTCGGGTTGCCCGACGATGATGTTCGCCGGTTTGACGTCGCGGTGATAGACGTCGGCGCCGTGCGCGATGTCGAGCGCGCCCGCGACGTCAATGCCGATCCGCAGCGTGTCCGGCACCGTCAGCGGCCCGCTCGTGAGGAGCTGCTCGAGCGTCGCACCGGGCACGAATCCCTGCGCGAGATAGAGGTGGTCGTCCGTCTGCCCGGCGTCGTGCAGGCGGCCGAGGCCGAGACCCGAGAGTTGACGCAGGACCCGGGTCTCGTGCCGGAAGCGGGCTTGCGCCGGGGCGTGCACGAAGGCGAGTTCGAAGGTCTTCACGACGACCTTGTCGCCGGCGTGACTGTCCAGGGCGAGATACGTGTGGACGCCGTTGCCCTGTTTCAGCAGGCGGACGAGGTCATACCGATCGGCGAAGCGGCGGGGCAGGAGCTCGACGGGAACGCCCCCCGCGCCGGGCGCCGAATCGGCGCCCGGCGCGGAAGTGTCGCCGGTCGATCTCATGAGTCCACCACTTGTAAAGGGATGTCGGCTCCCTCGCCGTCGACGTCCGCTCAACTCTTCGGGTGTGCTCACCACCACCGAATGCGTCCCAGTCCCCCGACTGGATGGGCATTACGTTAAGTCGGCGTTTGGTGCACGGCAAGGGACCTTCGTCCTAGGCATGTCCTAGGCGCGGCGGCGAATAGCTCGCACGTGCGGCGCCAATCCGGCGGCGCCGGGCTACCCGGATGGCCTGACGACGAGGGCGCTGCCTCCGAGCTGACGCACCGGCTCGGCGGCGGCCTGATAGCGACCGTGGCCCATGGCCTGGATGCCGGTGGCGTTCCCGATCCACGAATTCAGCGGCAACACCGGTCCGGTGACCTGTTTGAACACCTCGCCGTACTGCGCTGCCAACGTCGTCGCAACCGGGTCGGCCAAGAACCCGGCCTCGGCATCGGTGGTCGCGGCGTTGCGCTGCGAGGCGCGCGGGGCCGCGATCGCGGCGGGCAGGGACATGCCGAAGTCGATGTGGTTGAGCAGGATCTGCAGGACGGTCGTGATGATCGTCGCACCGCCGGGGGAGCCCACCGCGAAGTCGAAATGGCCGTCCTTGAGCACGATGGTCGGGGACATGCTCGACCGCGGTCGCTTGCCCGCCGCCGGGAGGTTCGGGTCGGAGGTCGTCGCCGGTGCGAAGTTGAAGTCGGTCATCTCGTTGTTGAGTAGGAACCCGCGGCCGGGCACCGTGATGCCGCTACCGGCGAGCTGTTCGATCGTGTTGGTGTAGCTGACGACGTTGCCCCACTTGTCGGCGACGACGAGGTGGTTGGTCTCGATGCCCTCGTGGTCGGGCGTGGCCGTCGGCGCGGCCGTGCCACAACCGCCGTAGGGCGGGTAGGGGTGCCCCGGCGCGACCGGCGAGGTCAGCGCGGAGTCCTGGATCAGGCAGCTGCGGGTGGCCGCGTACGCCGGGTCGAGCAGACCCGCCTGCGGGACGTCGACGAACGCCGGGTCGCCGATGTAGGCGTTGCGGTCCGCGAAGGACAGCCGGGACGCCTCGAGGTACTGGAACAGCGCCTGCGCCCGCGGCTCGGACGCGAGCGGGAACCGCGACAGGATGTTCAACGCCTCACCGACGGTGATCCCACCTGAGGACGACGGCGGCATGCCGTAGACGTCCAGGCCGCGATATGTCACGTGCGTCGGCGTGCGGCGCGGCACGGTGTACCGCGCCAGGTCGGCCGTCGTCATGTGCCCGGGGCGGATCGGGAAGTCGGCGACGCCCGGTACCACCGGAGGGTTCTGGACGACGCGCGCGATGTCCGCGCCGAGCGGTCCTCGGTAGAGGTAGTCCGGCCCGTACTTGGCGAGCGACTGGTAGGTGCGGGCGAGGTCGGGGTTGCGTAACGTGCTGCCGACCGGCAGCGGTTGCCCCGAGTCGGTCAGGAACAGCGACCGGCTGCTCGCGAACGTCTGCAGGTCGGCCAGCGCGGCTTGCTCCTGCTGGTTGAAGTTGCCGTCGATCCGGAAACCGTGCTGCGCGACCTGCACCGCGGGTTGCAGGTCGGCGGCGAAGGAGTGCCGGCCGTATTGCTCGATCGCCGCGGCCCAGGTGGCGACCATCCCCGGCACGCCCACGGACAGGCCCGAGCGGCGCGCCTGCTCGAAGGGCAGCGGATTGCCCGTGGACGGGTCGATGAACTGCTGCGTCGTGCACGAGGCCGGGCACGTCTCGCGTCCGTCCAGGGCCACGATCCGGTGCTCGCGCGCGAGGTAGATGACCATGTAGCCACCGCCGCCGGGGCCGGCGACGAACGGTTCGGTGACGCCGAGCGTGCTGGCCGTGGCGACTGCGGCGTCGATCGCGTTGCCGCCGCGCCGGAGCACGTCGATGCCGGCCTGGCTGGCGTCGAGGTCGGCGGATGCGACGGCGCCGCCCGACCCCACTGCGGTCGCCTGCTTCGTGGCCCGCGGTCCGCCGGCGCCGGTGGCGCCGTGCGCGGTCGCGCCGTGCGCGGTCGCGCCGTGCGCGGTCGTGGAGTCGGCGACGCCGAGTCCGGCCACCGCCAGGACGGCTGCTCCGATGGCACTCACAACGGGACGGACGCGCATGCTGACCCACCTTCACATCGATGCCGGACTGTCGGAGTTTGCCCGTATTCGTAGCACTTATCGCCCGCGGCTGGGCCGCCGCTTGACAGCGAAGCCGAGATCTGAAAACTTAAGCATGTGCTTAACAATCTGGCCGACGTGGACGGGGTGCTGCATGCCCTCGCCGACCCGACCAGGCGCCTCATCGTCGAGCACCTGGGCCGCGGCCCGGCCTCGGTCAGCGAGTTGGCGCGGCCGTTGCCGATGTCGCTTCCGGCGGTCGTGCAGCACCTGAAGGTTCTCGAGGCCAGCGGCCTCGTGGTCTCGGAGAAGGTCGGCCGGGTCCGCACCTGCCGCCTGGACGTCAAGCGCCTCGACACGGTGCAGGACTGGATAACCGCGCGCCGCCAGACCTGGGAGCGTCGCCTCGATCGTCTCGGCGAGTACCTCGCCACACACCCTGACGAACCGCAACCCCCGAAGAAGGAGAACACATGAGCGTCGTACACGACACCTTCCGTATCGAGCGGTCCTACCCGGCGGCGCCCGAGCGGGTCTTTGCGGCTTGGGCCTCGCAATCGGCGAAGTCGCAGTGGTTCGGCGAGGACGACGCGGCGACCGACGAGCACACCCTGGACTTCCAGGTGGGTGGACGCGAACGCATGAGCGGCAAGGTCCCGGACGGCCCGACGTTTTCCTACGACGCGGTCTACGAAGACATCGTCGACAACGAGCGCGCCGTGTGGTCCTACTCGATGCACCTCAACGGCCGCCGCATTTCGGTCTCGGTGGCCACGCTCGAGATCACCGGCGTCCCCGGCGGGACCAGCCTCGTGCTCACCGAGCAGGGCGCCTACCTCGACGGCCTCGACACCAGCGCCGCGCGCGAAGAGGGAACGAACCAGATCCTCGACAAGCTCGGGGACGTCCTCGCCGCGAACGGCTGATCACCACAATCGGACTGGAGACACCATCGCATGAGCACCGAGCGCCGTCGCTGGGCGGCCCTGATCGTCCTCTGCACGGGGATGCTGATGATCGTCCTCGACCTCACCGTCGTGAACGTCGCGCTGTCCTCGATCCAGGCCGACCTGGGCTTCTCCGAGGCGAGCCTGGCCTGGGTCGTCAACGCTTACATGATCGCGTTCGGAGGCCTGCTGCTGCTCGCCGGGCGGATCGGTGACCTGGTTGGGCGGCGCCGGGTGTTCCTCGCCGGGCTGGCGCTGTTCACTGTCGCCTCGCTGGCCTGCGGTCTGGCGCAGAGCGCGGGCGTCCTCGTGGCTGCGCGCTTCGTTCAGGGGATCGGCGGGGCGATGACCTCGGCCGTGATCCTCGGGATGATCGTGACGATGTTCCCGGAGCCGCGCGAGCAGGCCCGCGCGATCGGGGCCTTCGCGTTCGTCGCGTCGGCCGGCGGGGCCGTCGGGCTGCTGGCCGGCGGCCTGCTCACCCAGACGATCAACTGGCACTGGATCTTCTTCATCAACATCCCGTTCGGGGTCCTCACCGGGTTGCTGGCGCTGCGGCTGGTCGATCACGAGGATGGCCTCGGACTGCGCGAGGGCACCGACGTCCTCGGCGCGTTGACGGTGACCGCCGCGCTCATGCTCGGGGTTTACGCGATCGTCGGACCGGCAGCCACCGACGGGTGGCGCGCGGCACCGACCCTGTGGTTCGGCGCCGCGTCGCTGGTGCTGCTCGGCCTGTTCGTCCTCCGCGAGCTCACCGCGGCGAACCCGCTCGTGCCGATGGGCATCTTCCGGTCGCGCAACGTCACCGGCGCGAACTTGATCCAGATCGCCAGCGTCGCCGGCATGTTCGGCATCTTCTTCATGGGGTCGCTGTACCTCAAGAAGGTCCTCGGTTACGACCCGATGGGCATCGGCCTCGCGTTCCTGCCGACGACGGTGCTCATGGGTGCCCTTTCGGTCCGATTCACCGAGCCGCTCGTCTCCCGCTTCGGCGCGCGGCCGGTGATGGTGACGGGCCTGGTGCTGATCGCCTTCGGACTCGTCGTATTCACCCAGGCGCCGGTGGACGGGCACTACATGCAACACGTCCTGCCCGTCATGGTGCTCCTGGGCGTCGGCGCCGGCCTGGCATTCCCGTCGCTCATGACGCTCGCGATGTCGGGCGCCACCGGCGAGAACGCGGGCCTGGCCTCGGGGTTGGTGAACACCACGGCTCAGGTCGGGGCCGCGCTCGGCCTCGCGGTCTTGGCCACGCTGTCCGCCTCGCGCACGGCCGTGCTGGGCGATGAGGGCGCAGGAACGAAGTCGGCGCTGACCGGTGGGTATCACCTGGCGTTCTGGGTCGCCGCCGGGCTGGTCGTGGTGTCTGTCGCGATCGCGCTGCTGGTGCTGCAACCAGTCGCCACCGACGTCGACGACGCCGACGACGCGCGGGACGATGTGCGGGAGGCCGTGGCGGCGGGCGTCAGTCCGAGCTGAGCCGCCGGTTCCGGCTAGGTGCCTTGACCGACATATAACCAACTCGGCACAGTCGGAGCCGTGGGTTTCGAAGTCCTCGCCGAGCCGAATCGCCGCCGCATCCTCGACCTGTTGCGCGGCGGCGAGCGGCCCGTCAACGAACTCGTGACCGGCCTCGGGCTGAGCCAACCGGCGGTGTCCAAGCACCTGCGGGTGCTCCGGGAGGCCGGCCTCGTCACGGTCCGCGGGGACGCGCAGCGTCGCTTCTACCGGATCAACCCCCAGCCGCTGCAGGAACTCGACGCATGGCTCGCGCCCTACCGCGAGCTGTGGAACACCAGCCTGGACGCGCTTGAGGCCCACCTGAACAGGAGGAATCAGTGACCGGCTCACTCGAGTCCGTACCGGCGTTCGAGGGCACGGTGCTGGCCGTCGAGCCGCCGCGGCTGCTGGAGTTCACCTGGGCCAGGGCGCCCGGGACGGCGCCGGGTGGCACGTCTGCCTCGACCATCTCGAGGCCAGCCTCGCCGGCACGACCCCCGAATGGGCTCCCGGCGAACGGTGGACCCAGGTCCACGGGGACTACGTGTCGGCCTCGGCCCAGCGGCCGCGACTATCGGCCCGCCCGAGGATTGGTCACCCGAAGGCTGACCACGCGGGACGGCGCCACCAGGGCTAACGGTCCGGGTCATCTAACACTGTTCAGACATCGGCCAGGACCCGCATACTGACGGCGCGGGGTAAGCGCGGGGCCCAACCGGCGAAGGAACCAATGCCGATGTCCCACCCCCGATTCGCGATCCTCATTTCCCTGGGGGCGACTGTCCTCGCCTCGGCTGCGCTCATGGTGGCTCCGCCGGC
>JAVHVH010000295.1:0-18362 GCA_032160665.1 Pseudonocardiales bacterium
CGCAGCGCGTCCGGGTCATATCGGGACAGCATGTCGCCGACGTAGATCACCACGTTGCGCGAGGACGAGAACTTCTTGCCCTCCATCGTGAGGAACTCGCTCGACACGACCTCGTAGGGCAGGTTCAGCGCCCCCAGCCGGCCGGGCGTGCCGCCCTTGGCCCCGATGCCCGAATAGCCCATCAGCATGGCCGGCCAGATCTCGGCATGGAAGACGATGTTGTCCTTGCCCATGAAGTAGTAGGCCTGCGAATCGGGGCCCTGCCACCAGGCCCGCCACGCGTCGGGGTCCCCAGTCCGCTGGGCCCACTCGATGGACGCAGACAGATAGCCGACCACGGCGTCGAACCACACGTAGATCGACTTGTCGGGGCGGTCCCGCCAGCCATCCAGCGGCACTGGGATGCCCCACTCGAGGTCGCGGGTGTACGAGCGCGGCTTGAGGTCATCGAGCAGGTTGAGGCTGAATTTCTGGACGTTCGTACGCCAGTGGTTCTGCTTCTTCAGCCATTCCCCGAGGACCTCGGCGAACGCGGGGAGGTCCAGCATCATCTGTTCGATCTCGACGAACCTCGGCGTCTCCCCGTTGATGCGGCTGCGCGGGTTGATCAGGTCGATCGGGTCGAGTTGGTTGCCGCAGTTGTCGCACTGGTCCCCGCGCGCGCTCGGGTACCCGCAGATCGGGCAGGTGCCCTCGATGTAGCGGTCGGGCAGCGTGCGGCCCGTCGACGGGCTGATCGCGCCGAGCTGGGTCTGCGGGAAGACATAGCCGTTGGCCAGCAGACCCAGGAAGAGTTCCTGCGCGATCGCGTAGTGGTTCTTGGTTGTCGTCCGGGTGAACAGGTCGTAGGACAGCCCCAGCTTCTGCAGGTCTTTGGCGATGATCAGCGCGTTGCGGTCGGCGAGCTCGCGCGGAGTCACGCCCTCCTTGTCGGCCTGCACCTGGATGGGTGTGCCGTGCTCGTCGGTGCCGCTGACCATGAGCACCTTCTTGCCCGCCATCCGCTGGTAGCGGCTGAAGACGTCGGACGGGACGCCGAAGCCGGCGACGTGCCCAATGTGTCGCGGTCCATTGGCATAGGGCCACGCGACGGCGGTCAGAACGTGCTCGTTGCTCACGCGCTAAGCCTAGTGACGCGCCGCGGCGCGATTGGTCATGCGCCGGGCGGGCTCCAGTCGACCATGCGCTGGACGCCGCGACCGGCGAGCTTCGGCGCAACGACGCGGGCCGCGAAGTTGCGCACCGCGGTACCGACCCGACTCTCGGCCTGGGTCACCCGCGCCGCGCGCGCCGCCCGGTGAGCTGGGTCAGCGCTTGGCCGACACCAGAATCGGGTCCCGCAGGTCGAAGTAGGAGACGTCGCCCATCAACCGCATGCCCTCGTCCATCTCGGCCCGCAGGTCATCCGGGATCTCCATCTTCTCTCCCGCGCGTGCGGCCTCTTCCGAGCTGAAGTAGAACGCGTCGACGTAGCGGCCGTCGCCTGCGTCCATCATCAAGCCGCCGAGGATCTCCGGCCGGGCCTTGTGCAGCTCATCGGGATGGCTGCTCATCACCTCGTGCATGCGGGCGACGTCGTCGCTGTGGCCTTCCATGATCTGGACGAAGTGCGCGTCGTCGGATCCACCCGCCAGCCAGGTCCGCACCTCATCGCAATCCATGAAGGTGACGTCGCCGTCGAAGCACTTCTCCATGTCGGCCCACCATGCGCCCTGTTCCGGCCGGTCGCCGTTGGCCTGCGCGGCCTGCGCCGACTCGAAGCGGGCCAGCGCGACGAACGTGCCGTCCTTCGTGAACCCGGCCGTGGTCCCGAGGTAGCCGACGGCGTCGGGCATCAGCTCCTGCGTCCAGCGGTCCAAGTTGCGGCGCAGGGCGGCTTGGTCCTTGACCTTGCCCTGGATGACCTGAATGAACATGTGTCCTCCCCGTGGAGAGTGCCGATGCGCGAATGCTTCTCTCGGTCCGGGCGGGGCGCAAGGGACGACGGCTTTCAATTCCCTTTCGCCGCGACGACCGCGTCGAAGACCACCCGTTTCGGCAGGCCGCGAAGCCGCGCGACGTCGGCGATGGCGTCCTTGCGAACCTGGCCGGCATCCTCGCGCGCCGCAACCTCGGCGGCGAGCTCGGCCGGGTTCACGTCGTCGGCCGTGGCCGGCGCTCCCGCGACGACGAGTGTGATCTCGCCCCGGACGTCGCCGCGCGCCCAACCGGCGAGTTCGCCGAGGCCGCCGCGGCGGACCTCTTCATACGTCTTCGTGAGTTCCCGGCACACTGCCGCCAGTCGGTCCGCGCCCAGGATCGCGGCCATATCGGCCAGCGTCTCGGCGAGCCGGTGCGGCGCTTCGAAAAACACCATGGTGCGCGGTTCGCCAGCGAGGGCGGCGAGAGCGCGGCGGCGGTCCCCCGCCTTGCGGGGCAAGAAGCCTTCGAAGCAGAACCGGTCGACCGGCAGACCCGACACCGCCAACGCCGTCGTCACCGCCGACGGACCGGGAAGTGAGGTGACGACCAGCCCGGCCTCGGCCGCGGCGGTCACCAGCCGGTAGCCGGGGTCGGACACCGACGGCATGCCCGCGTCGGTGACGACCAGCACGTCCTGCCCGGCCTGCAGGATCTCGACCAACTGGGGCACTCGCCCCGACTCATTGGCATCGAAGAAGGACAGGATCCGCCCGACCGGGGTCACGTCCAGGTCGGCGCACAACCGGCGCAGCCGACGGGTGTCCTCGGCGGCGATGACCGGGGCCGACGCCAGCGCATCCCGCAGCCGCGCCGATGCGTCCTCGGCCCGCCCGAGCGGAGTACCCGCCAGGATCACCCGTCCCTGCGCGCCGTCCACGCGTGCACCCTACGGTCGCGCCCTACTATCAACGACGTGACGGCGACCCTGGAGGCCACGGACGAGTCCGCGGGTCCCGGCCCTGGAGGAGCGCCCGACGCCACCGCGACTCCCGATGTGCCACCCCGTCCCGTACCTGCTGCGCTGGCGCCGTGGAAGGACCCGCACCCCGGCGTCGGCTGGCTGCTCACGCTGGTGATCGTCGCCCTCGCCGGCCTGACCCGCTTCTGGGCGCTCGGCTTTCCGCCCACCAAGAACTTCGACGAGGTCTATTACGCGACCGAGGCGCAAGAGCTACTGCGCTACGGCTACGAGGACAACCGCGGCTACATGTTCATCGTCCATCCGCCGCTGGGCAAATGGCTGATCGGCGCGTCCGAGTGGTACCAGGGCCTCGTCACTCATCAGGGTTCGGCCGGCTACCTGACGAACTCGCTGGGCTGGCGCATCATGCCGGCGATCTTCGGCTGCTTCGGCGTGATCATGATGATGCGCATCGTCCGGCGGATGATGCGCTCGAACCTATTCGGATTCATCGCCGGCCTGTTAATGGTGTGCGAGGGGCTGTCCCTGGTCCTGGCCCGCACCGCGATCCTCGACATCTTCCTGCAGACGTTCGTCATCGCGGGCTTCGGTGCCCTCGTCATCGACCGGGACAAGATGCGGACGCGGCTCGCGGGGTTGATCGCGAGCGGCGTCGACCTCACCACAGGCGTCCCCACGCTCGGTCCCCGGCCATGGCGACTCGTCGCCGGGGTGATGCTGGGCCTGGCCTGCGCGGTCAAGTGGACGGCGCTGTCGTTCTTCGTCCTGTTCGTCATCCTGTCCCTGGTCTGGGACCGCGCCGCGTTCAAGTCGGCCGGCGTGCGGCGCCCGGGACGCTCCTGGTGGCGGCGCGCCGTCCTGCCCGGCGTCGGCTCGTTGATCATCACGCCGATCGCCACGTATCTGCTCTGCTACCTCGGCTGGTTCGCCGGCGAGAACGGCTTCAACCGCCACTGGGCCGACAGTCACAGCACATCGGCCCGGCTGAATATCTTCGGTCTGCGGATCCCGTTCGACTGGGGCTGGGTACCCGGCCCGATCCGCTCGCTCGGGTGGACCACCCTCGACGCGTACCGCTTCCACGAGGGCCTGGACAGCGGGCACGCGTACGAGTCGAGTCCCTGGAGCTGGCTGGTGCTGGGCCGGCCGGTCGACTTCTACTACAACGGGGACGGGACGAAGTGCGGCGCGTCGGCGTGCGCGCGCGAGGTCCTTCTGATCGGCACTCCGCTGATGTGGTGGGCATTCGCGCCGATGCTCCTGTGGCTGGCCTGGCACTGGATCACCACCCGTGACTGGCGCGCGGGAGCGGTGTGGGTCGCGTTCATCGCCGGCTGGGCGGTGTGGTTCCAAGACCTGAAGCGCACGATGTTCCTGTTCTACATGGCGCCGCTGGTGCCCTTCATGATCATCGGGGTGACACTCGCGCTGGGCACGATGCTCGGCCCGGCGCTGGCGCGAAAACGGATCAAGAACGACCCGCGCCCGATGACCGACGACGACTACCACGCATTGCGCCGCCGGTATTGGGGCATCGCCGGTGTAGCGACGTATCTGGCGCTGGTCGTCGCCGACTTCGCCTGGATGTGGCCCATCTTCACAGGTGGGCTGATGTCCTACAGCGAGTGGCAGGCGCATATGTGGCTGCCCTCCTGGGTATGACCGCGGGGAGAGCACCCTGCCCTAGGAGGACCTTGTCATGAGCCTTTCCGCGAAGCTGCGTCGCGCCCCGATGCGTGCTGTCACCGGTGCGTTCATACTCAACAGCGGTGTCAGCAAATTCAGCGCGGATGACGAGACCGCGAAGCTCCACCACGAAGTCGCCAGCGGCACCTACGGGTTCGTGGGCAAGGTCGATCCCAAGGTGTTCACCAAGGGTCTCGGCGCCGCCGAGATCGCGGTCGGCGGACTCGTCCTTGCTCCGGTCGTGTCGCCGGTCGTCGCCGGCCTCGGTCTGATCGCCTTCTCCGGCGCGGTCCTCAACATGTACTGGAACACGCCGGGCATGCACGCGGACGGCAACCCGCGGCCGACCCCCCAGGGTTCGGGCGTCGCCAAGGACGTCTGGATGCTCGGCATCGGCGTCGGGCTGGTGGCGGACGGGCTGCTCGAACCGGCGCACGACAAGAAGGTCGAGATCGGGGCCGCCGTCCAGCAGAAGCGGGTCGAGAAGGGCCGGCGCGCGCGCAAGGCCGCCAAGAAGGCGCAGCCTTCGAACCGGGACGCACTCAGGCAGGCGCGCGAGGCCGCTCGGGATGCCCAACTCGAAGCCACGAAGCGGGCTCAGAAGGCTGCGACCAAGGCCCAGAAGCGCGCCCTGAAGGCCTCGGACCAGGCGGCCAAGCGGCTCGCCGAGGTCCGCGCCGAGTATGGGCCCGTAGTCGTCGAGAAGGCCAAGGCTGCGCGCGAGGCGGCCCGCGACCTGGCCGACGAGTACGGCCCGGTGGTGGCCGAGAAGGCGATGGCCGCGCGGGACGCGGCCCGCGCCGCCGCCGACGAGTACGCACCGGTCGTCGCCGAGAAGGCCAAGGCCGCGCGGGACGCGGCCCGGGCCGCCGCCGACGAGTACGCACCAGTGGTCGCCGAGAAGGCCAAGGCGGCCCGCGACTCCGCCCGCGACCTCGCCGACGAGTACCGCCCCGTGGTGGCCGAGAAGGCCAAGGCCGCTCGCGAATCGGCCCGGCACGCTGCCGCGCGGGCCCAGCACGCCGTCAGCTGAGCACACCACCGGCAGACAGCCCCGGGGAGGTCTCCCTGGGGCTGTCTGCCGGTTCAGCCGGGATTAGCCGCCCTTGCCGTGCTGCGGGGCGACGTACTGGTTCGCGAGGTCGCTCGCCTTGAGGTCCTGCACGACCTTGAGCCCGCCCTTCGATGCCTTGTCCGGCTGCGCGATGAGCACCTCCCGGGTCGCGGGGTCACCCGGATGGCTGTAGTCGAGCGCGGGCAGGATGCCGTCGGTGTCGATGCTCGTCGTCTGCCGGAACGCCTTCTGCATGCCGTCGCGCGTCAGGTCGCCGTTCTCGCACGCCTTCTGCAGCACCGCGGTGTAGGCCGCTGCGGCCCCGTATCCCCAGGGGACTCCGCCGTTCGGGATCTCGTTCGGGTACTTGGCGCTGTAGGCGTCTCGCACCTTCGTTGCTCCGGGGGTGGTGCCCGAGTACGGCTGCCAGGACGCCGCCACGTACAGCAGCTTGGTGAGCGCCGGACCGGCCGCCGTTTCGAGCAGCTGCGGCGCGTAGACCGGGTTGTTCCCGAGGAGCGGAACGTTCAACCCGATCGAGGCGTCGACCGCCGCGGCCGATGCAGTCTGGGTTGGGGTGGCGGTCAGCATGATCGCCTTCACGCCCTCGTTCTTGAGGGCGGTGATCTGGCTGGTCACGTCAGTGGCGGTTGCGGTGATCTTCTGGCCGACGAGCTTGAGCCCCAGCTTCTTCGCCGCGAACTTGCTGCCCAGGTAGCCGTCCTCCCCGTACTCCCCCTCGAGGTAGATGTGGCCGATCGTGTCACCGGCCTTGATCTTCTTCTGATCCACGAGGAATTGGATGCCGTTGATCATCTCGATGTCGTAGGTGGTCCCGACAATCATGTTGTTGGGGTTGTCGAGGATCGTCGAGGCCCACGAGACCGGGATCGTGAACGCCTTGTCCGTCTCGATGTTCTGCTTGAGCGCGGCGTTGATCGGCGAGCCGAGCAGTTGCTCGAAGCCGAGCACGTTCGGGGCCATATCGGCGTAGATCCCGACCGCCTTCTGGACGTCGTAACCGTCGTCCTGGATGTTCAGCTTGATCTGGCGCTTGCAGACGCCGCCCTTCTTGTTGAGGTCGGCGAAGTAGAGTTGCGCGCCCTGGGTGACAGACTTACCGAGCACGGCGAACACGCCCGACAGATCGGTCAGGATGCCGAGGTTGATCGTCGAATCGGTGACGCCGATGTCGGTCTTGACGCTGTTCGGGCCACCGGACTTGCCGCTGCTGTTGTTGTTGTTGGCCTTGGTGCTGCACGCGGATGCCACGAGCAATGTCGCGATCGCGCAGCACGCGACCACCAGACGCAAACGCCCTCGGGTTCCGGCGGACGATGCTGCGCCACGCCCCCGCATGGTGGACCGGTTGGGGATCATGTGTGCCTGGCCTCCTTGTTCACCGTCACCGACGAGGCGGTTCCTGTCGGGTCGTTCCTGTCGAGTCCGTCGCCGACGGACGAGTTCGGTTCTGGGCTTGGGCTGGTAACCGTCGAGCGGGCATGCGCGGCTCGCCCTGATCGCCCGCTGAACACCCCGGCCAGGCCGCCGGGCGCGACGAGGATGACCAGGATGATTGCCGCGCCGTACGCATAGTTGGCGAACTCGGCGGGCCCGACGCCGCTCTCGCCGGGTTGGGCGAGGAACGGAAGGCTGTCCGAGTAGTGGGTGAGGACCTGGGGCAACGCCGTGACGAACGCCGCGCCGACAACGGCGCCGCGCACCGAGCCGAGTCCGCCGATCACGATCATCGCGAGATAGGTGATCGACAGGCCGAGGTTGAAGTAGTCGGGCACCGGGCGCTGGAACGCGAGCGCCACGAGTACGCCGGCCAGCCCGGCGTACATCGACGAGAGGACGAACGCCGCGGCCTTGTACACGCGGACGTTCACTCCCATCGTCGCGGCCGCGATCTCGCTGTCGCGGATCGTCTGCAAGGCCCGGCCGGGACGGCCGCGCAGCAGGTTGCTGGCGAACAAGTAGCAGAGGATGAGCAGAACCAGGCCGAGATACCAGAGGCGTTCCCGTTGCCCGAACGGCACGTTGAGGACGGTCAGCGGTGGATCTTCATTGGTGAACGTGAAGCCGAACAGCGAGAACGGGGCGGTGTCACGGCCGTAGAAGCCTCCGGTGAGGCTGCGCGCGTTCAACAGCACGTGCTGCCCGATGAAGACCAGCGACAGCGATGCCACCCCGAGGTAGATGCCCCGCAACCGTCCCGCGATCGGGCTGAAGAGCAGGCCGGCAAAGCCCGCGAGAGCGACGGCGAGGACAGCCGCCAGGAGGGGAGGCAGTTCGAGGCCGCCGACTTCGACCCCGCCGCCGATCTGCGTGTTCGTACCGGAGAAGTACGCATATCCGTAGGCGCCCACCGCGAGGAAGAACGCGTGGGCGAGCGACAACTGGCCGGTCGTGCCAGTGAGCAGGTTGAGTCCGATGGCACCGATCCCGGCCGCGAAGACGAACAGCCCCATCTGCAGCCAGAATGCGTCGACGTACAACGGCAGCACGACGAGGACGATCACCAACAGCACGATGACGCCGCGCGGACCATGTCGGCGAAACCCACCGCCGCCCGGACGATCAAACACGCGTCACCTCCCGCGTGCCGAACAGCCCACTCGGACGCCACAGCAGGACGATGAGCATCACGCCGTACGCGGCGACGTCACCGAGCGGCGAGCCGAGGAAGGACAGCTGATCGTTGTAGCCCGCCGCCAGCGACTGCACGACGCCGATGAGCAGGCCGCCGACCACCGCTCCCTCGGTCGAGTCCAGGCCTCCGACGACGGCGGCCGGAAAGGCGTTGAGCGCGGTGAGGTTGGACGTGTTGTTCAGGCCCGGGCTCGGCGAGGTGCCGAGGAAGACGCCCGCGACCGTGGCCAGCGCACCGGCGACGATCCAGGACACCATAGACACCCGCCCGCGGCTGATGCCCATGAGCGCGGCGGCCTCGGGGTCTTCCGCCGTGGCCCGCGTCGCCACACCCCAGCTCGTGTACTTGAACGCCGTGAAGAAGAGCGCGACCAGCACGACCGAGACCACCATCGCGGCAATCCGCGCCTGGGGGACCGTGAACGGACCGAGGTCGACCTTCGAGTTGCCCCACGGATCGTCGAAGGACAGCACCCGCTGGCCGATGCGCCGGGTGAGGTCGGTCGCCAGCGCGATGTCGACGCCGATCGTGAGGATCGCGAGAGCGATCGGGTCGGCATGGCGCGGCCGGCGGACCAGCAGGAACTCGATGAGGAACGCACCGAGCGCGCCCGCGGCCGCGCCCACCACCACCGCGAGCGTGAAGCCCAAGCTCGCGTGGGTGCGCGCCACGACGTACGCGCCGAGCAACAGCACCGATCCTTGCGCGAAGTTCACGACCTCGGTGGCCTTGTAGATCACGACGAATCCGAGCGCTATCAGGCCGTAGATGAACCCGAGGGAGATCCCGTTGATCAACAGCTCCCCGAAATAGGTCACTTCTCTCCCTCCCCGGGCGGCTTCGCGACAGCGGGAGCCAGGTCGATCCTGGCCGCGAAGTCGTCGGCGTCCTCCCGCCCGGTACCGAGGTAGGCGCGGATGACCGCCGGATCGCGTTGCACCTCGGCCGGCGTGCCTTCGGCGATCTGCTTGCCGAAGTCCAGCACCGTGATCCGGTCAGCGATGCCCATGATCAAACCCATGTCGTGCTCGACGATCAGCACCGAGATGCCCAACCCCTCGCGGATGTCGAGAATGTCGGCCGCCATCGCACGGCTCTCCTCGGCATTGAGGCCGGCGACGGGCTCGTCGAGCAGCAGCACGCGAGGTTCGAGGCAGAGTGCCCGCGAGAGTTCGACCCGCTTCTGGTTGCCGTAGGAGAGCAGTCCCGCGGGGACGTCCAACAAGTCCCCGATGCCGACGAACCCGGCGATCTCACACACCCGCTCCCGGTGCCGTCGCGCTTCGCGAGTGGCGCTCGGCAGGTGCAGGCCCGTGCTGACGAATCCGGATCGGGTCAGCAGGTGCCGCGCCAGCATGAGATTCTCGACCACCGACTGACGCGGCGACAGGGCGATGTTCTGGAAGGTGCGTCCGAGCCCGAGTCGGGTGATCTGGTTCGGACGACGACCGGTCAACCGCACGTTTCCTAGCCGAACGGTCCCCGAGCTCGCTCGGTAGACACCGGTCAGGACGTTGAAGCAGGTGGACTTGCCGGCGCCGTTCGGGCCGATGAGCGCGTGGATCGTGTTCGGCTCCACGGTGAAGGACACCGAGTCGAGCGCGGTGATTCCGGCGAAGCGCACAGTCACCTCGTCAACCACGAGAGGCCGCGACTGCGCGCCTTCGGAACCGTGTTCCGCCGCGTCCCTCATCCGGTCTTCCTCCCCGTGTCGGTCCAGCGCGCCAGGGTGGGTCGGTCGCGGGTCACCGCGGCGAGGTCCGCGGCGCCACCGCCGAGGTACAGGCGCTGCACCTCGTCGGTACGACGCAGTTCTTCGACCGTCCCCGACAGCGAGACGCGCCCGAGTTCGAGCACGTACGCATAGTTGGCCAGCTCGAGCGCCATCTCGGCGTTCTGCTCGACGAGGAGGACCGAGGTGCCTTGCCCGTTGATCTCAGCGATGACGTCGGCGATCTGACCGACGATCAGGGGCGCGAGACCGAGCGAGGGTTCGTCGAGCAGCAGCAACCGGGGCGAGGCCATCAGCGCGCGGCCGATGGCGAGCATCTGCTGCTCGCCGCCGGACAGCAGCCCGGCCTTTTGCCGTCGTCGTTGGGCCAGCAATGGGAAGAGCTCGAAGACCCGCTCGCGGGAACTGGCGCGCTCGGCTCGGTTCCGCTGGCGGATGCCGCCGGCGCGCAGGTTCTCCTCGACGGTCAGCCGACCGAAGATGCGCCGCCCCTCGGGTACCTGCACGACACCCGAACTGACGACCCGTCCCGGGTCGACCCCGGTGAGCTTTCGGCCGGCCAAGGTGACCGTGCCCCGCTCGATGACGGCTCGGCTCAGCCGATGTGTGCCGGAGATGGTGCGAAGCAGCGTGCTCTTGCCCGCGCCGTTGTTCCCGAGGACGGCGACGATGCCCCCCTCGTCAACCTGCAGGGACACGCCACGCAAGGCCTCGACGGCGCGTCCGTACCGTACGGCCAGGTCGCGCACTTCGAGTAGTGGCGTCGACTGCGCATGGTCGCGGGGGGGCTGTGCCGTCATCACCGTGCCTCTCTGTGCCGTCCTCGATCGATCGAGCTCTCCAGGGGATCGTCGAGGTAGCCGGATCGGCCCGGCACCCCCATGTGGAGACAGGATGTGACAGCCGTCACGATGCGCGCAAGCTCGCTCATAGCAACTGCGCCTCACTGGCCTTGGCGATCGCCTCGACGCGGTTGCGGGCCCCGAGTTTGCTCATCGTGCTCTGCAGGTAGGTCTTGACCGTGTTGCGGGTCAGGCCGAGCTCGTCGGCGATTTCCGGGTTGGTCTGGCCGGCCGCCACAAGGCGCAGCACCTCGTACTCGCGTCGGGTGAGGCCGGCGCGGTAGAGCGCATCTCGCCGTTGCCCGCTGGTACTGCCTTCGAGCCGGTGATCCATCACGGTCAGGCCGGCGTGGGCCCGGCGGATGGCACTCGCCAGGTCAGTCGTGGAGACGTCTTTGAGCAGGCAGCCCGCAACGCCTTCGTCCAGGGCGGCGGGCAGGGCCGCGTGATCGGCGTATGCGGTGAAGAGCAGGACGCGGCTCTCGGGCCGCACCGACCGCAGCCGGCGGATCACCTCCGTCGCGAGCATGTCGGGCAACCGGAGGTCGAGCAGGATGACGTCCGGACGCAGCCGCTCGGCACTGTCGAGGCCGTCGCGGCCGTTGCGGGCCGATCCCACAAGCTCGATATCGGGCACCGATTTCAGCAGCAGTGTGACGCCGTGGGTCACCACCGGATGGTCGTCGACGACCAACACCCGCACCGGCGCAACCGCCGCCCCGGTCATGGCGTCGGGACCCACGCTCGGACGGTGAGCCCGCCGTCCTCGTTGCCGACGATGGACAGCGCGCCGCCGAGCCTGGCCACCCGGTCGTAGGAGGCCTTCAACCCCATGCCGCTCGAGCGCTCCCGCGACGGACCGCGTGGCCGCCGGGCCGCGAGCTCGGCGCCGGGCGCCGCGGCGTCGGGCCAGCCCAGCCCGTCGTCGGCGATCGCTACCGCGAGTCCCTCGCCGGAGGCCACCAGGCTCACTACCACCGACGTCGCGTGCGCGTGCTTCTCGACGTTGACGAGCGCCTCCCGGACCACGGCCACAACGGCGGTGCATCGCGCGACGTCGAGGGCCGGCAGTTCGGTCAGGGCCACGCAGCGCGCCACGACACCGGTACGGCGGGTGAAGGCCTCGCAATCCCCGCGCAGGGTGGTGGTCAGCGACTGGTTGGGGGTGACGTCGTCCAGAACCGCGAGGGACTCGCGGAACACCGCGGCCGTCTCGGCCACCCTCGCCTCGACCGCTCGAAGCTTCGCGACCAGTTGCGGCGGCGCGTCCGCGTCGGCCTGGAGGTCGCGCACCTCGGCTCCGATGCCGAACAGCAGCGCCCCCACCGAGTCGTGCAGCGCGATCGCGATGCGCTGGCGCTCAGCGGCGAGGGCCGTCTTCGTCTGCACGCCGGCCTGCTGGGCGAGCTGCAGCACGCTGCCCACCGGTTCGGCGACGCGCTCGAGCTGGCGGATCACCTGATCACCGAGCGCGGCCGCCCCCCGCTGCGCCGCGTACGCGACACCGACGACCTGGCCTCGATGCACGAGTGGCGCGGCGATCATGGCGCCGATGCCCTCTGAACGGATCACCCCGTCGAACTCGTGGGTGATGTTTGACGAGCTGCAGTAGTCCGGAACCCACACCGGTCGGGCCAGCACGAACGACTTGCCGCCCAGACCACAGCCTCGTGGGACCTCGAGGTTGCGCAGCGCCCCGCCGGTCGCGCCGGACCAACCTCGAATCACGAGCAGGTCACGACGCTCGAGCGCGGCCGCATACCCGAGGTCGAGACCGGTGTTCTCGCGAATGCAGTGGGACGTCTCGCGCAGGACCGAGGTCCGGTCGAGCAGGGCGACGATGTCGCTGCGCTCGTCGATCAACTGGTCGAGTGTCTCGACGTGGGACAGCGCCTGCTCGGTGCCACCTCGTCCCGCGGTCACGGCCTTACTGTGGCACAAGCCACAATCGGGAGCTACCGCCGTTTGGGGGGGTCGGCGCTCAGCGCCCGTGCGTCCACTCCGGCTTGCGTTTACCGAGAAAGGCGTGCATGCCTTCCGCCGCATCCTCGAGCTGGCTGGCCGCGGCCATGACCTCGACCGCGTACGCGTATGCCTTGGGCTGGTCGAGATCGACCTGGGCGTAGAACGCCTGCTTGCCGAGACCCTTGCTCTCGGCGCTGCCGCGCGTGACCCGCTCGAGCAGGTCTTGAACCGCGGAGTCGAGCTGCTCGTCCGGGACGACGCGATTCACCAGACCCCAGTCGGCCGCCGTGCGGGCGTCGACGACATCGCCCGACAGCGCCATCTCCATTGCTCGCTTCCGGCTGATCGTCCGGGCGACCGCGACGGCCGGCGTGTGGCAGAACCAGCCACCCTTGCCGCCGGGTAGGCAGAAGCCGGCCGACTCGGCGGCGACGGCGAGGTCGCAGCTCGCGACGAGCTGGCAGCCGGCAGCCGTGGCCAGGGCGTGGACGCGGGCCACCACCGGCTGCGGGATTTCCTGCAGCAGGTCCATGAGCCGGGTGCAGGTCAGCAGGAGCGACCGCACCGAGGCATGGTCGTGGTCAGCGACGTCGGCGAAGTCGTGGCCGGCGGAGAACACCGGGCCGTGGGCCGCGAGGATCACGCCGAGCGCATCGCTGTCGCCGATCGCGGTGAATGCCGTCAACAGCTCGTGCAGCGTCTCGCCGGAGAGCGCATTGCGCTTGGCCGGATTGTCCAGCGTCACGGTGGTGAAGGCGCCACTGTGCTCGACGGCGATGTTCAGGTATTCAGGCATGAGCTCAGTCTCCCCCCGCAGGCCGGCTGACCGGTAGGACGACTCGGCGCGCTCGCACCCACAACCACACCGCGGTGAGCGTCGTGATGACGGTCAGGACGGTGAGCGGTCGGACAAGGTCATCAGTTCGCACGAACGCCGTCGTCAGCACCGGCGCCGCGAACCCGACGTAGGCCCACGCGTAAAACAGCCCGTTGCACGCGCCGCGGGTCGCGGCGGTCGACAGCTCGTGGACGAGCGTCAACCCGGCGTTCAGGCACAGTCCGGCGCCGGCCCCGAGCAGGGCGCCGCCGGCGAACACGAGCAGGGCCGATTCCGGGGCGGCGGCGAGGGCGCCCAACCCATATCCCGCCGCGCCCAGCCCGGCGCCGATGGCCCCCCGTGACTGGCCGAGCAGGTGGGCGACCGGCTGCACGGCCGCGCCCATCCCGAGCGTCACGGCCGCGAGCACGCCGGTGAACACCACGACGTGGACGCGGTTCGGGAGCAGCAACGGCAGGATGGTCACGGCCACGGACGGGAACGCGTACACGCAGATCGCGGTGGGAATCAGGGTGCGGCGAAAAACTCGCCGCGCTGCAACTCCCAGGTCCGGCCGGGGAAGCAGGCTGCCGAACGGCGACCGCACGAAGTCAGCCGACCAGGCCGCGCGTCCACCGATCGCCGCAGCCGCCAGCAGCATGAGCGCTACGAGCAGGGCATGGACGACGAACGGCAGGGTCAAGGGGGCCGGGCCGTACTGGGCCAGCAGACCGGCGCTCAGCGGGCCGAGGCAGAAACCCAAGTTGAGCGCGAGCGAGGCGCGGCGCGCCGCAGCGGGTGCGCGATCGGTGCCGACGATGTCTTGCAGCCACGCGCTTCCGACGCTGAACGCGGCACCGGAGGCCAGTCCCTGCACGAAGCGGGCGACGTAGAGCAGCGCGGTTGTGTGCGCGCCGGGCACAAAGAGCAAGGACGCGGCACCGGCGAGCACCACGGACGGAACCAGCACCCGCAGGCGTCCGAAGCGGTCCGAGGCCGGGCCGCCGAGAAGCAGGGACGGCGCCAATCCCAACGCGTACACGCCGAAGATCGCATTGACGTCCGTCGGGCTCAGGTGCAGGTTCGCGCGGTACAGGGGCAGCAGGGGGGTCGCGACATTGGTGCCGAAGGCCGCGCCGAACAACAATGCCACTGCCGCCCACCACAACGGGGCGCGCGATGCCCGGGCCGACGCGACGCCGGTCCCAGTCTGGCCCCCGGGCAGCGTCATCGACCTCCTCGTCGAGCATTCTGCCGCCGGTGCGGGCCGAGCGGTATCTCCGACCGGGTGGGTGCCCCTCCGATCGGGTATGGCATCCGCGCGATGATGTCGGTGTAATCGAGGGACGACCGCTCGAGCCTGGGAGGCACTGGTGTTCTATCCGCTCACCGTCCGGGACTTCCTCGATCGCGCGGTCGACGTGTACCCCGACCGGGTCGCGGTGGTCGACGAGCCCGATCAGCCGGCACCGAGCCTCGGCGAGCTCACCTATCGCCAACTGGGCGAGAACGCGAAGGCGCAGGCGGCCAAGCTCGACCAGCTCGGGGTGCCGGTCGGTGGCCGGGTCGCGTTCATCTCGCAGAACTCCGCGCGGCTGCTGACGTCCTTCTTCGGGGTGTCGGGGTACGGACGGATCCTGGTGCCCATCAACTTCCGGCTGAGCAAGCCGGAGATCAGTTACATCGTCGAGCATTCCGGCGCGGACATCGTGTACTGCGACCCCGAGCAGAAGGACGTGCTCGACGTCCTCGACGTCCAGCGCAAATTCCTGCTGGGCGAGGACGACGACCTGTACCTGCGCGACACCGAGC
This sequence comes from Pseudonocardiales bacterium, assembly GCA_032160665.1. Lineage (GTDB taxonomy): Bacteria > Actinomycetota > Actinomycetes > Mycobacteriales > Jatrophihabitantaceae > Jatrophihabitans. Next base: position 15,449 of record JAVHVH010000295.1, read on the forward strand.
CGACCGCCTGGGAGGAGCCCGACGAAGCGGCGACCGCGACGATCAACTACACGTCGGGCACCACCGCACGGCCCAAGGGCGTCCAGCTGACGCACCGCAACAACTGGCTCAATGCCACCGTGTTCGGCCTGCACACGACCATCAGCGACCGCGACGTCTACCTGCACACCCTTCCGATGTTCCACGCCAACGGCTGGGGCATGCCGTTCGGGATCACCGGGGTCGGCGGCAAGCACGTCGTGCTGCGCAAGGTCGACGGAGCCGAGATCCTCCGCCGGGTCGACACACAGGGCGTCACGTTGATGTGCGCCGCACCGGCCGTCATCGCGGCGGCACTCGACGCGGCCGCGAGCTGGTCCGGCGAGATCCCCGGCCGGGAGCGCGTCCGCATCGTCGCGGCCGGCGCGCCGCCGCCCACCCGCACGATCGAGCGGGTGCTGGACGAGCTGGGCTGGGAGTTCATCCAGATCTACGGACTCACCGAGACCTCGCCCCTCGTGACGATCAACCGCCAGCGCGCCGAGTGGGACGAGCTGTCCTCGCATGAGCGGGCCCGCAAGCTCGGTCGGGCCGGCGCCCCTGCGCTCGGCGTCCGCATCGCCGTCGATTCCGAGGGCGAGGTGCTGACCCAGTCCAACCACAATCTCGACGGGTACTGGGAACAGCCCGATGCCACCGAGGAGGCGCAGCGCGGCAACTGGTTCCACACCGGCGACGGCGGAACCATCGACGACGACGGCTACCTGGTGATCTCCGACCGCAAGAAGGACGTGATCATCTCCGGTGGCGAGAACGTATCGTCGATCGAGGTCGAGGACGCGCTGATGTCCCACGAGGCGGTCAAGGAGGTCGCGGTCATCGGCATCCCCGACGAGAAGTGGGGCGAACTCGTCACCGCGCTGGTGGTGACCGACGGGTCGGACGTGACGCCCGAAGATCTCATCACGCACTGCCGCGCAAATCTGGCCGGCTACAAGTGTCCCAAGCGCGTCGACTTCGTCGCGGAGTTACCGCGCACCGCCACCGGCAAGCTGCAGAAGTTCAAGCTGCGGGAGACGTTCTGGCAGGGCTACGAGCGCCGGGTCAACTGACGCTCGGCCGTTTCCGGCGACCTTCGCTTCGCCGCGTGGGTACATGCGTCGATCGCGAGCGCGGTGCTCAGGACGATCGCCGTGGTCAGCGTGATCGCACCGACCGTGTCGGTTGCGTAGTGGTAGAAGCCCCGAACCAACCCGAGCGCCGCAACGACCGCCCACAGCGCGAGGACCACCCAGCCCGTGACCCGCCAGCGCTTCGGCAGCGGCGATCGATGCAGGACCAGCGCGAGAACCAGCACCACGGCCATGACGCCGGTCTCGTGCCCGCTCGGGAACGCGGTCCCGAAACCCGGGTAGGGATCGTTCGGCACGATGTCCTTGCCGATCGTCCGATGCACCAAGGGTTTGAGCACGAGTTCGGTCATGCCCAGGGCGACGACCGGACCGATCACCGCCAGGGCCACGAGGCTCCACAACCGCACGAGCGCCGCGAAGATCACGACGGCGGCGAGGAGCACGAGCGTCAGTATTGGTTCGGATATCCCGAGCAGCGGCTGGCTGCCGGTCTCGCCGATGTGGTTGTAGAGGACGCGCAGCATCCAGTTGTCGAAGGCGGTTGTCGTGCCGTCGTGCAGCCACACGGAAAGCGCCACCGTGGCGAGCGTCGACAACACGATGGCGACCAGCACGAACGGCCGCAGCGAAGGAGCTACAAGGGGACGCGGCCGCACCCCGGGATGATCCCAGAGCGGGCTGTGCGCCCGGTCAGTGGACCGGCTCGAGACTGAAGATCCGCACTTGGCGATTGGCCTGCCTCTCGTACTCGCGGTAGTTCGGCCATTGCGCCTCGAGGACCGGCCATGCCGCGTCACGCTCCGCCCCGTCCAGGAGTCGGGCGGTGATGTTGAGGTGGCGTCGGCTGATCACGATCTCGGCGTCCGGATGCGCCAACAGGTTGGCCGTCCAGGCGGGATGGTGCGGTCGTCCCCAGTTGCTGCCGACCACGAAGTAGGTGCCGTCCGGTCGCGGCCAGCACATCAGCGGGGTCTCGCGGCGCTGCCCGCTCTTGGCGCCGGTCGTGACGAGGACGAGTGATGGCACGAGAATCGCGCTGAGCTGGATCCGGCCACCGGTCGCCCGATACAGCCACAACTGCGCCGGCGCGATGACCGGCGTGAAGACCTTGTGCGCGAAGCTCGTGCGCATCACGCGCGAGAAGAACGCGGTGAGCAGCCTTCGGATCCGGTCCACGGACGCCGACCCTAACGACGCGAGCCCGATGTGGCGCGTCGTGGTTCGTTCTGCTGCGGGTGGGTGAGGATCGGCCGGCGGTGCTCCCCGCGCTCCTAGTCCGCGTCGCGGGGCAGCGGCAGTCGGACGTTGACAACAGCTCCCCCGTCGGGCCGGTTCTCGGCCGTCACGGTGCCGCCGTGGCCGCCGACGAGAGCATCGACGATCGCCAGGCCCAGCCCCGTCCCCGAGGTGGCGCCGTCGCGGCCGCGGCCGGAATCGCCTCTGGTGAATCGCTCAAACAGATGCGGGAGCAATTCGGGCGCGAATCCCGGCCCGGTGTCGCTGATCGAGACCGACAACTCCGTCGCCGGAGCCGCATCTCCCGTAACAGTCGTGACGGCCGCTCGCACGTCGAGCGCGCCTCCGACGGGCGTGTACCGCGTCGCATTGCTCAGCAAGTTGTCGAGAATGCGGCGGAGCGCGACGGGATCGATCTCGGCGATCAACGCAGCGGGCCGCGAGATCGTCACGGTGACGGACCGACTCGACATGCTCTCGTGATGAGCCCTGACCACGCCGTCGATCAATTCCCCGACGTCGGTCAATTCTCGGCGCACGATCGGCTGGCCTCCGTCGGCCTGGGC
>JAVHVH010000297.1:0-34632 GCA_032160665.1 Pseudonocardiales bacterium
GCACAACTCCACAGGCGGCCGCAGGCCGCCACCCAACGCTTCCGGATCTTCCCCAGGATCCGGAGGGAGCACCCCTCGTGCTCCACGCGGGCCCGTCCCCCGGTCCGTCCCCACGCAGAGTCCAGGAGGCTCAACATGTACGACAAGCTGCAGGAGATCCGCGCCCGCAAGGATGCGCGCGAGGGCGGCTTCACCCTCATCGAACTGCTGGTGGTCGTCGTGATCATCGGCATCCTCATCGCCATCGCGATCCCGCTCTACCTCAACTACCAGAAGGGCGCGCACGACAAGGCGGCCCAGTCCGACCTGCGCTCGGCGATCAGCGCCTACGAGCAGTGCTACACCGAGAGCAACAACAGCTACCCCGCTGGCGGCGTGATCGCAGGTGGCACGACAGCCGTCGCATTCCCGGTGGCGACTTCGTTCGATCTGGCCTGCGGAACGTCGACAGAGAATGTCAAACTCTCCGACGGCACGAACATGTCGTACACGCCAAGCCCGGCCGCCTGCACCGGCCTCCCCGCGGCGCCATGCACGAGCTACGCGCTCAAGACCTGGAACACCGGCGGGCACACCGACGGCACCGCTGGTGGCACCGGATTCAAGACGTTCGACTACAACAGCGCGGCGGGCGGTTCGGTTACTCCGTAACGCCTTAACGCAGTTGGGGCGGAGGCCCGAAGGCCTCCGCCCCAACCGCGGCGGATCAGTCCGCCGTACTTCTTGCTCTCCGTTTCGCCACCTGCCGGTGCTCAGTGCTCCCCAGCACTGCCGGCCCAGCGACGTCCCGAAGGAGGTGTCCCCATGACAACCCCACACTGGATGCAACGAGTGTGCCACCGCCTGGGTTACGACACCACCACCGAGGGCGAGTCGGGCTTCACTCTTATCGAGGTCATCGTGTCCTTCGCGATCTTCGCGATCGTCGCCGCGAGCGCCGCGACGGCCATCTACAAGGCCGTGCACGCATCGCACCTCAGCCAGCAGCGCGCTAACGCCGCCGGCGTCGCGCAGTCGGTCATCGCCGACGCGATCGCGCAGGCGAACCTCAACAAGATCGCGCCCGAGCCGGGCAAGACCATCCTGTCGACCCTCGGGTGCGTCAACAACGCCCAGGGAAACCAGTGCCCCGCGAACTCGGCGGCCGCGGAGCAATTCACCGTCACTCGCACGATCACCTTCGACGCCGGCGACACCTGCTCGCCCGGCGCCCTGTTCACCGTCAACGTCGTGGTGAACCAGAAGCAGACCGGCCAGTTCCTCGCCCGCAGCGATTCGAGGATCGCATGTCCTCCCGCATGATCCAGCGGCTACGGCGGGCCGCAGACGGCGAGGCCGGCATGACGCTCACCGAGGTGCTCGTCGCCATGGGCCTGAGCATGGTCATCGGCGCCATGACGCTCGGGCTGTTCCTGAGTATCGGCGACACCACCACCCGGGCCACCGACCGCACCACGACCAGCGCGTCGGCCCGCAACGCCATCCAGGCCTGGACGGCGTACCTGCGCGTCGCCGACGGCACCACCGCGGGCTCGCGGACGAATCGCGTCGAGTGGCTGACCGCAAACGACATGCTCTTCTACTCCGACCTCAACAACCGCAGCCTCGATTCCGTCGCCACGACCTCGCCGCCCACGATGATCTGGCTGCGCCGGGACACCGCGAACCGCCTCGTCGAGGAGCAGTTCGTCAGTACCGCCACGGCCGGCGCCACGCCCACCAGGTGCCGGTTGCTGGCGAACCGGCTGACCGGCAGCGCGCCGGTGTTCAGCGCCCTCGACAGCGGTGGCCACACCCTGAGCAACCTCGGCGCCGCGCCCACCCCGAGCTCCGGGTGTCGCACGTTGCCGGTCACGGTGCCGTCGCGGCAGAGCCACCCCGACCTCACCGCGCAGGCCAACCTGCAGAACGTCTACAGCGTCACGATCGACTTCCAGGCGACCGACACGCAGGGCAAGCACCCGATCGAGTTCACCTCGCAAGCCGTCCTACCGAGCATGGGAGCCGTGGGATGACCTCCTTCTCGCTTGCCGCCGCCCGCGCCCGTGCGGCTCGCGTCCGTGACGGCGGTGACGACGCCGGCTTCATGATGATCTACGTCCTCACCATCATCGGTGTGATCACGACCGTCGTGGGTAGCACGTTGGTCGCCACGAGCAGCTCGGTCGTGCCCGCGGTGCAGAGCGCTTACGACCAAGCCGCCGACGCTGCCGCCCAGGGCGGGCTGCAGGCCTTCGTCGCCTACGCGGATGAGCAGTGTGCTAGCGCCTCCTCCTCGGTTGCAGATTGCTGGCCCCTGCTCGAGAACTACTCGGGCGTGGTCGACATCCCGACTCCGGGCAGCGACGACAGCTACTCCGCCACGTACAGCTGGATCGCGGCGAAGGATCCGAGCAACCGGTACTTCCGAGTCCGGTCGACCGGCGTCGTCACCCAAGGCGGGCTCTCCTCGACCAAGGTCGTCATCGGCGATGTCGTCGGTGGCGCGTCGCTGAACGTCCTGGACTACGGCGTCGTCACCGGGTTCGAGTCGCAGTCCTCGGCGACGGTGCTCGCGGAATGGCCACAGCGCACGATCGCGCTCGACTGCACTGCGGTCGACGCCGCCGACGTCCCCATCAAGGGCGACAACTGTTCGTCCAACTCGGCCTACCTGAACTCGATCAACTGGAGCGGCGCCTCGCCGGGCACCGCCGCGGGCAAGGTCGCGGTCTGCAACGCCACTTTCGACGCCAAGGGTGGCCGCGGCAACAACCCGCCCCCGAAGGCGCCGAACCCGTACGTGGACTGGACCGAGTCCGGGCTCAACGGCAACAACTACACCAACTTCCAGCCGTGCCAGACCGCGTGGGGCACGATGACGAAGCTGCTCGCCCCGGCCAATCCCAACAACGGCGTCGGCGGCTACTCCTCCAACGACGCGCTGCTGCTCAGCAACAGCTACCCGGGCGGCAGCGGCCCACTCTTCAACCAGCCGGTCTCCACGACCTGGAAGTACACGACCGACGACGCCGGCATCTGCAGCACGGCGCCCGGTCAGAACTACCGCTCGTTCAACCTGCTCTGCGCCGGCTATCCGCTCGAGGTCGGCGGCGCACCGTCCAGCGCGTCCACCTACCCGACGGTCGGGACGGGCAAGGGCCCGGACATCCCGAGCACGGCGACGATCCCGGCGACCGCCTGCGTCTACGCGGGGCCGACGCGGGTCGTGCTCAACGGCGATTCGGCGGTCGTCACCAGCCCGCAGACGACCTCGAACTGGGTGGCCGCCAACGCGTCGACCCGTCCGGCTCAGTGCTATGCCGGCGCGAGTGCGACCGGTATGGCGGCGCAGACCATCAGCCTGACCACGCCGATGCCGATCCAGGTCCTGGTCGCCAACAACAACGGCACGGTCCCGAAGACGACGCCGGCCACCGCGCACGGCCACAGTGGCTGGCCGGCCACCGGACAGACGCTGGGATCGACGGCGTCCACGAGCAACAGCGTCTTCTATCTGAGCAACGGCACGAGCGGCAGCTCGGCGAGCACCACCTACACCGACACGGCAACACCGGGCACCTACGTGCCGGCGACCGGCGACAACCCCAGCACGAAGACCGACGGTGCCTGGACCCCCCAATGGACCACGGACACCACCGCCGGCTGCACCAGTCCACCGGCGCCGGCGGATCTGCGGTTTGCCAACTGCTACATCCCCAAAGGCAGCTACGCCGATTCGTACTCGTGGATCAAGGCCGGCGTGCTTGCTGCGATCGCCGCGAACCCGCAGAACTACACCACCGCAGCCAACTTCCAGACCCTGGTCAACAGCTTCGTGTCGCAGGGCAATTCGGCCGACGCGGCGGCCAACTCGCCGACCAACCCCGACTACCGCAGCCACCGGTGGAACGTGAGCGTGTCCTCCGGCACGGCCGGCGGCTGCACCCAGTCGAGCGGCGTGGCCGGCACCACCACCGACACCGCGATCAGCACGCCGAGCACCGACCCCTTCTACCAGAACACGGCCGGCAACATCCACGTCGCACCCAGCACCGATACGTCGTGCTACACGGCAACGGTCACCGCGCAGACGGGCACCTGCAACGTCGCCTTGGCGCTGGGATTGTGCGTCAACCTCGGCAACTACGTGTGGGGCAACGGCACGGCGCTGCTGGGCGGCGGTCAGAGCGTTGCGCAGTTCAAGGTGAGCTTCACCGCCCAGAAGACCGTCACGACGACGACCACCACCGCTGCGACCAGCACGTTCCCGTCGATGTCGGACGTGACGCAGTACCAGCTGGGTCAGAGCGGAACCTTCGGCGCCAGCGGCCCCGGCGACCTCTACGTCGAGGGAACCGCGTCGCACACGATGGGACTCGTCGCGCAGGGCGACGCCGTTCTCACCGGACCGCTCACTCCGACCGACACGGCGACGGCGGCCCTCGAGGTCGTCGGGCAGGACAACGTCCGGGTGTACCACCCGGTGAAGTGCAAGAACACCAACTCGTCGGCGATCGCGGCGACGAGCGCCGGCTTCTGCCCGAACGACATCACCGGCCTGTACAGCAGCGTCCCCCCCACCGGCACCCGGCCGGATCAGCAGTACGTGAACATGCGCGGCGACCTGGCCGACCTGACCTTCCACGCGGCGATCTTCGCCCTCGGGAACGATGACGCACACATCACCTGCCCGCAGCCGCCGAACGGCGGCGGCGTCTGCGGCGGCGAATTCAGCGTCGACAACTACAACCGGGGCGCCGCGCTCGGCTACCTGACCGACGTCGGCACCGTCGCGATGGCGCACCACGCTCCCGTCGGCCAGGAGTGGGACATCGCCGACACCTCCGGGCAGACGAGCCGGCCCTACTCGGGGTACCAGATGGCCCAGCAGTACCAGAACATCAAGGCGCTGCTCAGCTCGGCGGTGGACGTCGGCTCGGTGCTGCACACGACCTCGAGCACGTCCGCCGCGTGGCACATCCTCAGCATCTCGAGCGGGCCCGGGTCATGACGACGCCACTGCCGATCGTCGGACTCATCGGGCTCGCTGGCCTTGCCGTCGGCTCGTTCCTCAACGTCGTCATCTACCGGGTGCCGCGCCACGAGTCGATCGTGTTCCCGGCATCGCACTGCCCCGAATGCAGCGAGCCGATCAAAGCGCGGCACAACGTGCCGGTCCTTAGCTGGGTCGCGCTGCGCGGCCGGTGCCACGCGTGTAAGGGCCGGATCAGTCGCCGGTACCCGCTCGTCGAGGCCGGCACCGCAGTGCTCTTCGCCGCGGTCACCCTGCGCTTCGGCGTGAGCCTCCAGCTCGTCGCGTATCTGTATCTCGTCGCGATCGGGGTGGTCCTCGCGATGATCGACTTCGAGGTGCGGCGCTTGCCGGACTCGATCACGCTGCCGTCCTACGTGGTCAGCGTGCTGCTGCTCATGCCCGCGGGCGCCGTCGACGGTGACTGGATGGGCGCCGGGCGCGCGCTCGCCGGTATGGTCGCGCTGCTCGCGCTGTTTTTCGCGCTCGCGATCGCCTACCCGAACGGGTTGGGTACCGGGGACGTCAAGCTCGCCGGTCTGGTGGGGCTCTACCTCGGCTGGCTGTCGTGGAACGCGGTGTTCCTCGCGGCGATCGGCAGCATCCTGATCGCCGGTGCGGCCGGATCGGCGGCGGTCGCCACGAAACACGCGACCCGAAATCTCGCCGTCCCGCTCGGACCCTGCTTGATCGGCGCCGCCGGTCTTGCCCTCTTCGTCGCCGCGCCAGTCGCCAGCTGGTACGGCTCCCTGATCACCGTCTGATTCGAAGGAGTCACCGTGCCCCCCACAACGTTAGTCGGCCTCGACATCGGGTCCACCTCGATCCGCGCCGTCGAGGCAACTGTCACCAAGGACCGCCCGGTGATCAACAACTTCGGTCAGGCGTTCCTGCCGTCCGGCGCCGTTGTCGGCGGCGTCGTCAAGGACGAGAAGGCCGTCACGTCCGCACTTCGGAACCTGTGGACGGCGCAGGCCTTCGCCACCAAGAACGTGGTGCTGGGCGTAACCCACCAGCAGGTCCTCGTCCGCGAGATGGACCTGACGTACCTGCCACCGAAGGAGATGCGGCGCGCGCTGCCGTTCCTGGTGCGAGACGTGCTCCCGCTGCCCGTCGACCAGGCGTTGCTCGACTTTTATCCGCTCGAGAAGCCGGGCAAGGGGGACACGGTGCACGGCCTGCTGATCGCGGCGCCTAAGGAGGCAGTCATCGACACGGTGCATGCCGTCGAGAACGCGGGTCTGCACGTGATGCACGTCGACCTGGCCTGCTTCGCCGCGCTGCGCGCGTCGGCGCACCTGGCGAACGACACCGAAGCAGTTATCGACATCGGCGCGAACGGCACGACGATCATCGTCCACACCGACGGCACGCCCAAGATCGTTCGCAGCGTGCCGCGGGGCGGGGCCGAGGTGACGAAGATGGTGGCGACCCGGCTCGGCCTGTCCCCGGCCGACGCCGAGACGATCAAGTGCCGGGTCGGTCTCAACGAGGACGAGAACGAGGAAAGCGCTTCGGTGGTCGCGGACGCGATCCGGCCGCTGATGACCGAGATCCGTAGTTCGTTCAACTACTACCTACAGTCCAACCCCGGCGGCCGCGTGCACCGGCTGGCTCTCGTCGGGGGCGGGGCGCTGCTGCCCGGGCTACCCGAGAAACTCACCGAGGAGCTCGGCGTGCCGACCTTCCTGTCCGACCCGTTGCAGCGCGTTCACGATCTTCGCAAGGGGGGCCGCCACGACGTGCTCGGCCGGTTCCGTTCCTCCGCCGCCGTCTCCATCGGCCTCACGTTGGGAGCAGCCTGATGACCACGACCATGAGCCCGCCGGTGCCGACCGCGGCGCCCTCCGGCGGCAGCTTGCGCTTCCTTTCCATCCGGGCTGACCTGCTGCCCGACGAGATCGTCACGGCCAGGCAGGTCGAGGTCGTGCGCAAGCAGGTGCTGCTCGGACTTGCGTCCTTGGTCGTGCTGATCGTGGCCTGGTACGCGGTGTCCTGGCTGCAGACTGGTGCGTCCAACCGGGATCTAGAGGCGGCACACCACCAGGGCATCGCCTATCAGAACCAGCAGCAGCAGTACGGCCCGCTCGTGCGGGCGCAGGCCGATGTGCAGACCATCCAGACCCAGCTGCAGACCCTGATGGTCGGCGACATGTCGTGGAAGACGATGCTCAACACGCTGCGCGCCCAGGCGCCGGCGCGAGTCACCGTCACCTCCGTGAGCGCCACGGTGGCTGCGGGCGGGGCCGGCGCCGCGGTGCCCACCCTCAACCCGAGCGGTAAGGCCGCCGTCGGTCAGGTGACCCTCTCCGGTAGCGCGCCGGACAAGAAGACGGTCGCCGCGTACGCCGATCGGCTGGCGACCGCCAAAGGCCTGGCGGCACCCCTGGTGTCAAGCGTCACGTCGGGGGCCGGCGGCGTCACGTTCACGATGACCGTGATCGTCACCGCCGACGCGCTCGGCGGCCGATACGCAACTCCGGCGAAAACCGCCACGGGAGGGAACTGACATGCCCATCACGATGCCGAAACTCGCGGCACTGCCCAAGCGCGAGAGCACCCCGATGCCGCGGTCGCAGACCGAACGGGCCTGGCTGATCGGCGGCGGCATAGCGGCCTTCGTCCTGCTCCTGATCGGGTACTTCTTCTTTGTCAGTCCGGAGCGCTCAAACACGTCGAGCGTGGATGCGCAGGTCGCGACGACCCAGCAGCAGAACGCGCAGCTCAAGGCCCGTCTCGACACGCTGCGCGAGCAGAACCAGAACCTGGACAAGTTTCGAGCCGACCTCGCCAAGGCTCGGCTCGCACTCCCGGCCACCAGCGGCGTCTCCGACTTCCTGCGTTCGCTGCAGGCCCTCGGCGGCGCGACCCACACCGACGTCACCTCACTGACGGTGGGCCAGCCCGTCGCCGTGACGCCGATTGCGAACTCGACCCCCGGGGCGCCGGCTGCGCCGAGCGCATCGCCGAGCGCATCGCCAAGCCCGGGGGCGGGCTCCGCGGTCGGCGCGCCGATCCCGGCGGCCGCGCCGGTCTACAACCTGGCGATCACCGCCAGCGTCAGTGGCAGCGCCGGAGCACTGGACAACTTCTTGGAGCAGTTGCAGGCCGTGCAGCCCCGGGCCGTGCTGATCACCCAGATCGCGGAGACCACTGGTGCGGTGACGAGTGGCGGAACGGCGTCCGCAGGCGGGACGTCGCTGCAGTTGACGATGCAGGCGTTCGTGGCGCCGGAGCAACCCGCGGCCGTGGCGTCCCCGACCCAGGGCTCGAACTGATGTCCAGACGGGCGCGGGTGGTCGCGCTGTGCGCGGCGGTGTCGCTGGTGCCCGTGACCGCGGCATGCAGCGGTAACGACGCGAAGCCGAAGGCGCACGATTCGTCGGCGTCGTCGGGACTGGTAGCGACCCGGTGGTGGTCCAACAGCGCCGGGACGACGGGCACGGAGATCGACGCGAACCGGCCGCAGGCGCTCGCCGGCAAGCTGCGCCCGTCTGCGTCCGACTACTGCTCAATGCTCAAACAGACCGTGGCGGCCGGCAAGTCGATCCTGCCGGGCGTCACCGCCCAAGACCCGGCGCTGCTCGCCTCGACCAAGGCGTTCGTCGCCGAGATCCAGGCGGTCGCTCCGGCCTCGGTCGCGGCGTCGTGGAAAGTGCTCGGCGACGTCGTGGTCGCGTTCGTCGAATCGGGTGGGGATCCGACGAAGGTGAAGGGCACCGACACAAAGGCCGTGCAGAGCGCTGTCGGCACGATCGCGGCGGACGCCAAGGGAACGTGCCACGTCAACCTGGCGGCCGTCGTCCACTGACCAGCCGGTCGGCCGTAGAACGATCGGGGGACGGCCGGCCGGTTGCTATTGACCCTGCGGCGGGTACTGCTGCGTCGGCGGATAGGGCGGACCCTGCGGGTACTGCCCCGGCTGACCTTGCTGGTAGCCCGGCTGACCCGGCTGGCCCTGGGGGTAACCCTGCTGGCCTTGCGGGTAACCCTGACCCTGCGGGTAGCCCTGGCCCGGCTGACCACCGCCGTAGGCACTGCGCGCGCGCCGGTCGCTGTCCTGCTCGATGAGTTGGTTCAGCTGCTGTTGCATCCGGTCGGATCTGGGCACGTACTTGAGTTCTTCCTGGCCGTGCTCGCCGGCCGACTCGATCGTGAGCGTCCCCGCCCGGACCATCCGGTCCCACAGGCTCTGGGTGAACGCGACGTCGTTGATGCGCTGCAGCGAGATGTCGCGGCCGGTGTGGCGCAGCACCCCGCGGCGGATCAGCACCCGGTGGGTCGTGAAGACGTAGTGCGTGGTCCGCCAGCCGATCCACGGCCGGAACGTCGTGTACGACAGGATCAGGAGGCCGACCACGACGATGAGGATGACCACGACCGTCCGGCCGGTCCCGCTCTGCATGTGGTCGTAGACCAGCGCCAGGCCGAAGCCGCCGGCAGCGCAGATGAGGATGAACCACAGCGTCGCCGGGACGAGCGTGATCCAGTGCGGGTGCAGTCGTTCGACGACCTTCTCGTCGTCGGCCAGGATCTTCTCCGGATACGGCACTTCATCCTCCTGAGGACGTTTGATCGGCAGGCTATCGGTTCAGCGCCGCTTCGTCAGGCAGGACGGACGTGCTCGACGTCCCCGGCGCTCACGGTCTGTTCCCCTTGTGCCGTGCGGACGACCAGCCGCCCGACCGGGTCGACCGCGGTCGCGACGCCCTGGATCACGGGGCCGGTGGCGACTTCGCCCCGTCCGAGCGCGACCCGAACCGTCTGACCGAGGGTGGCGCACACCTTGCGGTAGTCGGCGTCCAATCCACACGCTGCGGCGTCCCCGTCGACGTCGACCCACTGCGCGCAGCGGGCGTCGAGGCGGCCCAGGATCGCGATGAGCAGGTCGGTCCGGTCGATCGCCCGGGCACCGCAGAGCTCGAGCGACGTCGCGGCCGCGACCGGCAGCTCAGCCGCCGTGGTCGACACGTTCAGCCCGATGCCGACCACCACGGCCCCGTCGGCCGTCTGGGCGAGGATGCCGGCGAGCTTGCCCCTAGTGGCCGTGGCGAGCAGGTCATTGGGCCACTTGAGGACCGCGTCGACGCCGGTCGTGTCGCGTACCGCCTCGTGCAGCGCGACGCCGGCCAGCAGCGGGAGCCACCCCAGCCGGGCCGGTGCGACGGCCGGACGCAGCAGCACCGAGAACGTCAGACCGGCGCGGGGCGGCGAGGTCCACGTCCGGTCGAACCGGCCGCGGCCGGCAACCTGATGCTCGGCGACGAGGACGCTGCGGTCCGGTGCGCCGGTATCGGACAACAGCGCCGCGTTGGTGGACGGCGTCTGGACGACCGTCTCGATCCGGGCCCACCGCGCGCCCAGTGCGGCGCGCAGCCGGTCGACGTCCAACGGCGACCGATCCGGCATGTCTCGAACGGTAGCCGCGGATTAGGCTCACTGCCCATGGCAGCAGACCCCGTGGGCCCGGATCTCGACCCGCACAGCACCGCCGGCAAACTGGCCGATCTCGAGCGGCGCTACGACGAGGCCGTACACGCCGGTTCCCAGCGCGCCGTCGAGAAGCAGCACGCCAAGGGCAAGATGACCGCCCGCGAGCGCATCGACGCGCTGCTCGACGAGGGTTCGTTCGTCGAGTTCGACGAGTTCGCGCGGCACCGCTCGAACACGTTCGGGATGGAAAAGAACCGGCCGTTCGGCGACGGCGTGGTCACCGGCTGCGGGACGGTCGACGGCCGTCCCATCTGCGTCTTCAGCCAGGACGTCACGGTCTTCGGTGGCGCGCTCGGTGAGGTGTACGGCGAGAAGATCGTCAAGGTGCTCGACTTCGCGATGAAGACCGGCTGCCCCGTCGTCGGCATCAACGAGGGCGGCGGCGCGCGCATCCAGGAGGGCGTGGTCTCGCTGGGCCTGTACGGCGAGATCTTCTACCGGACGGTACGCGCGTCCGGCGTCATCCCGCAGATCTCGCTGATCATGGGCGCGGCCGCGGGCGGGCACGTCTACTCCCCCGCACTCACCGACTTCATCGTCATGGTCGACAAGACCTCGCAGATGTTCATCACCGGTCCGGACGTCGTCAAGACGGTCACTGGCGAGGAGGTGACGCTCGAAGAACTCGGCGGCGCCCGTACCCACAACACCACCAGTGGCAACGCGCACTACCTCGGCTCGGACGAGGACGACGCGATCAGCTACGTCAAGGCGCTGCTGTCCTACCTGCCGTCCAACAACCTCGATCCGGTGCCGGTGTACGAGACCGCCGTGACGGACGTCGTCGACGAGAGCGACGCGTTCCTCGACACGTTCATCCCGGATTCGGCGAACACGCCGTACGACATGCACGAGGTGATCGAGCACCTGCTCGACGACGGCGAGTTCCTCGAGGTCCACGCGCTGTTCGCGCAGAACATCATCGTCGGCTTCGGCCGGATCGAAGGCTATCCGGTGGGTGTGGTCGCGAACCAGCCCATGCATTTCGCCGGCTGCCTCGACATCGACGCGTCGGAGAAGGCGGCGCGCTTCGTGCGCACCTGCGACGCGTTCAACGTCCCGGTGCTGACCCTCGTCGACGTGCCTGGCTTCCTGCCCGGCGTCGGGCAGGAGCACGCAGGCATCATCCGCCGCGGCGCCAAGCTCATCTACGCCTACTGCGAGGCCACCGTGCCGAAGGTCACGGTCATCACCCGCAAGGCCTTCGGCGGCGCGTACGACGTGATGGGTTCGAAGCACCTCGGCGCCGACATCAACGTCGCGTGGCCGACTGCTCAGATCGCGGTCATGGGCGCCCAGGGCGCGGTGAACATCTTGCACCGCAAGGAGCTGACGAAGGCGTCCGACCCGGAGGCGGTGCGCGCCCAGCTGGTCCAGGAGTATGAGGACACCCTCGTCAACCCGTACATGGCGGCCGAGCGCGGTTACATCGACTCGGTGATCCCACCGTCGCAGACCCGCGCGTACGTCATCAAGGCGCTGCGCATGCTGCGGAACAAGCGCGAGTCGCTGCCGCCGAAGAAGCACGGGAACATCCCGTTATGAGCCCGCCGGACGCCGCCGAGGCCGCCCGCCCGCCGCTGCGGATCGTGCGGGGGGATCCGACGCCGGAGGAACTCGCCGTCGTTGCGGCTCTCGTCGCGGGTCGGGTCGGGGGCAACGAGCCGGCGGGCCCGCGGGTGCGACGCGGCGGCTGGAACGATCCCGCCCGACAGCTCCGTCAAACGCCCACTCCGGGCCCGAACGCCTGGCGCGCCGCCGCCTGGTAGCCCTTTTCGGTCCGCCTTGTTGGTCTCGAGTCGTCCGTCAATCCGTTGATCATCTCGCCCGCTGCAGGCCTGCAGCCCTGCCCACAGCGAGATGATCAACCGAGGCCGCGGCGCAAGTCGGCCTCTCGGCCGGCGAGCCAGGCGCGCACGTCGGCAGCGAAGCGTGTCTTGTCGCGCAGCGCGGACGGCGGCCTATGGATGACCGAGTAGCCGAACTTGGACAGGTCAAGATGTCGATCCCAGGTGCCCGACCAGTCCTCAAGCTGGTAATGCCACTCGAAGCTGTCGATCTCGAGGCAGGCCCGCAGTTCGGGCCAGTAGAAGTCGACGTCTCGGGTCGTTCCGTCGGGCAGTTCGAGCGTGGCGTTCGGGATGAACCCGGTGATGCCTGCGGCGCGCAAGATGTGCGCTGCTTCGGCCTCGGGAGCCGACGCCGCGCCCCAGCCGACTTCGGCGAGCGCCTGGCGCAGATGCGCGCTGCCGCGACGCGGGCCAGCCTCAAGTTCCGCGCCAATGTCGGCGATCGAGCAATGCTGGTCCTGCACGACCCTTGCGACTAGCGCCCGCACGTCGTCCAGACGCCCCATCGTCAGCGCGAGATCAGCCGCAGCCCGAGCAGGCTCGGCCCGGGTCGGACCGCACCAGTTCTCCGTCACGATCGGCCGGAAGGTGCGACGGATTTGGACCCATCCGGCGGATCTCGTGCGGTTCGGTGGGGGCACGAGGACCAGCACCTTCTTCGGCATCGCGATGCGGCGAACTTCCGAGGCCCATAGGGCCGCTGCTCCGGACAGTGCCGCGCCCGCCCCGGCAAATACGAGCGCGGCGACGAGGCGGTCCCGGTCGGTGAAGGCGTCCGCAGTCAGGTACGTGCGTGGTAACACGCATCGCCACCGACGGACGGCGAGGCGATGGTCGATGGCGTGGCGCGACATTCCACGGCGTAGGGCGTCCGCGCGGCCGATCACCCGCGGCAGTGCATCCGGATCGAACCACTCAGGTGCGGCATCGGGGAGGTCGTGCGGCATCGTCGAATCGTGCAGACGGTCGGCGTCGGGGGCGACTACGTTCGCCGATCTGTGGACGGCCCGGAAGCCTGTGGACAACAACCCGCAGTGATCATCTCGCCGGTCACAGGTCTACACACCTGCGCAGAGCGAGATGATCACCGAAAGGGGCGGAGGGAGACGGTGCGCAAGCCTCTGGACAACAACCCGCAGTGATCATCTCGCCGGTTACAGGTCTACACACCTGCACAGAGCGAGATGATCACCGAGAGGGGTGGAGGGAGACGGTGCGGAGAGGGGATGACGTCGGTCAGCAAGCCTCGCATGGGACGAGATCGTGCAGCCGTACGTCGGAAGCCACGTCAAGCGGCACGTCGGAAGCCACGTCAAGCGGCACGTCGGAAGCCGCGTCGAGCGGCACGCTGGCAGGCACGTCGGCGACGGCGACGAGGCGGGCCGCGCGGCGCTTGGCGACGATGGCCCCCGCCGTGAGTATCAGCCCCAGCGCCGACACGCCCACGACGAGCGCGATCGTCGCGGTCATCCCGTGGATCAGCTGACCGGGCGCGCTCTGCGAGTTGTCCCCAATGATCGCGGTGACGATGGCAAGGACGACCGCACCGCCCACCTGGATGCTCGTGTTCACCAGCCCCGACGCCAGCCCCTGCTCGTGCTCGGCAACGCCCGCGGTGGCCTGCGCGTTGATCGACGGGAACGCGAGCGCGAACCCGAGCCCCAGCAGCAGCATGGTAGGCAGCAGGAAGTTGGCGTAGTTCATCGACGGCTCAACGCGCAGGAACAACACGTACCCGGCGAGCAGCGAGAGCAGGCCGCCGAAGATCAGCACCGCGGTGTCGACGCGCTCGAGCAGCGCGCCCATCCGGGTGGCACTGGCCACGACCAGCAGACCCGCCGGCAGGAATCCGAGCGCCATGGCCAGCGGCGACCAGCCCAGCGAATTCTGCAGGTACAACGTCACGACGAACTGGAATCCGACGTAGCCGCCGAACATCACCGCGCCGGCGATGTTCGCGTGCACGAGGGTGCGGGACCGCAGGATTCCCAGCCGCAGCAGCGGACGCGGGTGCCGGCGCTCGACGAGGACGAACGTGGTCATCAACGCCCCGCTCAGCGCGAGCAGCCCAATCGTCGCCGCGCTGCCCCAGCCGCGACTCGGCGCCTCGACGACGGAGTAAACGAGTACGAGCAGGGACGCCGTGCTGGTGAACGCACCGGCGAGGTCCAGGTGGCCGATCGACACACGCTCTCGGGGGACGCGCGGCAGCAGGCGGTATCCGACCACGACGAGGGCCAGGGCGAACGGCGCGGGCGCGACGAGAGTGGCGCGCCAGCCGAGCTCAGTGAGGACGCCGCCGAACACGAGTCCGAGCGAGAAACCGCTGGCACCGCACACCGTGTAGATGCTCAAGGCTCGGTTGCGGGCCGGGCCTTCGGCGAACGTTGTCGTGATGATCGACAAGCCGGCCGGGACGGTGAACGCCGCCGAGGCACCCTTGACGAGACGCAGCGCGATCAGTGCGGCGTCGTTGCTCATGAACGCGCTGACGAGGGAGGCCACGCCGAAGACGGCTACGGCGCTCAGGAACACCGGGCGTCGTCCGAGCAGGTCGGCGGCGCGGCCGCCGAGCAGCAGCAAGCCGCCGTAGCCGAGCACGTAGGCGCTGACGATCCACTGCAGGGCCCCGGGCGACATGTGCAGGTCGGTGCCGATGGACGGGAGCGCGACGCCCACCATGGAAATGTCGAGGCCGTCGAGGAACAGCGCGCCGCAGAGCACGACCAGGAGTGCCCAGGTGGCTCTGCTCCAGGTGGCTCCGTCGACGAGGGTCGGGGCGGATGTGCGGACAGGGACGGAGCGGGCGCCGGGGTTGGGCGCCGTGTCCAGAGATGTCATGAGTAGCAATCTATGCAGCTGCATCTAATGCTGCAACATAATTTGTGTAAACATTAGGTGTCCGTGCATGTGGTATCGTCGCGGGCGTGTCGAAGCGTTCCGATGATGAACTGGCTCGCGCCTGGCACGAGCTGATGAGTCGCTACCACCGGGTCTCGTGCGTCCTCGACCGCGCGTTGCAGACCAGTCACGGCATCTCGGGCAGTGAGTTCGCGGTGTTGGAACAACTCGCCGAGGCGCGCCCCGACAACTCCCTCCGCATGCACGACCTGGGCGAGCACGCCCATGTCACCCAGAGCGCCCTCTCCCGTCTGGTGGCGCGGTTGGAGGCCGACGGTCTCGTCGAGCGCACGATGTGCGTCGAGGACCGCCGCTCGGTATGGGCGCGGCTTACGCCGGCCGGCCTCGACCTCTACCGGGCGGCGCGGCCGACCCAACGCGAGGTGCTGCGCACCGAAGGCGGCGACTGCCTGGCGGCCGTCGGCTCGGCCTTCGTCTCCACCGGGGCGATCGCTCCGTAATTCGGCCCGTCAACGGCCGGTATAGGTCGCCTTCCCCGGACCGTCCCGCAAGAAGTACGCCACCCCGTTCTGCAGATCGTCGGTCGCGAACAGGGCTCCGCTAATCGCCGGCGTCACCTCGTCGGCCGCCCGGGCACCGCCCCCGAGCGCCGCCCGCACGATGGCTTTCGTCGCCGCATGCGCGCGAGTCGGCCCGTTGGCCAGTTGCATCGCGAATCCACGAGCCGCCTCGGCGAAGCCGTCATCGGGCAGCACCCGGTTCACGACGTTCCAGCGTTCGAGGGTCGCGGCGTCATAGAGCGCGCCGCTGTAGATCAGCTCGCGGGCCCGGGCCGGCCCGGCGCGCTCGGTCAACCGCTGCGGCCCGCCCATTGACGGGGTCAGCCCCACGACGAGCTCGACCAGGCCGAACCGGGCCGAGGATGCCGCCAGCAGCAGGTCGCAGGCCAGCGAGATCTCGAACGCGGCCGTGAGGCACAGCGCGTGCGCGGCAAACACCGTCGGGAACGGCAGGTCCTCGATCAGGTGGATCAACTCGAACCACTCGCGCCACAGCTCCGCGCCCGTCGCTGGATCCAGCGGGGCGAACACCTTGACGTCCACCCCGGCTGACACCGCTCGGCCCGCGGCCTGGAGCAGCAGCCCGCGGGCGTCGGAGGAAGCGACGGACTCGATCGCCGAGCGCAGGGCCGCGATCATCTCGTGGTCGAACAGGTTGAGCGGCGGGGCGTCGAGAGTGACGACCGCCAACGGTCCGTCGTGGGTGAGGTCAACCGGGGACATGAGCAGGAGGCTAGCGAGGTGCCGCCGGCCCCCGACACCTGCGCAACCCTTACGGTGCAGGGACGCTTGCCGTAACGATCCGCGGGACGGGCGGCGCGTCCTTACCATGTGTCCATGGCGCACGTGATGGTCGTCGACGACGACGACACGGTTGCCTCCGTCGTCGTGAACTACCTGGAACGCGCCGGGCACAGCACCCGCCAGATCGGCGACGGGCAGGCCGCGCTCGATGCGGTCTCCGAGCACGAGCCCGACCTGATGGTGCTCGACCTCATGCTGCCCGGCCTCGACGGGCTCGAGGTGTGCCGCCGCGTCCGACTCGGCTGGCCACACCTGCCGGTCGTCATGCTGACCGCGCTCGCCGAGCCGGAAGATCGCATCGCCGGGCTCGAGGTCGGCGCGGACGACTACGTGACCAAGCCGTTCTCGCCGCGCGAACTGGTCCTGCGCGTCGACTCGGTACTGCGCCGCGCGTCGGCCGCCCAGCCGGCCGCGGCGAGGACCGTCCTCACCGCCGGAGCGATCACCGTCGACACCGCCGCGCGACGAGCGACCAGAGACGGCCGCGAGCTCGCGCTCACCGTGCGCGAACTGGACCTGCTGACGTTCCTGCTCGCACACCCGGGGCAGGCGTTCAACCGGGAACAGCTCATGCGCGAGGTGTGGGGCTGGACCTTCGGCGACCAGTCGACCGTCACCGTCCACGTGCGACGGCTGCGCGAGAAGATCGAGCAGGATCCGACGAACCCCACCCTGATCCAGACGGTCTGGGGCATCGGCTACCGGCTGGAACCGCCGTGCACCTGACCGTGTCGAACTTCCTGACCGCCTTGCTGTGGTCGGCCGTCGGTGGCCTCGGGGTGTGGTTCCTCCTCCTGCCGGTACGGCGCCGGTCGATGGCCGGACTGCTCGCCTCGCTCGTGCTGACCGGAGCCGCGGCGTCGATGGGCGCGGTGCTGGGGGCGATCTACTCGATGCTCGTGCCGCGATGGGACTGGAAGACGATGATCACGCTGAGCGTGTTCTCGGGCGCGGTGACGACGGCCGCTGCGGTGGCCGCATCGCGCCGAATCGCCAAGGACGCCGACTCCCTCGTCGCGGCCGTCACCGAGGTCGGTGCCGGCCGGATGCCGGCCGTCGACGGACGCCGGCTCACCGCCGAGATCGAGCGCGTGCGCCAGGAATTGCACAGCACCGCCGCGGCGTTGTCGGCGACCCGGGACCGCGAGCGGGCATTGGAGACGTCGCGGCGCGAGCTCGTGTCGTGGGTGAGCCACGACCTGCGCACGCCTCTGGCCGGGCTCCGGGCGATGTCCGAAGCGCTCGAGGACGGCGTGGCCGATCACCCCGAGCTGTACTACAAGCAGATCGGGGCGTCCGTCGAGCGATTGAGCCAGATGGTCGACGACCTGTTCGATCTCTCCCGGATCCAGGCGGGCGTGGTCTCGCGAGACCTGGAGAGCGTTGCCCTCGACGATCTCGTGTCGGACTGCCTCGCCGCGCTCGAGCCGCTTGCCGCCGCCCAGGGGGTTCGGCTTACCGGCTCGGTTGACGCGGCAGCGCCAGTAACCGGCAACGGGCCCGAGCTCAACCGAGCCCTGACGAACCTCGTCGCGAACGCAATCCGGCACACCTCGACCGACGGCACGGTCGACGTGCGCGTGAGGGTGAACACGGCGGGAGCGAAGCCAGTCGCCGAGGTCGTCGTGCGTGACGAGTGCGGGGGCATTCCCGACGCGCACCTGCCCCGCGTGTTCGACGTGGGATTCCGCGGCGAGGCCGCCCGGACCCCGCCCGGCTCCGAACCGAGCGGCGGCGCCGGGCTCGGACTGGCGATCACTCGCGGCATCGTCGAGGCGCACGAAGGATCCGTGGACGTCGAGAACACCGACGTGGGCTGCCAGTTCCGCGTGCGGCTACCGCCCCGCGCGTCCGGCTGAGTCTCTTACGGGAGGACGTGCGAGGCGGGATAACCCGTGGTGTCACCGCACGCGCAGTCGCCCTGCTCGGCGGGAAGGCGTTCCACCGTGCCGATCAGCAGGTCGCGCAGGCGGGGCAAGTTGGCGGCGAAGGCGGCGAGCACCTCGGCGTGCGTGACACCTTGACCGGATTCGACGCCCGCGTCCAGGTCCGTGACGAGCGCGAGCGTGGTGTAGCAGAGCGCGAGTTCGCGGGCCAGCCCGGCTTCGGGCATCGCCGTCATGCCGATGATCGACCAGCCGTGCGACTGGAACTCCAACGACTCCGCGCGCGATGAGAACCGCGGGCCGTTGACGACGACGAGCGTCCCGCCGTCGCTGACCTCGGGGGTACCGCCGCCGACCGCCGCCGTTCGTCCGCGCGGGCAGTAGGGGTCCGCGAACGTGGCGTGTCCGACGCCGCTGGCCGCGTCGAAGAAGGTGTGCTCGCGTCCGTGGGTGCGGTCGACGATCTGGTCGGGGACGACGAGGCTGCCGGCGGGCAGGGACGTCGTCAGTGAGCCCACCGCCGAGAGGGCGACGACCTGTCGGACGCCGAGCGATCGCAGCGCCCAGAGGTTCGCCCGGTAGGGGACCAGGTGCGGCGCGAACCGGTGGTCGTGTCCGTGCCGGGGCAGGAAGGCGACCGTCCGGCCGGCGAGGCTGCCGATGGTGATGGTGTCGCTCGGAGAGCCACGGGGGGTTTCCACGTCGCGCTGCTCGGGATCGTCGAGCAGGGAGTAGAAGCCGGAGCCTCCGATGACGCCGATCGGCGTGTCCGCGGGCATGGGGATCACGCTAGTGGGGGCAGTGCGGCGCGATCATTACAGTGAAGATAACCGACCTCGGAGCGCGCAGTATGGATCGCAGGCACTACGACGACGACCACCTCGCCTTTGCCGACGCGTTCCGCGCGTTCGCGGAGAAGTCGGTCGTGCCCCACTACCTGGACTGGGAGCGGGCCGGCATCACGCCGCGCGAGGTGTTTCAAGAGGCGGGCAAGAGCGGCTTCCTGGGTATGGCCGTGCCCGAGGAGTACGGCGGCGGAGGCGTCGACGACTTCCGCTTCAACCAGATCCTGGACGAGCAGATCGCCCTGGCCGGCATCACCGGAGCCGGGCTCGGCATCGCGCTGCACAACGACACCTGCCTGCCCTACTTCCTGAGCTTTTGCAACGACGAGCAGAAGCAGCGGTGGTTGCCGGGCATCGTCTCGGGCGAACTCATCACGGCCGTGGCGATGACCGAACCCGGCGCGGGATCCGACCTCGCGGGCATGCGCACCAGCGCGAAGCGCGACGGCGACAGCTACGTCGTGAACGGGTCGAAGACCTTCATCACGAACGGCATCAACGCCGACCTGGTGATCACCGCCGTGAAGACGAACAGCAACTCCGACGATCGCCGCGGCGGCATGTCGCTGATGATTCTCGAACGAGGCATGGCCGGCTTCGAGCGCGGCCGCAACCTCCAGAAGTTGGGCCTGCACTCGCAGGACACCGCTGAGCTCTCGTTCGCGGACGTCCGGGTGCCGGTCGAGAATCTCCTCGGTGAGGAAGGCCAGGGTTTCGGCTACCTCACCCAGAAGCTGCCGCAGGAGCGAACCTCGATCGCGGTCGCCGGCATCTCCGAGGCGCGCGCCGCATTCGAGGAGACGCTGCGCTACGTCCAGGACCGTAAGGCGTTCGGCAAGTCGATCGGCTCGTTCCAGAACACCAAGTTCGTCCTGTCCGAGATCGTCACCGAGCTCGACGTGGCCCAGGCGTTCGTGGACCAGTGCGTGCACCGCCTCAACGAGAAGGCGCTCTCCGGCGCCGATGCCGCGAAGGCCAAGTGGTGGTGCACGGAACTGCAGGGCCGGGTGATCGACAAGTGCCTGCAGCTGTACGGCGGCTACGGATACATGACCGAGTACCCGGTCTCTCGACGTTACGCGGACGCGCGCGTAACCCGCATCTACGGCGGAACGACCGAGATCATGAAGACCGTCATTTCCAAGTCCCTTGGTCTCTAGGTTCGTCCTCGCCTCGGCCTCGCCAGCGCGGCTCTCGACGCTGCGCGCGGCTGGCATCGAGCCGGAGGTGATCGTCAGCGGTGTCGACGAGGACTCGGTGACGGCGACCTCGACGATCGAACTGGTTGTCGAACTGGCCGCCCGCAAGGCCCGCGCGGTCGTCGAGCAGGTGCCGGGCGACACGCTCGTCCTGGGCTGCGACTCGCTGCTCGAACTCGACGGCGACGCGCTCGGCAAGCCCGGCTCGGTGGACGACGCCAGACAGCGGTGGCGGCAGCTGCGCGGACGCGACGCCGTGCTGCACACCGGCCACTGCCTGATCGACGTGGCGGCTGGTCGCAGCGTCGACCGCGCGGCGTCGACGGGCGTCCGCTTCGCCGACGTCACCGACGACGAGATCGATGCCTACTGCTCGACGGGCGAGCCGAGCCAGGTGGCCGGAGCATTCACGATCGACGGCCTGGGCGGCTGGTTCGTCGAATCGATCGATGGTGACCCGCACAATGTCGTGGGCGTGTCACTCCCGCTCGTGCGCGCCATGCTGCGGGAACTCGGTCACGACCTTCGCAGCATCGGATATCCGACGCGCCAGTGACGGCCCGCTCGCTCCGGGCACCGCATTGCGGTAGCTCGGGGTCGGCGCCTCGCGACCACGCAGCCGCAGGACCCGGCCCTTGACCCAGTGCTCCTGCTCCTCGGGCGTAGCGGCCAGAACGGTCGCCTCGCTCGCGAGGATCCGGCCCTCGATGCGCTTGGCCTGGTCCGTCAGCCGCGCAGCCTCGTTGACCGCGTCGCCGATGACCGTGTACTCCAGCCGGCTCGCCGCCCCGATCTGCCCCGCGATCACCGGTCCGGACGCCACGCCGATGCCGATGTCCAGCTCGCCCATCTTGACCACGCGATCGCGGACCGCGCGCGCCGTGCACAGAGCGGCGGTCGCCGGGTCGTCCAGTTCGACGGGGGCCCCGAAGATGCACAACGCGGCGTCGCCCTCGAACTTGTTCAGCAGTCCCCCGTTGCCTTCGACCTCGTCGACGACCACCTCGAAGAACCGGTTGAGCTTAGCCACGAATTCGGCCGGCTCGGACTCCAGCGTGAGCTTCGTCGAGCCGGTGATGTCGACAAACAACGCGACGACCTCCCTCGACTCCCCGCTGAGCGTCACGCCGCTGGTGATCGCTTCGGCGGCGACCGCGGGGCCGACGTGACGTCCAAAGAGGTCCTGGATCCGTTCGCGCTCGCGTAGCCCCGACACCATTTCGTTGAACCCGCTCTGCAGCAGGCCGATCTCACCCGCATCCTCGATCGGGGCGACGACGTCGAGGTCACCCTGACCGACCCGATGCAGCGCATCAACCATCTCGCGCAACGGTGCCCCGATCGCCCGAGCGGCCAGTGCGGTCGAGAACCCGCCGACCAGGAGGGCAGTGACGGCGACGATCACGCTCGCGCCCACGATATGGGTCTTGCCGCGCGGAGCGCTCAGGACGAAAACCAGTGCCACGATCGGCGTGCCACTGGTGAGCACCCAGTTGATCAGCAATCGCCATCGCACGCCGAACACCGGCGCGGTTTCGGGCGGGCACGACGCGAGCGCCAGACGAGCGATGGGCTGGCTCGCCCGCCCCACGAGCAGATAGGTGATACCCGCGGTCGTGCAGCCGGCCAGGACGCTGCCGCCGACGATGCCCAGTACGGTCTGCCCGTCCTCTCCGACGGCGGCCGCGGCGATGCCGATCGCCACACTGCCCAGCGCCCAGAACACCGCGGCGATCACCGCCATGTCGCGCGGCATGCGCAACGCGCGATGCGCGTCGACGGTGGACGGGCGCTCGCCCCGCAGCAGCCAGCGCAGCGTGCGGCGTTGGATCAGGATCGCGGACAGCAGGCCGAGAACCACGGCGACCACGGTCACGATGCCGGCGACGCCGACCATGACCGTCAGCTGATGGTGGTCCGCATTCGCGTTCATCGCGACAACCAGCAGGGTCACTACGAGAACGCCGACGACGTTCGTGCCGATCCCGAGGACGGCGGTGCCCAGGGCCGTCCGCAGAACGAACGGCACGTTCGCCGCGATGAGTGAGACGTCGAGCGGGGACTTGCCGAGCGCGCGCCGGTCGCCGTCCGCAACCTCGGGTGACGGGCTCACCGACCGATTCTCCCCCACCGCTGCGCGTTCCGCCTCGTCACGTGCCGGCCGCTCCAGCCGCGCCTTACGAGGCCGAAGCCTTACCGGACCGAATGTAACGGGACTGGTCGCGCCTCAGCGCGGCCCGCCTGGTGCTGCGCCACTGGCTGAGCCGATCGAGGTCCGCCGTCCGCGCCTCAGCCTGTGACACGACGGCGAGGACCGCCGCGAGTTCCTCCGCAGTCGCGTTCCCGCGCACCCGCAGGCCGTCGCCCGTCACGTCGGCGGCACCCCGTGCCGCTTGGTGGCGAAGTGGCGGGACTTCCCGACCAGGACCGCGTAACGACGCACCAGCTCCCCCCGCAGCTCGGACGGCTCGATGACCGCGTCGAGCACGAGATCGGACGCCAACCGCAGCAGATCGACGTCCTGCTCGAACTCGGCGCGCTTCGTCGCGATGAACTCGGCCTGCTCGTCGAGGTCGTCGATCTCGGCGATCTTGTTGGCATAGACCGCGTTCACTGCCGCCTGCGGACCCATGATCGCGATCTTCGCGGTGGGCAGCGCGATGCACGCGTCGGGCATGAACCCGGGCCCGGCCATGGCGTACAACCCGGCGCCATAGGCCTTCCGCACGATCACCGACACCTGCGGGACGGTCGCCTCGGACACCGCGGTGATCATCTTCGCACCGTGCCGGATGATGCCCTGCCGTTCGACGTCGCTGCCGATCATGAATCCGGGAACGTCGGCGAGGTAGAGCAGCGGGATGTTGAAGGCGTCGCACAGCCAGATGAACCGCGCGGACTTGTCGGCGGAGTCGACGAACAGCACGCCGCCCTTGACCGCGGAGTTGTTGGCGACCACCCCGACCGGCTTTCCGTCGATGCGGCCGAATCCGATGATCACCTCCGCGGCGAACAACGGCTTGATCTCGAAGAACGACTCGGCGTCCACGAGGCCGTCGATCAACTCGTGCATGTCGAACGGGACGGATTCCTCGGCCGGCACGCAGTCGTCGGCGAGGTCGATCGCGGGCGCCTCGGCTGCCATCTCGGGCGCCGGTTCGCGCCAGCAGGTCGGCAGGTAGGAGAAGAACAACCGGGCCTGCTCGATCGCGTCCTCGTCGTCCACGGCGAGGTTGTCGCCACAGCCGGAGACGGTGGCGTGCATGCGTGCGCCACCCATCTCTTCCAGGGTTACCTTCTCGCCCACGACCATCTCGGCCATCCGGGGCGAGCCGAGGTACATGGATGCGTTGCCCTCGACCATGATCACGACATCACAGAAGGCGGGGATGTAGGCGCCGCCGGCGGCGGACGGGCCGAACAGGCAACAGATCTGCGGCACCTTGCCTGACAGCGCCACCTGGTTGTAGAAGATCCGCCCGGCACCGCGGCGGCCCGGGAACAGGGCCACCTGATCGGTGATCCGCCCGCCGGCCGAATCGATCAGCCAGAAGATCGGCAACTCCTCGGCGAGCGCACGCTCGGTGATGCGGATGATCTTCTCGACGGTTCGCGCTCCCCAGGACCCGGCCTTGACGGTCGGGTCGTTGGCGACGACGAGGGCCGGGCGGCCGTCCACTAGCCCGAGCCCGGTGACCACTCCGTCGGCGGGCAGGCCCGTCGCCAACGCGTTCGCCAGTTGGCCGTCTTCGACGAAGGTGTCCGGGTCGAAGAGCAGGGCCAGCCGGTCCCGGACGTAGAGCTTGTTCTGGGATGCGAGCTTGGCCGCTGCTTTCTGCGGTGCCGCGAGAGTCGCCTCGCGCGCCGCCCGCAGTTCCTTGTCCTTCATGGGCTCACCGTCGCATGGCGAACCCGCGCGGTCACGCAACGTGGGTGCGGTACACCTTCACGTCGACCGAGTGACCGATGCCGGCCATCGTCAAGATGTCCTGCTCGCGCCGGACCGCCGGGCCGAGTTCGTCGCGGTACGTGTCGAGCAGCCGGCGCAGGACCGGATGCTGCGCTGCGCACGCGCTCCAGGCCGTGCGGGCAAGCTCGCCCGCGTCGACGAGCTGCGCATTGCGCCGCTTCTTGTTGCCGTCCAGAGACAGCAGTTCGATGCGCGCCCACAGCGCCTGGGACCAGTCGTATTGCAGGGCCAGCAGCAGCTCGCGGCGGTTGCTGAAGTTGGCGGCCGCTTCGGCGAGATGCTCGTGGGGCAGTCCGTGGGTGGGGTGCTTCTCGGCATACGCCAGCACGGCTTTGATCGCGGCGCGGCGCCGGTTGTGATCGTCCCAGCTCATGGTCGGATGTCCTTCTGTCCACGGCTACCGGCCCCCCTGACCGGCGGCTACATGAACAGAAGAGCGCGCCGGTGTCGCGCTGATACTCATTGGACGGGCAGACCCAGGCCGCGGGCGATGATCATGCGTTGTATCTCGGACGTGCCCTCGCCGATCTCGAGGATCTTCGCGTCGCGATAGAACCGCGCGACGGGGAACTCCTCCATGAAGCCGTTCCCGCCGAAGACCTGCGTCGCGATGCGGGTGGCGGTCACCGCCGCCTCGGTGGAGTACAGCTTCGCGATGGCCGCCGCCTGCTTGATCTGCGCCGACGGGCGGCCCGCGTCCTTCAACCACGCCGCCTTGTAGGTGAGCAGGCGGGCGGCTTCGACGGAAACGGCGAGATCGCTGAGCGAGAACGCCACGGCCTGCCGCGATCCGATGGGCGCGCCGAAGGACTGCCGCTCGTTCGCGTACTTGACCGACACGTCGAGGCAGGCCTGGGCCAGACCGACGGCGAGAGCTGCGATGGCGATCCGCCCGTCGTCGAGTACGGCGAGGAACTGCCGGAACCCGTCGCCGCGAGTGCCGAGCAGATTCTTTCCGGGCACCTGGCAGTCGTGGAACGTCAGCCCATGAGTGTCGGAGATGTGCCAACCGAGCTTCGAGTACGCGGGTTCGACGATGAAGCCCTCGGTGCCGGCCGGGACGATGATCGACGAGATCTCACCTTCGCCGGTCTTCGCCGTCACTGTGACCAGCGACGTGATCGCGGTGCCGGAGTTCGTGATGAATGCCTTGGCGCCGTTGATCGTCCAGTAGCCGTCGGCGAGGACGGCGCGGGTCCTGGTCGCCGCGGCGTCCGAGCCGGCCTCGGGCTCGGTGAGACCGAATCCGGCGAGCGCCCGGCCCGCGACCAGATCGGGCAGCCATTGCTGCTTCTGCTCATCCGTCCCGTACGTCAGGATCGGGTTGATCCCCAACCCGACGCCGGCCTCGAGGGTGACCCCGATCGACTGATCGACCCGGCCGAGTTCCTCGATCGCAACACACAATGAGGTGAAGTCTGCGGCGCTGCCCCCGTACTCCTCGGGCACGACCAAACCGAAGAGGCCGAGATCGCCCATCGCCCGCACGAGGTCGATCGGCAGGTGGTGGTCGTGGCTCCACTTGGCGACGTGCGGGGCCACTTCGTGCACGGCGAAGTCACGCACGACCGCCCGGAAGGCCTCGTGATCTGGGGACAGCTCGAAGGTCATGACGGTTCACTCCCGGCCGAACTCGGACCTTGACGTTAACGTCAACGTCAGGCAATCATATCGCGTATGGCGACGCGGGCAATAGACCGGACCTGGACCGTCGGTGAGCTCGCCGACGAACTCGGCGTCACCACCCGGACGCTGCGCTTCTACGAGGCCGAAGGTCTCATCACGCCGGAGCGGGCTGGGGGCAACCGGGTGTACGGGCCACGGGACCGCGCGCGGATGCGACTGATCCTGCGGGGCCGCCGCTTCGGAATGACGGTCGCCGAGTGCCGGGAAATCGTCGACATGTACGACGGAGCGGAGTCGTCCGAGCTGCGCCAGCTGATCACGCTGCTCGCCCGGCTCGACGAGATCGCCGAAGGACTGCGCCGGCGGCAGGCCGACATCAGACGCACGCTCAGCGAGGTGACCGATGTCGCCGAGCAGTGCCGCAGCCGACTCGCCGAGTTGCGCGGCTAGCGGGCAAACGTTGCCTTGCCAACTCGTGTGAGGTTTGTGTAAAGTAGGCGCGACGGCGGGGGCCGGTTGCCCAGGTCCCCCAGGACCTGCGCCTGCACACGACGAGGTCCGCCGCATGAGCGTTCGCAGTCGCCGTGTTGTTCTGACCGGCCGTCCGTTGCCGCGCGACCGCGCCATTACTGGTCGACGCTGCGGGGCGCGCGCCGCCCACATGACCCGGGCCAAGGACCCGCCCGATATGGGTCCTCAGCCTCAGTTCGACGACATTCAGATCACATAGCTTTCACAACTGGCGGGGGCCGCCACGACTGACGCCGCGGTATTCCGCGGCCGAGGTCTCGAGTCCCGGGATCGCCTGATGATTCGCACCTCCCGCCGTTTTTCGCTCCGCACGGCCATGCTGATCCTTCTGGTCACGGCGCTGTTGCCGGCGACCGCTGCCACCGCCGCGCGCACCTACAGCTACACCGCCACCGCACGGGCCACCGTCTTGCGCTACGCCAGCACGACGACGCCCGCGTCGTCCACCCAGCGCGTGACGGTCACCGTCTCGGGATACGCGGCCACGGCCACCGCCACCGCTCGCCGCTCGGCGTCGGCGTCGGCCCGCGCGTACGGCAGCGGCTGGGCCCGCGTCAGCGTCACGGCGTCCACCTGGGCGGGCGCCAAGTCTCGGGCCCGCGCTTACGCCCACGACATGGCCCACTCGCGCGCCGTCAGTCACGCTCGGACTCGGGCGTACGCCACCGCATACGGCAGTGCCCGGACGACCGCACACCAGCGCGCGGTCTCCGCCGCGAAGGCCGTGGCAACGGCACGCGCCAAGACCGCCGCCGAGGCCCAATTCGCTGCCGCGGCGAAACCAGCGCCGACCCCGGCCGACCCCGCAGCGCCGTGCGGCGGCCAGACACCCGTCAAACCCGACGGCAGCACCTGGACGTGCACGTTCGACGACGAGTTCAGCGGTACCGCCTTGGACACGACCAAATGGACGGTCCAGACGACCGCGGCCAGCAACTTCCACTCGGGTATCGAGTGCTTCGTCAACTCGCCGAACAATGTGTCGGTCTCGAGCGGAACGTTGAAGCTCACGGTCCGGCGGGAATCGGCGCCGTTCACCTGCGGCAGCCCGGTCGCCCCCTACGTCACCCAGTACACCAGCGGGACGGTCAACGGTTTCAACAAGTTCTCGCAGACCTACGGACGGTTCGACGTTCGCGCGAAGCTGCCGGCCACGACGATCAAGGGCCTGCAAGAGACGCTCTGGCTGTGGCCGGTGAACTCATTCAAGTACGGCCTCTGGCCGGCGTCCGGTGAGATCGACTTCGGCGAGTTCTACAGCAAGTACGCCGGCTGGAACATCCCGTACCTGCACTACCGGTACCTGCAGTCGACGGTGAACTGGGCGGCCAACACCAACATCTACACCGCCCTGCCAGGCCCGAGCGCGCAGCCGGGGATGACCTGCTCGTACGACAAGGCAGCGTTCAACACCTACACCGTCGTGTGGGCGCCGGGACAGATCACGCTGCGCGTCAACGGCAACAACTGCATCGTCGACAATTACTCGGCGACGAACGTAGCTAGCCCGGCACCGTTCGACCAGCCCTTCTTCATGG
The DNA here is from genome assembly GCA_032160665.1 of Pseudonocardiales bacterium. Taxonomy (GTDB): domain Bacteria; phylum Actinomycetota; class Actinomycetes; order Mycobacteriales; family Jatrophihabitantaceae; genus Jatrophihabitans. Next base: position 28,179 of record JAVHVH010000297.1, read on the forward strand.
CTCTCACTCAGGCTCTGGGCATCGGTGACAACGCCTTCGTTGCCGGAACGACACCATTGCCCGCGACCACACAGGTCGATTACGTCCGAATCTGGAAGTAACGGCACACCACGACCTGCTTCGAATTGCTGACGGTCCTGACCTGCCCTAGGTTTCGGGAAACGGCGGCCCCTGACGGCCGCTCGGACCCCGCCCGCCCCCCGGACGACAGGCCCGTCGATGCTGATCAAGTTGTTCCGCCCTGCCCTGGTGACGTTGCTGTGTGCCGGCAGTCTGGCGCTGCCCGTCCTCGTGGTCACGAGCAGCGAAACCGGGGCCGGGGCCGCTATCGGCACCACCTGCGCCGGACCGAGTATCGCGAAGCCGGGCGGCGGCTACTGGAGGTGCACCTTCGACGACGAGTTCAGCGGCACCGCACTCGACCGGACGAAGTGGATGGCGGTGACGACGGCGCACACCGGGACGACCGGCGGCGCGGCGTGCTTCGTGGACTCCCGCAACAACATCGCCGTCGGCAACGGTCACCTGAGCCTCACCGCCCGCCGGGAGGCCGCGCCGTTGTTGTGCCAAGGCCCGGGCACCAACCTCCGCACGCAGTACACGAGCGGTCAGGTCTCGACGTACGACAGGTTCTCCCAGACCTACGGCCGGTTCGCCGTCCGCGCGCAGTTCCCGGCCGCGACGGTGGCCGGGCTGCAGTCGGCGATCTGGATGTGGCCGCAGGATCCGGCCGCGCACGTCTCGTGGCCGGAATCCGGCGAGATCGACATCGCCGAGGAGTACAGCCGCTATGCCGATCGGGTGATCCCCTACATCCACTACCTGCATCGGCTGACCTACTCGCTCTTCCAGCCGGGCGGCAGCACCGTCAACAACGTGACGAACAGGTACTGCCTGATCAAGGACGTTCACGCGTTCCACGAGTACGCATTGGTGTGGACGCCGACGAGGATGACCATCACCTTCGACGGCGCGACCTGCCTGATCGACGATTACCGCGCGATGAGCTCCGTTCCGGGCGGGCCGTTCAATCAGCCGTTCTACCTCACGCTGACGCAGGCGCTCGGCATCGGTCGGAACCCCTTCAATCCGGCCACGACCCCGATGCCCGCGACGACGCAGGTCGACTGGGTCCGGATCTGGAAGTAAGCCGGCTCAACCGCGCGGCACACGCCGTCAGCCGGACAACGCCCGACGGGTAATCTGCGGCCGACGGCGTTCCTGCGTTCGAGCAGGGCGCGGACTCGCAGGAGGCTGGACCGTGCAGAAGGTGCTCATCGCCAATCGGGGCGAGATCGCGGTTCGGGTCATCCGGGCCTGCCGGGACGCCGGATACACTTCCGTCGCGATCTATGCCGAACCCGACCGCGACGCCCTGCACGTCCGGATGGCCGACGAGGCGTACTCACTCGGAGGATCGACGCCCGGCGACTCGTACCTCGTCATCGACAAGGTGATCGCCGCCGCCCGGCAGTCCGGTGCCGACGCGGTTCACCCCGGCTACGGCTTCCTCTCTGAGAACGCCGATTTCGCCCAGGCCGTCATCGACGCGGAGCTGACCTGGATCGGCCCGTCGCCGCAAGCGATCCGCGATCTCGGCGACAAGGTGACGGCGCGGCACATCGCCCAAGCCGCAGGCGCGCCGCTCGTCGCCGGCACCAAGGATCCGGTGTCCGGCGCCGACGAGGTCATCGCATTCGCCAAGGAGCACGGCCTGCCGATTGCCATCAAGGCGGCCTTCGGCGGCGGCGGCCGGGGGTTGAAGATCGCCCGGGACATGGACGAGATCCCCGACATGTACGACAGCGCGGTGCGAGAAGCGGTAGCCGCGTTCGGCCGAGGCGAGTGCTTCGTCGAGCGCTACCTGGATCGCTCGCGGCACGTCGAGGCGCAGGTACTCGCCGACCAGCACGGGAACGTCATCGTTGTCGGCACCCGTGACTGCTCGCTGCAGCGACGCAACCAGAAGCTGGTCGAGGAGGCGCCGGCACCGTTCCTGACCGATGAGCAGCGCGCCACGATCCACGCTTCGGCGAAGGCGATTTGCCGCGAGGCCGGCTACCACGGCGCGGGCACCGTCGAGTACCTCGTCGGGTCCGACGGCGTCATCAGCTTCCTCGAGGTCAACACCCGCCTGCAGGTCGAGCACCCGGTAACCGAGGAGACGAGCGGCATCGACCTCGTCCGCGAACAGTTCCGGATCGCGGACGGCGAGAAGCTGCGCTTCGATGGCGATCCTTCGCCGCGCGGGCACGCCTTCGAGTTCCGGATCAACGGCGAGGACCCGGGCCGCAACTTCCTCCCAGCCCCCGGAACGGTCACCACCTACCGCGAACCGGCCGGCCCCGGGGTACGCGTCGATTCCGGTATCGAGGGCGAATCGGTGATCGGCGGTGCCTTCGACTCGCTGCTGGCCAAGCTGATCGTCACCGGCGAGAGCCGGGACGAGGCCCTGGCGCGGGCGCGCCGCGCGCTGGACGAGTTCATCGTTGAGGGCATGGCCACCGCGCTCCCGTTCCACCGTGCGGTCGTGCGCGACGAGGCATTCACGGCCGACCCGTTCACCATCTTCACGCAGTGGATCGAAACCGAGTTCGACAATCAGATCGAGCCGTACGGCGCCGCACCAGCAGAGTCCAACGAAGCCGCGCCGCGCGAGACCATCGTCGTCGAGGTCGGCGGAAAGCGACTCGAGGTGTCGCTGCCCGCGGGCTTCGGTGCCGGCGGCGCAGGCAGCGCGCGCAAGGCTGCTCCGAAGCGATCGGCGGGCAAGAAGTCCGGCGCAGCCGCATCAGGCGACGCGCTGACCGCGCCGATGCAGGGGACGATCGTCAAGGTGTCGGCCGCGGAAGGTGACGTCGTCGAGGCCGGTCAGGCGATCGTCGTGCTCGAAGCGATGAAGATGGAGCAGCCGCTCAAAGCGCACAAGGCGGGGACGGTCACGAACCTGAATGCCGAAGTTGGCGCCGTCGTCACCGCGGGCTCGGTCATCTGCGAGATCAAGGACTGACACCGGCAGGGCTGCGCCGCACGGCCTGGCCTGAGCGGCGAGACTATCCGCGCGATGAGCCGCGCGCCTGTCGTGCGGCTCTGGCTTCGGCCTCCGCCGGCTCGTCGGTTGCGACGAGGGACCCGAGCAGCGCGAGTGACCTCGTGCTGTCGGAGTACGGCTCTGCGTGATAGATCACCAGCAGCTGGCCGTCGGAGTCGCCGATCGGCAGCTTCTCGCGGCGCAGCTCGAGCATCCCGACCTGCGGGTGGCGCATTCGCGCCGGGCCGCCCGCGAGCGCGTTGACGTCGTGACGCGCCCAGAGGCGCCGGAACAGATCGCTGGCAAGGGAGAGCTCGCCGACGAGCTGCGCGGTACGCGGGTCGTCGACGGCCGTGCCGATCGAGGCGCGGAACGACGCGATCATGCCGCCGGTGGCTTGCTCCCAGTCGGGGTACAGATCCTGCTCATCCTCGTCGAGGAACACCGACCGAAGCCGATTCTCCCCCGGTCGGATGCACGGCGACAGGGCGGTCGCGAGCGGGTTGGCGGCGAGCACGTCGAACATCCGGCTCTCGACGAACGCCGGCAGGTCAAGCGCGGCGAGCAGCTGCCGAATGCCCGGCGGCACGACTTCGCGGCGCGGTCGCCTGGGCGTCGAGGGCCGGGCGACGGAGAGACTCAGTAGGTAATGCGTCGCGGTCGCATCGAGCCCGAACACGCGAGCCAGCGCCTCGAGCACCGGCGGCGACGGGTTGCGATCGCGGCCTTGCTCGAGCCGCAGGTAGTAGTCGGCGCTGATCCCGGCGAGGGTCGCGACCTCCTCCCGGCGCAGGCCCGGCGTCCGCCGGACGCCCGCGACGCGCAGCCCGACGTCAGCGGGATCGACGAGCTCGCGGCGCGCCCGCAAGTACTCGCCCAGCGCGTTCGACCCGGTCACGTATCCACTGTAGGCACGGCCCGGCCGCGCATCCTGGTCCTGCCACGCCCAGGATGAGCGGGGCACTGCCTGGCCAACTGCGGACGGGGCATCGTGGATCCTGCTCGCGGCCCGCGCCCGCGCGCAGGAAGGGATTCATGTCACCCCTCGACCTCCCCGGTGGCGCCTATCGCGTCGGCGACCTCGAGCTCACCCGCGTCGGGTACGGCGCCATGCAACTGGCCGGCCCCGGCGTCTTCGGGCCACCGAAGCACCGCGACGCCGCGATCGCCGTACTGCGCACGGCGGTCGATCTCGGCATCCGGCACATCGACACCGCTGACTTCTACGGCCCGTACGTCACGAACGAGATCATCCGCGAGGCCCTCGCGCCGTACCCCGGCGATCTGCACATCGTCACGAAGGTCGGCGCCCGCCGCGACGCTCAGGGTGGGTGGCCGCACGCCCGCACGCCGGCGGAGCTACGGGCGCAGGTCCACGACAACCTGGAGCATCTCGGGCTCGACGTGCTCGACGTCGTGAACCTTCGCGTCGGCGGGTTGGACGCACCCGAGCCAGGCTCGATCGCGGAGCAGTTCGAGACGCTCGCCGCGCTGCAACAGCAGGGCCTGATCCGGCATCTCGGCCTCAGCACCGTCAGCGCCGACCAGCTCGCCGAGGCGCAGACGATCGCGCCAGTCGTGTGCGTGCAGAACTTCTACAACATTGCTCGCCGTGGCGACGACGCACTCGTGGACCTCACCGTGCGACAAGGCCTCGCGTACGTCCCGTACTTCCCTCTCGGCGGCTTCTCGCCGCTGCAGTCGGACGCGCTGCAGGCGGTCGCGCAGCGGCTCGGCGCGACCCCGATGGCCGTCGCGCTCGCCTGGCTGCTGCAGCGGTCTTCGAACATGCTGCTGATCCCAGGCACGTCGTCTGTGGCGCACCTGCGTGAGAACGTCGCCGGCGCCGCCCTCGAGCTACCGGCCGACGCGATCGCGAAGCTCGACGCGATCGGCCGCGGAGACGTGGGCATCCGCGCGGACGCCTCGTAGCGCGGCCTGGACGCGGACGAGGTCGACGAGGTGGTGCCCGGCGAACCGCGATCTGGCGGGAAACCTGGCGAGTTGTCAGCATGGCTATATGACGCCAACCGTAAGGCGACGGCTGATCGGATCGCTGGCGAGCGTCGCCCTCGTCGCCGCGGTCACAACAGTGATCAAGCTCGTGCATCCCCACGGCCCGTCCCGCGGTTTGGCCGTGATCTACATCTTGGTCGTCTTGACGGTCGCCGTGCGGTGGGGTCCTGCCTTCGCGTTCGTGGCATCGGTGCTCAGCGCGGTGGCGTTCGACTATTTCTTCCTCGGGCCTCAGCACGCCTCCAGGCTCCCGAACCTGGCCGATGCCGAGGCGCTGGTCGCCTTCCTGGCGACGGCGATCATGGCGAGCCTGCTCGCGACTCGGCTACGGCAGCGGGCTCGGGAAGCGGCCCGGCTGGCTCAGGAGCAGGCTGCGTTGCGACGGATCGCGTCGCTTGTCGCGCGCGGACTGCCGCCGATCGAGGTCTTCTCGGAGATCGCCGACGAGGTAGGGCTCCTCCTGGGCGCCGAGATCGCCGTCTTGGCGCGCCGCGATCCGGATGGGTTGACCACGGTTCTGGCCCACTGGGGGGCGGTCGGCGCCGACGTGCCCGTGGGCAGCCGGTGGCCGCTCGCGGAGGACGAAGCGGCCTCGGGTGCATGTAGCGAGGCGGCCCGCGAGATGGGGATCCGGTCGAGCATTGTCAGCGCCGTCGTGATCGAGGGACGTCCGTGGGGCTTAATCGCCGTGGCAACCCGCAGCACGGCTTTGTCCGGTGACGCCGCGCAGCATATGGCTGACTTCAGCGAACTGCTCGCGACCGCGATCAGGAACGCGGAGAACCAGGCCGAACTGAGGGCCTCACGCGCGCGCATCGTTGCTGCCGCCGACGGGACGCGGCGACGGATCGAGCGCGACCTGCACGACGGCGCGCAGCAAATGCTTGTCACGCTTGCCCTCAGCGTGCGCGCTGTGAAAGCCGCAGTGCCGCCGGAACGCGACGAGCTGCGCGATGAGCTATCGGGGGTCGCCGACGGCCTGGTCAGCGTCCTGGACGAGCTGCGTGAACTGTCGCGCGGGCTCCATCCGGCCACCCTGGCCGAAGGCGGCCTGCGGCCGGCGCTCAACGCATTGGCCCGCCGATCGCCGATCGGGGTCGAACTCAACCTGCGCGTCCAGAAGCGCCTGCCGCAGCAGGTCGAGGTCACGACCTACTACGTGGTGTCCGAACTGCTCACCAACGCGGCCAAGCACGCGCGGGCCTCCGCGATCCAGGTCGTGGTGGATGCGCCCGACAAGGTGCTCTTGCTGTCGGTCAGCGACGACGGGATCGGCGGCGCCGACCCGGGGCGCGGCTCCGGGCTGGTCGGGCTGCGGGACCGCGTCGAGGCCATCGGCGGGACGTTCACGGTGCACAGTCCCGCCCGGGCCGGCACCTCCATAGCCGTAGAGATACCGATCGTTCC